>NZ_JAZHEE010000001.1:0-343558 GCF_036620675.1 Rosenbergiella sp. YN46
CGCTGGACAGGCGACGAGCCCGCGAGGAGACTGCCCGCAGGGCGAGCGCAGCGAGTCAATCCCTCCCTCACCGCCATATTTAAAGAGAGAGCCCGGGTTAATGCCCGGGCTTTTTCGTTTATGTCGCTCAACCCGGGAGGGTGAGAACCCCCGACAGGGTTCGACAGCGGGCTTCAGCCCGCTGGACAGGCGACGAGCCCGCGAGGAGACTGCCCGCAGGGCGAGCGCAGCGAGTCAATCCCTCCCTCACCGCCATATTTAAAGAGAGAGCCCGGGCTAATGCCCGCTTTTTGCCCATGCCGTACAGGAACTCAACCTGAATTCAACGAGCAGAAAAGGTGAAAAAACATCTCAGTTTTTTCCAACAACGCCGATCCCGTTCATCGCTCAGTCTGTTTTTAATAAACCACATTTTTTTTGCAGGTAATCATCTACCGGTGGAAAATAACTGAACCATTAACGCCCTGAGGTAAATAAATTGCACCAGATTTATATTTTTAAACCATTAATATTGTTATCCCGTCGTTAAGTTCAATAAGAACCAACAAGGTTATATTGCATAAAAAAGTGACGCGTGCTACATAATACACATTGATGTTGCTGGGGCATCCTGTCTCCGGCTGTCTGCCGCTGCTCCGGAGGCACTCCGTTGCGTTTGCCATCCGATTTTTCTCATGCCTTTTTGTGAAGTCAGTTACTTAACACCATACATGAATGTTATTTACACCAGCGCCAAACAATTTATCATTATTCTTGTGATGACGGCCGTCGCGGTTCCTCTATTACGCGCCGGATCCCCTATCGTCCTTTTGAATCAGACACCGGAATATATCGCCTATATTCCGATTAGCTTCGCTGTCGCCGTAGTTTCTATTTTCGGACTGCCTGCGATAGCGCCACTTTTTATTGGTTTTTTTATTGCGCTGTGGTCAACCCTGAACTCCAGCCTCAGCGAAACGCTACTGATTGTCTGCGCCTTGATCCTGCCAATAGGCCTGGTGTATTTCTGCCTGGAACAGCGGCTGGGTAAGAAGGCGCACGTCAGCTTTGGCTCCGGTTATGCGATTGCCTCACGCCTGCTGTTCTATGGACTATTGTACCCGGTTATCGCCCAGATGCTGCTATATCTGGTGGGGTATGTCATGAATATTCAGGATGATTTTCAGTACTACTTCTCTCTGCATGAAGCCGTTACTCTGATTATTAATCTGCAAAGCTTTATGCTACCGGTTATCTCCTTTACCGCCGCATTCTATCACCTGTTGAGGATGCTTTTCTCACCGACCTACGCCAGGCGTTTTTACTTATCCTATATCCTGCCGGAAATGCGCAGTAAGACGCTAATCTGGCTTCTGATGTTAACGGTGCTATTGAGTTATTTCTGTACCGCCGGCACTTCCATGATTCTGTCCGGTTACTGTATTCCGCTTATTTTTCTGACCTTTATTTACGGTATGGTTCACGTTAACTATCGTCTCATTTCCGTACTGTGGTCACTCTCCATCTACCTACTGATTCAAAACAATGACGCATTTACCGATCTGGTAGATCGCGAAAAGCTGCTGGTCTGCTTTTCTGCCCTGTTTATCGTCTTTAATATCGCCAACATCTATCTCTCCGGTATTCAACTCGGACTGGGAAAAGCGGCCAGAAAACTCCAGAGTATGGCCATGACCGATCCGCTACTACATATTCCCAACATGCGCGCGCTGGAGCAGGAACTGCCGCAGGCCGGCAACGCCGATACCCTGTGTTTTGTCTCGGTTTCAGGGCTGGAGCGTCTGGAAAAGCTGTACGGGCCCGCCTTTCGCCTTGACGTCGCCAGACGTCTGGCGATTGCCCTGCAATCCCGGCTACAGAAGCGGGAATCTGTTTATCAGATCCCCGGCTGTTACGCGCTGTTCACCCTGCACGGCGACAATATCCGTCGCCGGTTGCAGCTTATTCATCAAACGCTGATGCGCATTGAAATCAACTGGCGTAGTGAATCCGTCGAACTGGATTACACCATTGCCTGGGGCACGCTCCCCAGCGATAAGGCCGATCTTTATCAGCTGATTTGTGAACTCGGCCATCTGGCCAAATCCGGCGATCGCTCCTCCAGGTTACGTCCGCTGAATGGTGAGCAGGATCAGACGGCACGTCTGGTGTCGGAAACCGCCCACCTTTACCACAAAGTGAAAGCGGCGCTGGAACAGGACGGCCTGCGGCTCTATCAGCAAAAAATTCAGGGGCAGGAGCCGCACGCCAGCTACGCCGAGGTGCTGTCTCGCCTGGCGTATGGCAGCGAAATCCTCACACCAGACAAATTTTTACCGCTGATCGATGAATTCGATTTGTGTGAAAAATTCGACATGCAGGTGCTGGATAAAGTGCTGGCGACGCTTGCAGCGCGTGACGATATTACCTGTCACTATTCAGTAAATTTAATGCCGACCACTCTGGGCTGCGAAGGCATAGCCGGAAAGATTCTCGCCCTGTTCGCGCGTCATCAGGTCGCCACTTCGTGCATCACCATCGAAGTGACCGAAGAGCAGCTATTTCTGAATGAAGCGCGCGCCAGAGAAAACCTGACGCGTTTGCGGGAAAGCGGGATTCGTATCGCTATAGACGATTTCGGACGTGGCTATGCCAACTATGAACGGATGAAGAGTTTGCAGGCCGATGTCATCAAAATAGACGGGCTGTTCGTACGTAATATTCTGAATGACACCCTCGATCAGAAGATTGTGAAATCCATCTGCGAGATTGCCAGCGAGAAAAAGATGCAGGTGGTCGCCGAGTTTGTCGAAAGCCACCAGCATCAGGAACTGCTGCAACGGCTGGGAGTCAGCCATATGCAGGGCTATTTTATTGGTAAACCGCTCCCCTTCCCTGTAGCCGTCTGACCGAAAAACGCACGGGCCCGGCACGCCGTGCCGGGCCCGTGATGATTCATTTTCAGGTTAAGCGTAAGCGTTGAGCGCACGCTGGCAGAGTACCGAACGCACACAGTCCTCTTTGGTAAAGCGGATGACGCTAATCATCTCATCGTCGCTAAAGCGCCGCAGCGCATCCTCCAGCCCGGACAGCACGCCAGATGGCAGGTCGCACTGGGTGATATCGCCATTGACGATAACGGTGACATTTTCCCCAAGGCGGGTCAGGAACATCTTCATCTGGGCGGCGGTCACGTTCTGCGCCTCGTCCAGAATCACCATCGCGTTTTCAAAGGTACGGCCGCGCATATAGGCGAAAGGCGCAATTTCCACCTTACCTATCTCCGGTCGCAGGCAGTACTGCATAAACGAAGCCCCCAGGCGCCGTAGCAGAATGTCATAGACCGGTCGGAAGTAGGGAGCGAACTTCTCGCCGATATCACCGGGCAAAAAGCCCAGATCCTCGTCAGCCTGCAATACTGGTCGGGTCACGATGATCCTGTCGATATCTTTGTGGATCAGGGCCTCTGCGGCTTTTGCCGCACTGATAAAGGTTTTGCCACATCCGGCCTCGCCGGTGGCAAAGATAAGCTTCTTGCGTTCAATGGCTCTCAGATAGCGCTCCTGCGCGGCATTACGCGCCTCAATGGGCGAATTATCCCGACTGTCCCTGGCCATGCCGATAGATTCCACGCCGCTCATCTGTACAAGCGAGGTGACCGACTCTTCTTCACGCTGCTTGTGGCTGCGTGAGTCCCGTCTCAGCAAACGTCTGGCTTCGCGACGAGCTTTGATCACTGCTTTTTGTCTTCCCATGGATGGCACCTTGACTGGTTGGTTTCACTACCCGCACCTGCTTACAGGCACGATGATGCGCACAAACAAAGAAGGTTGGCTCCCTTTTAAGCCAATAATTGCCGGTTGAGGAGACGCGACATCGCTGCCATGAGGCAGATGCCGCATCGGTGATGACAGTGTGTATCGTGAAGAAATATGGAGCGGTGAAGAGAGCATTGCCGGTGGCAATGCCTGCCAGCTGGGGAGTATGGATTGTCGTTTTCAGGTGTCCAGTTCTGGACGCTACCATTCGCGATCTCCATTGTGAAAATGGCTTTCACTGCCGGGAACTACCGCTCTTCTCTTTAATTACACTAAAAGTTATCAATATTGCAACATATTATTTAATAAACGTCAGAAAGGCTATTTTTTATACAGCCATTAATGTTTAATCAATAACAGGTATAGGGTCTGCGGAATCAGACAGCGATATGGGAGGGACGCCAGAAGAAATAAGGCTGCCCCGCCAGGGGCAGCCCGCAGAGATTACTCGGCCTGCTGTAGCTTAACCGCAGGAATATCACGGAAGTGCTGATCCGCCTTATTAAAACGCTCAACCACATCGCGAGATGGCGCTTTCCCCATCAGGCTGACCACCACAATGCCCAGAGTAGCGAACAGGAAGCCCGGAATAATTTCGTACAGATCCAGCCATTCAAACTGTTTCCATACCACCACGGTCACCGCGCCGATAATCATACCAACCAGCGCCCCGTTACGGGTCATGCGCGACCAGAACAGCGACAGAATGACCACCGGCCCGAAAGCGGCGCCGAATCCAGCCCAGGCGTAGCTTACCAGCCCCAGCACCCGGTTATTGGGGTCTGCCGCCATGGCGATAGCCACCAGCGCCACCAGCAGTACCATGATGCGCCCTACCCACACCAGTTCGCGCTGGCTGGCGCCTTTGCGCAGGAAAGCCTTGTAGAGATCTTCAGTAATGGCGCTGGAGCAGACCAGCAGCTGGCAGCTCAGAGTAGACATCACCGCCGCCAGAATGGCCGACATCAGGATACCGGCAACCCAGGGGTTAAACAGAATCTGCGCCAGCTCAATAAAGATACGTTCGCTGTTGTCATTCACCGCCCCGGCCAGCTGCGGGTTATCGGAAAAATAAGCAATGCCAAAGAAACCAACCCCTACAGAGCCCAGCAGGCACAGAATCATCCACGCCATACCGATACGACGTGCGCTGACGATGGTACGGTGAGAGTCCGCCGCCATAAAACGCGCCAGAATATGGGGCTGGCCAAAATATCCCAGCCCCCAGCCCAGCAGCGAAATAATGGCGACGATATTCAGCCCCTTGAACATATCAATGTTCTCGATGCTTTTCTGTTTAATCACCTCAAGGGAATCGCCCAACCCACCGACGGTAAACAACACCACCACCGGCGTTATTATCAACGCAAAAAACATCAGCGCCGCCTGAATGGTGTCGGTCCAGCTCACCGCCAGGAAGCCCCCCACAAAGGTGTAGACGATGGTCGCCGCCGCCCCGGCCCACAGCGCGGTGGTGTAATCCATACCGAAAGTACTTTCAAACAGGCGTGCGCCAGCCACAATGCCGGACGCGCAGTAGATGGTGAAGAAGACAAGGATAACCAGCGCCGAGATAATCCGCAGCAGGCGGCTGTTATCCGCAAAGCGGCTGGTAAAGTAATCTGGCAGCGTCAGCGCGTTATCATTGGCCTCGGTCTGGACGCGTAAACGTCCGGCGACCAGCTTCCAGTTCAGCCAGGCGCCAAGAGCAAGCCCGATTGCTATCCAGCTTTCTGAAATCCCGGCCAGAAAGATGGCGCCCGGCAGCCCCATCAGCAGCCAGCCGCTCATATCCGAAGCGCCAGCGGAAAGCGCCGTGACCAGGCTGCCGAGACTACGGCCGCCCAGAATATAGTCGTCAAAATTATTTGTAGAACGCCAGGCGATAAAACCAATCAATATCATGCCAAAGATATAAATCAGGAAAGTCACCAGCATCGGTGTGCTAATACTCATTCGATTCTCCGATGTTGTTTCCGGGTAAAACCCCAGGTTGACACCGCCGGAACGTGACGGGTCTCGTTTGTCGTTTCACTCGCGGCGATCCATCCTGCCGTAAGCGCAGTGTGTTTACAAATGCTTTAACATATCAGTTACACATGCTCGCCCCAGGTTCAGCTTAAGTTTTCTTATAGGTTGCACTGGCTCACACTTTTATAGGTTGCACCCTTAAAAAATGTTAAGCGCGTCAGTAAACACCGCCCTTTCGGGTAAATCCAGAAAAAATAATGCCACTGTCGGCGGTAATAATTCTGCGCGGTTTCAGTGTTGCTATCTTCGTCACATTTAACGTGGTTGCACAAAGTTGCAACATATTAGATATTGCCCGGTAGCAATATTTTTTCACAGACCATTACGAACACAGACAGGAGCACAGGCATGGCCAGCACCACGATGGGGGTAAAACTGGATGAAGAGACCCGCGAGCGCATTAAAGCCGCCGCCTCACGAATCGACAGGACGCCGCACTGGCTGATTAAACAGGCGATTTTTAACTATCTTCAGCGCCTGGAAAATAACGAGGAGTTGCCGGAGCTGCCTGCGCTGCTGGCCGGAGCCGCCAATAGCGGTGATATCGATGAAGGAAACGCGCCAGTCGACGAAACGCCCCAGCCGTTCCTGGAGTTCGCCGAGCAGATCCTGCCCCAGAGCGTTAGCTGCGCCGCGATTACCGCCGCCTGGCGCCGCCCGGAAACCGACGCGCTGCCGATGATTCTTGAACAGGCACGTCTGCCTGCCGATGTGGCCCAGAAGGCGCATACCCTCGCCCATCAGCTGGCCAGTAAGCTACGTAATCAGAAAAGCGCCGGCGGGCGCGCCGGCATGGTGCAGGGGCTGCTGCAGGAGTTTTCACTCTCTTCACAGGAAGGGGTAGCGCTGATGTGCCTGGCCGAAGCGCTACTGCGCATCCCCGATAAAGGTACCCGCGACGCGCTAATCCGCGACAAAATCAGCAACGGCAACTGGCAGTCACACCTCGGGCGCAGCCCGTCACTGTTCGTTAATGCCGCCACCTGGGGGTTGCTGCTGACCGGACGGCTGGTTTCTACCCATAACGAAGCCAATCTTTCCCGTTCGCTGAATCGCATTATCGGCAAGAGCGGCGAACCGCTGATCCGTAAAGGAGTGGATATGGCGATGCGCCTGATGGGCGAGCAGTTCGTCACCGGCGAGACCATCGCCGAAGCGCTGGCCAACGCCCGCCGCCTGGAAGATAAAGGCTTCCGCTACTCCTACGATATGCTGGGCGAAGCGGCTCTGACCGCCGCCGACGCCGATGCCTATATGCTGTCATATCAGCAGGCGATCCACGCTATCGGCAAGGCATCCAACGGTCGTGGAATCTATGAAGGGCCGGGAATTTCTATCAAGCTTTCCGCCCTGCATCCCCGCTATCGCCGCGCCCAGTTCGATCGGGTGATGGACGAACTCTATCCGCGCCTTAAGGCATTAACCCTGCTGGCACGCCAGTACGATATCGGAATCAATATCGACGCCGAAGAGGCCAGTCGCCTTGAGATCTCCCTCGATCTATTGGAAAAGCTGTGTTTTGAGCCGGAGCTGGAAGGCTGGAACGGCATCGGTTTCGTTATCCAGGCTTACCAGAAGCGCTGTCCGTTCGTGATTGACTACCTTATCGATCTCGCCACCCGCAGCCGCCGCCGCCTGATGATCCGTCTGGTAAAAGGCGCCTACTGGGACAGCGAAATAAAACAGGCCCAGATCGAGGGGCTGGAAGGCTACCCGGTGTACACTCGTAAGGTCTATACCGATGTCTCCTACCTGGCCTGCGCCCGTAAACTGCTGTCGGTACCAAACCTGATCTATCCTCAGTTCGCCACCCACAATGCCCATTCGCTGGCGGCTATCTATCATCTGGCCGGACAGAACTACTATCCGGGGCAGTATGAATTTCAGTGTCTGCACGGCATGGGCGAGCCGCTCTATGAGCAGGTAGTGGGGAAAATCAGCGACGGCAAACTGAACCGTCCGTGCCGTATCTATGCGCCGGTGGGAACCCATGAAACCCTGCTGGCCTATCTGGTGCGGCGCCTGCTGGAAAACGGCGCCAATACCTCATTCGTCAATCGTATCGCCGACAGCACGCTTTCCATCGACGAACTGGTAGCCGATCCGGTGGTCGCCGTCGATAAGCTAAGCGCCCGGGAAGGGTTGCCGGGGCTGCCGCATCCGAAAATTCCGCTGCCGCGAGATCTGTATGGCGAAGAGCGTGCCAACTCGCTGGGGCTGGATCTGGACAATGAACACCGACTGGCCTCCCTTTCTTCCGCGCTGCTTAACAGCGCCAGTCAGAAGTGGCAGGCACTGCCGATTCTGGAACAGACGGTAAAAGTACACGAAAGCGAACTTCAGGCAGTGATTAACCCGGCCGAACCGACGGATATTGTCGGCTACGTACGCGAGGCGCGGGATGAAGAAGTGGAACAGGCGCTGGAAAACGCGATCAATCAGGCCGATATCTGGTTCGCCACCCCACCTGCCGAGCGCGCCGCAATTCTCGAACGCGCCGCGATTCTGATGGAAGATCAGATGCAGCCGCTGATCGGCATTCTGGTGCGCGAAGCGGGGAAAACCTTCGGTAACGCCATTGCCGAAGTGCGCGAAGCCGTGGACTTCCTGCGCTATTACGCCTGTCAGGTACGTAATGATTTTGACAATGAAACCCATCGCCCGCTGGGGCCGGTGGTCTGTATCAGTCCCTGGAACTTCCCGCTGGCGATCTTTACCGGCCAGGTAGCCGCAGCTCTGGCCGCCGGTAACTGCGTGCTGGCCAAACCGGCCGAACAGACGCCGCTTATCGCCGCTCAGGGCATTGAACTGCTGCTGGAGGCCGGAGTGCCGCCGGGTGTGGTTCAGCTTCTGCCTGGCCGTGGTGAAACCGTCGGCGCTCGCCTGACCTCGGATCCCCGGGTGCGCGGCGTGATGTTTACCGGCTCCACCGAGGTGGCGACGCTGCTGCAGCGCAACATCGCCAGTCGCCTCGACCCCCAGGGTCGCCCGACGCCGCTCATCGCAGAAACCGGCGGCCTGAACGCCATGATCGTCGATTCATCGGCTCTGACCGAGCAGGTGGTACAGGATGTGATTATCTCCGCCTTCGACAGCGCCGGCCAGCGCTGCTCCGCCCTGCGCGTTCTCTGTCTGCAGGAAGAGGTGGCCGATCACACCCTGAAAATGCTGAAAGGCGCCATGGCCGAATGCCGGATGGGCAACCCGGGTCGTCTGACTACCGATATCGGGCCGGTCATCGACAGCGAAGCCAAACAGAATATCGAACGCCATATCCAGGCCATGCGCGCCAAAGGGCGCCGGGTATTCCAGGCCGCCCAGGAAAACAGCCAGGACGTACGCGAATGGCAGAGTGGCACCTTTGTGCCGCCGACGCTTATCGAACTGGAAAGTTTTGACGAACTGAAGCGCGAAGTGTTTGGCCCGGTGCTGCACGTGGTGCGCTACAGCCGCGCCAAACTGAGCGCGCTGGTTCAGCAGATTAACGACGCAGGTTACGGCCTGACGCTCGGGGTTCATACCCGTATTGATGAAACCATCGCCCAGGTCACCTCACAGGCCCATGTCGGCAATATGTACGTTAACCGCAACATAGTCGGCGCCGTAGTCGGCGTACAGCCTTTCGGCGGCGAGGGGCTTTCCGGCACCGGCCCGAAAGCGGGCGGCCCGCTCTATCTCTATCGACTGCTGAGCAGCCGTCCGGACGATGCGGTGCTGACCACCCTTGCCCGCCATGACCGAATGTATCCGGCGAATATGCATCTGAAGGCGGCGTTGCAGGAGGCCCACAGCGCCCTGACCGACTGGGCGGAAGAGCGCCCGGAATTTCACGCTCTGTGCCAGCACTTTGCCGAACAGGCACAAAGCGGCAGCCTGCGTTCCCTGCCTGGCCCCACCGGCGAGCGTAACACCTGGACCCTGATGCCCAGAACGCGGGTGCTGTGCGTGGCCGATAACGAAGAGGATGCGCTGATCCAACTGGCTGCGGTCACTGCTGTGGGCAGCCGGGCGCTGTGGCCCGATGAACCAATGCAGCGCACTCTGGCTAAACGCCTGCCCCAGAGCGTCAGCCAGCGTATCGATTTCGCCACCGCCGATAAGCTATTCAGCCAGCCCTTCGATGCGGTCATCTTCCACGGCGATTCCGACCAGTTACGCAAGCTGTGCGAATTCGTTGCTGCCCGGGACGGCGCCATTGTCACGGTACAGGGCTTCGCCCACGGCGAAACTAACCTGCTGCTGGAAAGGCTGTACGTCGAACGCTCCCTGAGCGTCAATACCGCGGCGGCGGGAGGTAACGCCAGCCTGATGACAATCGGCTAAGGCTTCGCTACAGTGAAAAGGCTCCTTGTTAAAGGAGCCTTTTTCAGGGGAGTACTATGAAATATCGTTATCTTATTGCCGCCAGCCTGTTGCTGGGTCAGTCCGCCTGGGCCGCGGACTGCGCGGATGCCCAATCGCAAACCGACATGAATCAATGCGCTGCCGCCGAATATAAAAAAGCGGACCAGCAGTTGAATCAGACTTATCAGTCACTGCTGCAACGCGCCAGCCCCCAGCAGCAGGAGCTGTTAAAGCTATCGGAAGAGGCATGGATTAAAGTGCGCGACGCCGATTGTAAATTTCTCAGCTCCGGCGCCGAAGGCGGCAGCGCCCAGGCGCTGGTCTGGAATCAGTGTCTGACCGATAAAACCCGTGAACGCAACGGGTTTCTGGCGTCGTTCTCCCACTGCGACGAAGGCGATCTGAGCTGCCCGGTGCCGTCCCAGCGCTAGCGCGGACGCACGCCATCCAGGATCATCTGCTGAACGCTGGCGACGGCCCGACGAAAGAAGTCGGCGTCCGCCAGGGTCTGGCCCGTCACCGCCTCGACCTGGGTGGAAAAGTCGGCATAGTGCTGGGTTGTGGCCCAGATCATAAAAATCAGGTGGTGGGGATCGACGGGAGCCAGCTTACCGCTGGCCACCCAGCCGCTGATAATCGCCGACTTTTCCGCTACCAGTCCCCGCAGACAACCTTCCAGCTCGCCCATTAACAGCGGCGCGCCCTGAAGCATCTCCAGACAAAACAGCCTGGATGCCTGCGGGTAGTCCCGGGAAACCTCCATCTTGAGCCGGATATAGTCGCCGATGGCCACCAGCGGCTCCAGATCGGTGCGAAAGGCCCGCAGTGGCGCCAGCCAGACGTCCAGAATCTGACGCATTACCGCCACATAGAGCGCCTCTTTCGACGGATAATAATAAAGCAGATTAGTTTTTGAGACGCCTGCCCGCTCCGCCACCTGTTCGAGGCTTGCGCCATGAAGGCCAAAACGGGAAAAATAGTCCAGCCCGGCGCTCAGAATCGCCGCTTTTTTCGCCGCGACCGCCTGAGAACGTCGCCCTGGTTTTGTTGCGCTGTCCGCCATGCGCCTACTCCCTGCTATTTTTGGCGACAGAATAGCAAAAGGCGACCGTCGGACAAAACACCTGTCGATCAACAGCGCCTCCATAAAGAAAACCGCCGGGACTCTCGCCCCGGCGGCATTAGAGACAGGGAACGTCTGGTGGTTAACAGCCCGGTCGATTATTCGCTGTTACGCGCGCCGTGGCTGTTTCTTCCCCCTTTTTTGCCGGCCTCAGAAGCACGCTGTGGGTCATTCTTAAAGTTCCCACCGCTACGCTGGCCCCCTTTACGGCCCGCTTCGGATGCCCTTGCCCGGTCTTCGGCAAAATTACCTGAACCGCCACGATGGTTTGCCATTTCCGACCTCCGGAGTTGTGAAATGGTGAGAGTGCGTTACACAAAAAGATTTAACCCCGCGGCTGGCGACAAACGCCAGTATTACCCGCGTCATTACAAGGGTAGTTCAGCCGCCCCGGCTAATCAGAGCACCGTTACATTTTGTAATACCATAACGAAATTACCGCCCCGCCCGATTTTCGCCATCCGCTAAGCCGCTCTTATGGAGTCAAAAAGCCAGACAGAAAAAATGTGTCCCGATGCTACAGAACAGAGCCGAATTTATCGTGCTTGCTTGCGATAAGTCATGGAAAGTGCGCTCTGGTTTGCACTCTGGCCAGCACGTCATAATCTTTATATGAAGGCAGCGTTGTGCTGCTACGCATAAAACTAAGGAGTAAGGCGAATGGCTAAAGTACTGGTACTCTATTATTCCATGTATGGACATATTGAAACGATGGCGCGCGCCATCGTCGAGGGTGCAGAGAAGGTAAACGGCGCGGAAGTCACGCTGAAACGCGTACCGGAAACCATGAAGCCTGACGTCTTTGAAAAGGCGGGCGGAAAAACCCAGAACGCGCCGGTCGCCACGCCGCAGGAGCTGGCCGACTACGATGCCATCATCTTCGGTACCCCTACGCGCTTCGGCAATATGTCGGGTCAGATGCGCACCTTTCTGGATCAGACCGGCGGGCTGTGGGCATCCGGCGCGCTTTACGGCAAGCTGGCCAGCGTCTTCAGTTCTACCGGCACTGGCGGTGGTCAGGAGCATACTATCTCATCCACCTGGACTACCCTCGCCCATCACGGCATGGTGATTGTCCCCATCGGCTACGCCGCCCAGGAGCTGTTTGATGTTTCCGTGGTGCGCGGCGGCACCCCCTACGGCGCTACCACCATCGCCGGCGGCGACGGTTCCCGCCAGCCGAGCGAAGAAGAGCTGGCGATTGCCCGTTACCAGGGCGAATATGTCGCAGGGCTGGCTGTAAAACTGAACGGTTAAGTCGGATCCCAACGGGAGGAAAGCATGTTAAATCAAGAGTCCAAAAAGCATAACGTTGGCGAATGGGCATCCTTGCGTAATACCTCGCCGGAGATAGCCGAGGCGATTTTTGAAATTGCGGACTACGATGAGAAAAAAGCGGAACAGATCTGGGAAGAAGGCAACGATGAAGTCCTGGCCCTGGCTTTTTCCCGCACCGACAAAGACTCCCTGTTCTGGGGCGAACAGACCATCGAACGCCAGAACGTCTGACCCTGCTATTGACTGACATCCGTCCTCTCCTTCTTGCGGAGAGGGCGGAAATATGGCGCTATTACTTAGCGGCAGCGGCCTGACGCATCAGCGCAGTAAACTTATCCATCGGGCAAAAACCGTTATCGTCTGTCGGGCATCCCGCCAGCTCCAGCGTAACCCGCTGCGGCGGATTGTCCAGCGACAGCGGCTGGGCCTTTCGCAGTTGATCGCTACTCTGATAAACATACTCCACCTTCATCAGCTCACGATTAGCGCGCCCGTCATGCCAGCGCTGAAACACCAGTTTGCCGCCAATCGGCGTATGTTCATACTGGCCGGGCAGCTGATAAGGCCGGAAGTTCAGCGCGCTCAGTAGCGAAGCGACATTGGAATCATGCCCTACCAGCATCGTCAACACCGGCGCCTTATCCGCAGGCGCTTCCAGCGCTTTATCGATATAGCCGATCAATGGCGCGGCCACGTTACGGGCAACCTGGGGAGAGGTAAACAGCGACTCCTGGTAACCATTCTTTAAAGCGGACAGCAGTTGCCACTGGCGATCGCTCTTAATCTCGCCCCAGGCGACCTCCTGCTCAGGAAAGCCTTCGTAATACTGAAGGGTGAAAGCATCCACCAGCGAGTTACCCACCTTAAGCGGCCCGCTAACCCCCGGTTCCTCATGCACTCTGGCGCTGAAGCTGTCTTTGCCACCGCTCAGCTCGCACTGGTGTTTCTCTTTGCAGGCAGGAGAATCTTTATAGTCGGCAATTTTTTCCAGCAGCTTAAAGCTGTCGTCCAGCGCATAGCGACTACGCTGGGCTTCCATCGCACTCACGGCCGCCTTGCTAAAAGCGGGGTCGTCCCGGGTAATTACCGGATTAAAGACCGGATCCATCGTTCCCATTTTAGCCTGATGATGAACCTGGATATTACAGCCCGGGAAGGCGCCCGCGGCAAAGAACTGCGCCGTCGCCACCGTGCGTTGCAGGCTGTTGGCATAGAAGTACGCCTGGCGATCGTCGGGGCAGCTATCGCCTTTCACCAATCCCTGCTCTTCCAGCCACTGACGCAGATAGCGCCCCATATAGATCTCCAGTACGCCGCCTTTGGTGGTCAACTGACCGCCAGGCACTTCCCATTTAGGCCAGGAACGGGGCGTGGACTGCGCCAGAACGCTGCCGTTATTGGCTAACGGAGCCCGCAGATTGTGGCGACTCAGCAGCAAAACCTGGCGCAGCTGGTAACCCTGCGGCGCTTCCTGCGTTGCGCCCAGAACGGGTAAAGACAGTAATGCCCCAAGAACGCCAGCAATTATTCTTTTTTTCATTCGGTGATCCCTTTTTATTTACGTTTATCTACGCCATAAGTGTGGCGAATATCATTTACTATGCCTCTGTCGCTTATCACAAAATAGCGTAACAGCCCGCCTGAAGATTTTCATTACCAGGAATACTCTTAAATAAAATAAAAAAAACCGAAACCATCTATACTGATTTCGTGTGCTGAGAGATCCTGGTACACCGGACTTACGTAGATTTTCAGGTCAATGCTATCTTCCACCTGCCTCTCCCGGCAGGTTTTTTTTTGGCAAAAAAAAACGGGCCCGCAGGCCCGTTTATTCGTTACGGTTAACTTTACGGCTGTACGGAGCGGGCAAGCGACGCCAGAGAACGAATATCATTCCCGGTCGGAGACTGATGTACCCGCAGCCCGAACTCATCAATAATGGCGAAGATATGGTCGAAAATATCGGCCTGAATCGCCTCATATTCCAGCCAGGCGACAGTGTTGGTAAACGCATAGACTTCCAGCGGCAGGCCATTGTCGTCCGGCTGCATCTGACGCACCATCAGCGTCATATCCTTACGGATGCGCGGGTGATTTTGCAGATATTCGGTCAGATAGGCCCGGAAGGTGCCGATGTTGGTCATGCGCCGCCCGTTAAGCGGCGAAACCTCGGTCTCGTGCTGGCTATTCCATTCGCCCAGCTCTTTATGCTTGGCGTCCAGATAGGGCTTCAGCAAATTGCTGCGGATCAGACGAGCTTCTTCTTCCGGCGACAGGAAATGAACGCTGGTGGTATCGATATTAAAGCTACGTTTAATCCGACGCCCGCCGGACTGGGACATACCGCTCCAGTTTTTAAACGCGTCAGACACCAGCGAATATGTCGGGATAGTGGTAATGGTGTTATCCCAGTTCTGTACCTTCACCGTAGTCAGACCGATATCGATAACCGAGCCGTCTGCGCCATATTTGGTCATCTCCAGCCAGTCGCCGATCCTCAGCATATTGTTGGCCGATAGCTGAATGCCCGCCACCAGCCCCAGAATGGGATCCTTAAAGACCAACATCAGCACGGCGGCCATCGCGCCAAGACCGCTGATAAGAATGGCCGGAGATTTACCAATCAGCAGGGAAATCATCAGGATGCCAACCACAATGGCCGCAATCAGCTTCACGCCCTGGAAAATGCCTCTTAGCGGCAATTGTGAAGAAAACGCAAAGCGGCGCGACAGCCCAAGGGAAACATCCAGTAGTGAAAAGAACGCCAGCAGCGAGTAAAGCATAATCCATAGCTGGGCACACAGGGACAGCACCTCACCTGCGCCATTGCCATGCAGCCAGACCGCGGACTGAACGTTGACAACCACCCCCTGAAACACCAGCGCCAGGCGATGAAATAGTTTATTCTGAGTAATTATCTGCGGCCACAGCTTTGAGCTGGCGTGCGCTTTCTTCTCGAAAGCTTTCAGCACGATACGGTGCAGAATGAAATGAATAATTAAAGCCGTAATAAAAATGACGACCAGAACCATAACCAACAATACCGTCTGGTTTAATTCTATCCCATGGTTCTTAAGAAAAGCGGCTAATCCATATTCTCTAAAAAAAGAGACTAACTCCTGCATAAATACTCCTTGTTGTTCAGGCGCAAATATCATGCCCTGTCCGGAGGCTGGTTGCAATTGCTTTGCCCGGGTTCACGAGAGTGCCGCCATAAAGCTGACATCAGTGAGCGCTGGTCAGCGGGAAGGTAAAGGTGTTAAAATGCATAATAGATACACCTTTAACAAGCCGGAGTTCCGTCATGGCAGGAAAACGCATTCGCAGGGAACAGCTCACCATTCGCCGCATGATTGCGCTGTACCAGCGCGCTTGCCCCCAGGCCCGTTCCGACGCCGAACACTATCAAAAGCTTTACGGCTACGCCGTAAAGCGCCTTGAGCGCTGCGCATTCGGTGAAGAGAAACCCGCCTGCCGCCAGTGCCCGATCCACTGCTACCAGCCAGCAGCGCGTGAAGAGATGCGTGAAATTATGCGCTGGGCCGGCCCGCGTATGCTGTGGCGCCATCCCATTCTGACGGTGTTCCACCTGATAGACGATCGACGCCCGGTTCCCCCCATACCGGAAAAATACCGGCCGAAAAAGCGGGCCCGCTAATTTCAGTAGCCAGGAACTTCGTCGGCCCGGCGCAGCGCGTGGGCATCGAACTCAGCCCTCTTCTCGTGCTTCATCAGCGAAAAGGCAATCATGAACAGGCCGATCATAAAGGGCAGCTCGTAGAGTTCTTCAATCAGATCCTGCCAGGCGGGATTATGCAAAAAAAGCGGCGCCAGTACACGATGATGCTCTACGGTATCGGAAATCAGAAAGGTCACCACCACCACTGCCAGCGTCCAGAACGGCAGCCTGTCATGGCGAAACCGTTCCACAATATTGCGGCGCAGCGCCGGCGAGAAGAACAGTGACAGCACCAGCGTACCGATAAGCACCACCGAAATGGCCCGAAATACCATTCTCGGGCCGTCGGGAAAGTAGTCGCGTCCCCAGCTAATTCCTCTGCCGAACAGCGTCAGCCACCAGACCACCGACCACAGCCAGAACTGACGTGGCCCCTCCTCAAGGCTTCCCGGACGCATGTAAAGCAGCGTAAACAGCGCACCAAACATAAGCCAGCAGGACTGCGCATCTTCCACCCAGGCGACGGTTTTTCCGCCGAGCAGCGGAAAGTGCACGTCGGCGAAAAACGGAAATATCAGCGCTGCGGCGCCCAGCAACAGCGGGCCGGCAGAAATTTTTTTATCAAAACGCATAGAACCTACAGGGATAACGCAAATTAAGGTTAAATTAAGGATACCGACTCGCCATAAGGCGTTTTTTTTCGTTATGTGCTATTTATAAGTAAATTCTTAGTTAAGCAGCATTTAAAATCAAAAAACAACCGAATCCTTGCAAAGGAACAGAAGCGAATGACATTAATATAAATAACCATTAGTCATAAACACTAAAAAATAACAAATGAGATATGTCCCATGGTAAGTTATAAAAACGACTTTTCGACAAATGCAGGAGATCCTGACCTGTCGCGCAAGATACGCCGGCTCTTGCTTAACTAAGCCGTAGAGCGTTCGCAACCATACCAGCGACTGGACGCAGGACAAGGACACGAAAGTAAAATATAGCGACGGGCTTTGTTCAGTCGATGAAGCGGCTGATATGTTTTAATATCCAACGGCGAGTTATTAATTTTATGATAGGAACACAGTACTTTTGTTGTATGGGATGTGGTTTAAGTTGTAAGTTAATTAACAACCAAATAATTAGCAATAGATTCTGTGATGACGAAAAATTAATAATCTGGCCAGATGATAATTATTATTTCAAGCTGGCGATTAACGAACTTATTTTTAAGCCATACCGCAAAACAATGTGTGAGAGCTTTATCGTTATCGATTTTTCCAGCGCCCATCTGCAGCTGTTGATTCATGAACACTGGCTTCAGGAACTTAATAACCTGGCATTGTCGGTGCTGCTGGTTGTGGAGCCAGTCATGCTACCGTTGGCCAACTACTGGCTCAGAACGAACCATAATTGATATACCATAGTGGTGCAAAGCCGCCAGCACAGCATCTTCAGCCGCAAATTCAGTCTGGCGCAACAGATCCGATATCCGCTGCCGTATCAGGGGCCCGCCTTTACCGCGAGGGAAGTGATGATATTAAGGGAGAGATCGAAGGGAAACAGCGCAAAAACCATTGCCCGGCGACTGGGCTGCAGCGTGAAGAGCGTCTATCAACACCAGTATTCGATAGGCCGTAAGTTGGGCGGAGCGGCACAGTTGCGCCGCCTACGCGCCATGCACACGCTGGTGTGACTCGCATGCTACGGGTCGCCCTCATCGCGGGGGCAGCCCGGCAAAGCACCCTTGCCCAAGCCGATGGTAACGCCCCAGTGCGACAATATATTTCCGGTTGCGGGCGTTGATCGCGCTATTACGCCATACGTCTCCCGGCAGCAATGCCAGTTGAGTCGCACTCTCATCATCGCCCTGACACCCCTGCTGCACAATCACCCTGAACCAGGTATTGCCGCTGTTTTTCAGCATTCCCGTTGCTTCATCAAGCTCATAGCGAAAAGTCATTTTACGTGGACGCACCACCAGAATAGCGCTCACTGAAACCACCGGAACGGCATCCAGCCCCTGGCGCTGTTCACGCCATGGAATTAGCGTGACCGGCGTCTCTTTAAATTGTACCCGGTAGTAGCGTTCACGCTCGTCCTGCGGCCCGCGGTAGTAAAGCTTAAAATAGTCCCGACGTCCGGGCTGCAGAGTAAGACGCAGCGGCGAATAAACCACTTCCAGTTCACTGCCATCCACGCGCCGCTCTCCCCCTGCTCCAGGCCGGTCGATTTTCCAGACCGCGATGGTATACAGGTTGGCCCGCGAGCTGTCGTTCAGGATAGGCCAGGAGATAAAATTCTGCGGCGGCGTTATATCATAGATCGTCGATTCCAGCCGTACCGCCCGCGCCGGTAGCGCTGCGGCGCAGGAAAAAGCCAATATCGCCAGCCGCCCCCATCGTTTAAAGCGCACTGCAAGCCTCCTTAACGATCGACGCCTATCCAGGTGGCAGTCACTTCCACATCGCCGCTGGCGCTGACCGTCCCCATCCAGTCCATACCGTCCAGGGTAAACTGCGAACGTAAATCATCCATCGGAAATTGCAACTTAAGCGTGGTGGTGAAAAAGAAGCCATCATCCACGGCGGCATTCCAGCTCGTCTGCACCCAGTTGGCATCCGTCATATCAACGGCAGCGTCGCCGCAGCTATTGCGTTTTTTTACCGTCGCCCCGCTGGAGGAAGTCCAGGAAAGCCAAGCCGGAATCGGTACCTGCAATGTGCCATCCACCGATCTGAACACACAATAAGGCACACCGCGAATAGTCGTAGAATCGCCCACAACTCTGGCCGTAATGCTATCGGCCTGGCGCGATGCCGAAGTCGTCACCTTATATTCAAACTCTATCGGTTGCCGATCGCCGATTTTTCCGGAACGGGACGGGTGGGAATTACCATCGCTGGAGACAATACTGATGCCGTACTCTTTGGGGATAATATTGAGCTGGCTGGAAGCCGTGAACTGATAGTAACCAGACTCCGGCGTGATGGAGTTATCAAAATAGAAGGTAAACAACGAATCCTTATTGGTCAGATCTTTACCTGAATTCAAAACTTTATTGAAGAAACTACCTGACAGGAAAACATAGACATAATTACCGGTCGTGGTAAAAACGTTAGTATAAGTTGTCGCGGTAGAATAACGCGTCCAGTTGACGCCGTCGCCACTATACATGACCTCTCTGGTCGTTGGCGTAAAACCCAGTTCAGCGGTATCCACCACCATCCGGAAATTCAGAGACGCAGTAACGCGCTTTGTCTGCTGCAGCGAATAAGAGACCATTTTACATATCACGCCTGAAGCCCCGGAAACCACCCCCAGCTGGCAGAGATCGCCGCCACCGTTAATACTGGGACTGCCGTCGCTGGCGACCCAAATTTCTGACATTGCGCCGGTGCTGTTAAGCGTCAGATGCCCTACTTTAGTGGCGGTTAGCGTGTAATAACGCCAGGTAGCACCGGACGCCAGATCCCGACAGCGCACGCCAGAGGCGTAATCGTAGTCGGTCGTGGTGTAACAGAGGTTTAAAACAAAGGCGTCACTGCTGCCTACCGTCTGCTGGCGAAAATATTCATAGGCAGCGGGGGAAAATGAGGCAAATCCATAGCTACCGTTATAGACGCTGCTGCCGGAACGGGCGTGGTAAAACCCCTCGTCATCCGTGGCGTCCGCTTTGATATAGCCTGACGATGGGCAGGTGCTGCCGCTGGACATACAGCGGATCCCCTGAAAGGGCTGCGCTATCGGCGAATTGCTCAACCACATATCAAAATAGCGACTGGCATAAGCCCAGCCCACATATCCCATATATCCCAGACTGGTTTGCCTGGTCGAGTAGCGGGTCCAGATATTGGCGCCGGAAAAGCGCGGGTCCAGGGAGCCAGGGGTAATAAAGTACTCATTATCGACATTATTTTCGATAAACAGATAATCGCTGGAACCAGAACCACTGCTGGTGGCCGTTACTGCCAGCGCCGGCATCGCCAGCAGCCATCCGACGATGGCCAGCGCAATTTTCCCTTTAGTAAACATCCTGATACTCTCCTGAAAGATGGGCGGTTCGCTTCTGGGGATCGCACTGGATATCGCCAACCCAGACCGCACCGCGCGCCTCTTTAAGATTTAGCTCCGCTTCGCAAACGGCTCCCCTGCTGTCGGTAAGCGTGACAATCGGGTAACGTTTATCCACATCCATGGCGAATTCACCGCGCTCGTCGGTATGGGTCTTGCCAATATGATTATGAATGTCGGCGCTGGCGTAATAGCCGCCGTCCGGCTTTCTCACCCGGCCGAATACGGTGACCAACTGTCTGATCTGGGGATCGATCACCCCCACATTGCCCGGATAGAGCACCACGCGGCTGGTGCGACCGCTAACAATATCAACGCTATCGCGTGAGTGTTTATCGTTCATCAACTCGACCCGATATTCAGCGTAAGGCGGCAGACTGATGAAATTCCGCTTACCGGTCAGCGGATAGTTGCGGCCGTTAATCTGGGCTATCATGCTCCCCTTTTCGCTAAAGCCGGTATTGACCACCAGCCCCGACCGCTGGGTTCCCTTGCCTGCGGCCAGGTTGTCTTTGGCCCAGGCGATACTCCCCTGGGAGCTCAGGCTAAAATTTGAACTGTTGTCTGATGAACGGGTGGCGGAAAGCGTACCGGCGTTATATTTCGTGTCGTAGTTCAAATAACCGCTGGCGGCAAAGTCGTCTGAACGGTAGCGATTATCATCTCCGGACTGCTTAACCCGCTTCGATAGTGACGCGCCTGCCTGGGTAATCACACCGTTGTCGATATTCTTACGCAGCGTCAGGTTAGCCAGCATACTGCCGTTTTCGCTCGATAGCCCGGCGCTCAGCCAGGTGGAAAGCGGCAGAGAAACATCAATATTCACGTATTTATCACGCAGGTTTTCGCTGCGGTCATACTGGTAGCGTTGAATTCCGGCGCGCAGGGATACAGCAGCGTAACGGTTGGAAAACAGCGACTGGCTGTAATCCACGTTGGTATAGCGATTGCGGGTATAGCGATTATCGGTACGGCTAAGCGTCAGCGAACCAAGCCACGGCGTCAGTTTACGCAGATTGGCCGTCGCCCCTACGGTAAAGAAATCATCTTTCTGCATCGACACTCTAGCGCCAATATGACTGAACTGCCGCGATCCCCACAGGGTGCCGTAGCCTTCCGGTAAATTGAGGTTGAGGGTCGAAATGCTCTGCCAGCTACTATCCGACGCCAGCAGCGCCTGCTGATTCAGACTCAGCAGGTCGTTAAAAGCGATGGCGACTTCACTTTCGCTAACGCCATTATTATCAAAGCCGTAAAGCGTGGATTTCAGATTGACGCCCGACAGCCACGGCAGGCCGATCGCCGCCGCAACGCCGGATATCCAGGTCTCTTTCTTGCCGTAGTTAAGATTACTGTGGCGCCGGTAGTCCATGCGGTTGTATTCCAGCATACCGCTAAACAGCTGCCACGAAAGATCTCCGGTTACGCTCGTTCCGCGGGCAAAGGTCTTGTTGATCTGCGCGCTGCGAGTGCTGGCTATCCGGCCGTTGACCACCACCTGAACATCCACGTTGTAAACGCCAAACGGCAGGCGAGAAGTGTCTATCTCATAACTCCCCATGGGGAAGTTTTGGATGCTTAACAGCTTACCATCGCGATAGACATGCACCTCCCCTGCTGCGGGCAGGAAAACCGTGACCGGCAGCAGTGAAAGGGTGTTATCCTCTACCCGGGTGCTGCTCTTGTTGCCGTAACTCACCCCGTAAATACGGCTGGAATTGAGCGCGCTCATACTGGCGATCGATTGTAAATTCCAGGTGTCCACCATCCCTATGGCCAGACGGTGGCCACTGTAGTCGCGTTCATACATAGCGCGATACATTTCTGCGCTGCGTTCACTGGTTCCCAGACCATACAGCGAACCATTCAGATTAATATGGTGCTCGCGCCAGGACCAGGTGTTATCCAGGGTGATATAACTGCTGGCGTTATCGGTGCTGCGATACTGATTGTAATAGCTGCCAATGGTGTAGTTCAGTACGCTGGATAATCCCCGGGCGCTCGACTCCCCCAGGATACTGGTACGCGGTAAAATGGCCGCCGCCATCGCCGCTTTATTAACGGTCAGCTCCAGATAAAAAGATCGGGTATCCAGCGACAGAGCGGCATCTTTATTTAAATAAACCCGCCGACCGTCACCGATGCTTTTATCCTGAAGCCCGGCCAATAGCGCCTTTAACTCTTCCGTCAGTTCAATACGTTCGGGAAGATCGCTCAGGGCCAGACGATGAATCAGGAATTCATTACCTTTAATCGTTAACAGCGCATCGGCGATTTTCTGCTGGCTGCGTCGGGTATCGGCATCACCCGCGTAGCGAATATAGACCGGTACCGTCATCCCCTGATACAGCGCGTTGGCAAATACCGCGGGGATCACATAATCATTGACTCTCACCGGTGCCGTTATTGACTCCGGAAACGCCGGATAAGCCGTAAGCAGCAGGCCGGCAAATAGCGTCCCTTTAACATACCCCTGACTGTCCATATCATTTCTCAGTTAACGTTTATATATTGCCCGTCGTGCCAGATGCCAATACGCGTCCGTTTATTGGTAAGGTCGGTATATTTGATTTTTACCGTTACGCCTGGCATCAGGTAGTAACGTTCACGGCAACCCTGACCGCTATCTTTTTGCTTATTCCGGCAGGGGCCGTATGAGATAACGCGAAAAGAGACATTACCGGTATTGGTAACGGCATCTCCGCTATGGTGATAGTCAAAGCGCTGCTGGCGTGGCGCCACAACAAGAATAGTGCCGATAATGGCGGACGTTGTCGCCTGACCGGTTTTGTTATTTTTATCCTGACCGTATTCCGTCACGGGCTCGTCGGTCCAGGAGAGGCGATAATAACGTTCGCGATCGTCGGCGGGCCCCTGGTAAAAGAAACGAAAATGCTCTTTAGCCTGCCCGGGCATAATCATACTGGCGGGGGTTGAAAGCAGCTCGCCTTTACTTTCCATCGGGATCGTTTCACCGCCGGCCATTGGAGACGAAATACGTTCGACCCTGACGCTGACGTAACGCGCCATATCCGTGGTGTTAATAATCTCTTTTGCCAGGCTGGAAGCGTCAGCGCCCATCATGGCAGTCACTTCGCCCACATTAATCGCCCGGGCGGAAAAACTAAACGGGAGTGAAATAAGCAGAGGCAGTAACGTAATCAACTTCATCGGACATCCTTAAAAGGAGGTCGACGACCTCCTTATCATACAGACGGGCAGGCGCATGCCCGGAAGGATTTAAATAGTCCACACAGCGGTGAACTGAACGCGGACATCGCCGCTCCAGTAACCGTCAGTCAGATCTTTAAATGCCGCCACGGTAGAACCGTCGGAAGTGGCGGAGTCAACGGAGAAAGTAAAGTTGCCCTGGGTGCTGACGCGATCGCTACCGGCATAAGCCGTGCTCACGGCCAGCGCATCCAGACCCGCTGAAATGTTATTTGCCGTATCAACCATGGTGGTGGCGGCCGTTTTACTCAGCTTGCTGCCATTCCAGTCGACGCCGATATCCAGGGTGGAAGCATCGGTGCTGCGAGTCAGAGTGTTGCTCACTATCTGAGAGGTCAGCGTGAAGTCAGTCGCGCCGGACTGCCCCTGAATCGTGATATCAAAAGCACCGCTCTGGGTATTAAACGCTTTGATACCTTCAGCGTATTTAAAATTCAGGGATTTCAGCGGAGTGACCACCAGCGCGCTGGTCGTATCCTTGGTTGCCGTAGCATCCCAGCTGGCGGTTGACGAAGCCGTAACATCAGCCATTGCCTGAGAAGAGACCAGCGCCGCGGCGGCAAAACCCGCCAATACGATTTTGTTCATTTTTATTTCCTTAAAATAAATAAATTGAGTCCTTTACAGGAGTTGATTCATATAACAATAAAGGTGATTCCGTTTCATCCCGAAATAATCGTATTAAGCCTGCCTCCTATTTTATTCTGCAATATACTCTTAATGTTATAGACCCGCTTGGGCTTTAAATTGAGCATAACGGAAATTTTCTGAACGGTGCATCCCTTAAGAAACAGATGAAGCACCATAATTTCCAGCTCACTGAGTTTTTTGCGACGAGGGTCGCGAATCATCCGCCCACAGACAATACGTTCAATTTTTCTCTCAATGACTAACTTACCTTCGGTGATATAAATCACCATAGCGATATCAACGCTAACGCTGTACCAGTAAGAGGCCAATGCCTCCATGCTTTTATCTGCAATCAGAATTAGCTTTAATCCGGTTTTAGCCAGGTATTCAAGCCACAGGCCGTTAGTAAAGCGCCTGATGTGATACCAGGAGAAATCAACAAAGATAAATCCCCTTTGAATATGTCTATAGTCTGGCCTGATAAGTAATGACTCAACACCCAGGGTTAAATAGAAATTATTCTCTGGCCATACGCCATATTTACTATCAATACAGTTAAGCTTTTTTATGGATTCAAAATTTCCGAGTTCACAATTAAAATGACAACTCAGGCAGTGTACAGATTTGTTTATCCCGGTCAGCATAGATGGAATATTCCCCCGGTAACATCCTGTTAACTCGCTGTGATGACTATTTTATTTATTCATTGGTTACCTGACAACTTTATCTTTAATGGTTAGCACCATTAAAGTAAATGGAAAAATCCTAATGAAAAATAACCCAGGAATTACGACATGCTTCTATTCCAGGTGATGGGCATTATCGGTTCTCGCTACAAATTTCCGGACATTCGGATTTTCTCATCACGACACCAGGATTTTTCCCATGAATTTAACCTGGTAGGGTTAAAAGCAGAAAGCACAAAATGTTAAAAAGCATCTTCGAACGAAATCTTAAGTGTCACATAACCCGGACAACGCCAGAGTCTTTATTAGCGATAATGCGCTTTTTGAATCCGAACATTATCGCTACTGATATGATAAACAATGAAAACCATTTGCCAGTCTCTATGCAAAGCACCTGCCCACGGCATTCCCACTGCCCCCTGACCTTGCGCTAATGTGATCGCATAGCCATTTTTGACCATTCTTGTATGGTACATAAGGAAAGTCTGGCAAGAGAATGGAATATATAAGATGAAAATAAAAAATTTACGGTGGTGGATGATAGCCCTGGTGTCGATGGGAACCATTATTAATGCCCTGGCGCGTAGTTCACTCAGCGTGGCGGCGCCAACCCTGTTCACGGATATACACATTAATGAACAGCAGTACGCCTGGATCCTGAGCGCGTTTCAGCTCGCTTATACCATCGCTCAGCCCATTTGCGGGTTTCTGATCGATATCATGGGGCTGAAGCTGGGCTTCTTCATTATGATAGTCATCTGGTCCGTAGTGAATATGGCGCATGCGACCTGCCACTCCTGGGGAGGTCTGGCTTTTCTGCGCGCCTTAATGGGATTGAGCGAAGCGTCGGCGATCCCGGCCGGTGTGAAATGCAACGCCGAATGGTTCCCTGCCCGGGAGCGCGGAATCGCCGGCGGCATCGCCAATATCGGTACCTCTGTCGGCGCGATGCTGGCGCCGCCGCTGGTGGCCTGGGCCATTATGGCTTACAACTGGGAAATGGCCTTCGTCATCACCGGTGCGTTGGGGCTGGTCTTCGCGGCCATCTGGTGGTTTGGCTATAACTCACCGGATAAGCATCCCGCATTAACATCCCGGGAAAAGGCGCTGATCGATGAGGGCCAGGAGGCCCATCTCAAATCGACAGCAGCCCGCCCTTCCATTAAAGCGATTCTCAGTCAGCGTAATTTTTGGGGCATCGCCCTGCCTCGCTTTCTGGCCGATCCCGCCTGGGGCACCATTAACTTCTGGCTGCCGGTCTATCTGATGACCGTGCGTCATTTACCGCTGAAAGATATCGCGCTGTTCGCCTGGCTCCCCTTTCTGGCGGCCGACTTTGGCGGCATGGCGGGCGGTTTTCTGAATAACCTGATGATGAAACGTTCGACGATCTCTACGGTCAACGCCCGTCGGGTCGGCTTTACGGCAGGCGCTTTTCTGATGCTGCCGCTGGCGCTGGTCGGCTTTGTCGATAGCCCTTACCTGGCGATTGCCCTGGTGTCGGTCTGCGGCTTCGCCCATCAGATGCTCTCGACTCAGGTTATTACCATGGCGACGGATCTGTTTCCCCGCAATGAGACGTCGACCGTCAGCGGTTTCGCCGGAACGGCTGGCTGGACAGGGATCCTGCTCTGTACGCTGATTATGGGCTCCCTGGTTCACACCGTGGGCTACAATCCGTTCTTTATGATTCTGAGCGTGATGGATCTGATTGGCGCTATCCTGCTCTGGTCTCTTGTTCGGGAGCCAGAAGAACAAACAGCCAGGCTCGCGACTCAGGGTTAGTTCATAGAAAAACGCCCTCTTCTAAAGAAGAGGGCGTTTGCCTTAGCACAATCGCTTAATCATCCAGCGCGTAGGCAATAACGTAATCGCCGCGATCCGGAGACTGGCGTGCGCCTCCTGCCGAAATCAGGATGTACTGCTTGCCGGTCTTCGGCGAAACATAGCTCATCGGGCCACCGCCGCTGCCAACCGGCAGACGGGCTTTCCAGAGCTCTTCACCGGTGGAAGAATCATAGGCACGCAGGTAGTAATCCTGGCTACCGGCGATAAATACCAGCCCGCCCTGGGTGGCCAGCGTTCCACCGAGCGTCGGCATACCCACCGGCATTTTCATCTTCATTTTGATGCCGAATGGGCCGGAGTCCTGCACCGTGCCTACCGGTACCTGCCAGACCACTTTACGCGTCTTCAGATCCACGGCGGAAAGAGTGCCGAACGGCGGCTTCTGGCACGGAATGCCCAACGGCGACATAAAGCGGTTTTTATTGACCGCATAAGGCGTGCCCTTCAGCGGAACCGCGCCCATACCCGTATTCACCGACTCCCCCCCATTGCTGGCGGCAACAGTGGCATCCACCTTCTGGGGAATCATCTGAACCCACAGGCCCAGACGCATATCGTTAACGAAGATGTAGCGATTATTCGGATCCGTCGACAGGCTCCCCCAGTTCATCCCACCCAGTGAACCCGAGAAGCTCAGAGAGACATCGGTACCCGGCGCCGTAAACAGCCCGTCATAGCGCATAGATTTAAAGCTGATGCGACACATTAGCTGATCGAACGGCGTTGCTCCCCACATATCGGACTCTTTCAGGGTTTGGGTGCCAATCTGCGGCATACCGACGGAAACCGGCTGGGTGTGGGAATACTGCTCATTCGGAATGTCCGAGGTTTTTACCGGAACTTCTTTAACCTCGGTCAGCGGTTTGCCGGTCAGGCGATTCAGGACAAAAATCTGCCCCGCTTTGGTACCAAAAACCACGGCTGGCCTGGTTGACCCGTCATCCAGCGGAAAATCGATCAGGCTGGGCTGCATCGGGACGTCAAAGTCCCACAGGTCGTTATGTACCGTCTGGTACACCCAGCGCGCTTTACCGGTGGTCGCATCCAGCGCCATCACCGAAGTGGCATACTTATGATCCAGCGGCGTACGGTTAGCGCCCCACAGATCCACAGAGGAGCTGCCCATCGGGATAAATACCGTATTCATGGCCGGATCGTAAGACATCGGCGCCCAGGAGTTCGGAGTGCTGCGGGCAAAGGTCTGGCCCGGCGCCAGTTTCATATTAGGGTCGTTACGGCCCGGGTCGAACGCCCAGCGCATCTCACCGCTAATCACATCGAAACCACGCAGCACGCCGCCTGGCATATCGGTCTGCACATTATCAGCCACGCGACCGCCGACCACGACAGTGGTACCGGCCAGAGTCGGCGCCGAGGTCAGCTGATATTTAGGATCCGCCGCATCGCCCAGACCGGCTTTCAGATCCACGACGCCGTGATGGCCGAAGCCAGCGCAAAATTCGCCGTTATCGGCATTAATCGCTATCAGACGCGCATCGATAGTGTTCATCAGGATACGACGCTTGCAGGTGTCGCCTGCCGACAGCGCAGGGACGGCGACTGGCGTAGAGCCGGGTGCGCTCGGCTGCGTAAGCGGTTTGGTGGCGTCGAAATATGCCAGACCGCGGCAGCGATTCCAGACCTGAGATTTGGCGTTGATTTCCCGCTTCCAGATCTCTTTGCCACTGTCGGCATCGACCGCAATCACGTTATTGTGCGGCGTACAGAGGAAGACGCGATCGCCTATCTGCAACGGCGTCTGTTGGTCTTCCGCGCCGTTGCCGTCCGGGCTGATCGGGGTATCGCCGGTATGGAACGTCCAGGCGACCTTCAGCCCCTTCACGTTATCGCGGTTGATCTGATCCAGCGCCACAAAGCGGCTGCCGCCCGGCGTGTTACCGTAATTATCCCAGTTTTTCTGGGCCCCGGCTTTGTCGACCGGTACCAGCGGTCGCGGCTTACCGCTAAAGGCAACGGTTGGATGCGGCACAAACATCTGACTGAATGCGGCGACCATACCAATAGCCAGCAGCGCGCACAGCCCGTAGCTGAGCGCAGACAGCGGCGCCCGGCCCTCGCGTTTACGCAGCGCGGGCCAGGTGGCGAAAGCCAGCAACATCAGTCCAGAAGGCACCATCAAACGGGAAATTTGCGGCCAGAATTCCAGACCGGCATCCGCCAGCGCCCAGATAAGGGTTCCTGTAAACACCAGCAGGAACAGCACAACGGCCGACGATTTAACACGCAGGAACTGTAGCGCGGAAAGCAGCGTGACAATACCTGCAATAAGGAAGTACCAACTTCCCCCCAGCAGCACCAGCTTAGCGCCGCCGATGGCGAAAAAACCTCCCGTGGCAAGCAAAATCACGGCCAGTAAATAACACCATAGCTTAAGCTTTGTGCCAGGTCCGGAAGACGAGTCAGACATAACAAAGCATCTCCTGAATAAGTCATCTTTCATCCATACTCTCCGCTTTCCCTGAGGGCCCGAGCGGTACGCGGGCGCCAATCGGTTTCCTCCTGTATTCCTGTACAGTTGTTTACAAATCGGCGTGTAAATGATGCGACGAATCTTTTGGTTCGTCAACATAACTCCATGAATCAAAAGAGCCTTAAAGGATAAAATCGTGGCTTAACAGAATGTAACTAAAGGTGATTTTTATTTTTATCATCGGTTGCCAAATTGTAAAAAATGAAGGGATAGCAGCAGGAGGAACTAAGAAAGAGCGCCGATAAACGGCTCCCCGTTAAAACCAGGGAGCCGGAATTCAGGAGATCGCGAGCGCCTTATGGCGCCGCACTAAACAGCTCGCCGATTTTAACCGCCAGCCACCCCACAGGCGTTGTCGCGCCGCCGACCAGGTTGGTGATTTCAGTCATCCCTTCCGGAACGGGTATGCTGGAGTTCACGGCCGCCTGAGTATATTCCGCCGAGATATCAGTACCGACATACAGAATACAGGTCACAATCAACATGCCGGTTATAAACATCCGGAACATATTGCGCTTACAGAACGGTGTAACCATGGCCAGCAGGAACATTAGCGAGGCAAGGTCGACAAAGGGTAATACCCGATTTCCCGGCAGGATAATCGACAGCACCACCGCCATGGGGATAAGCAGTAATCCGGTCGCCAGCACTGACGGTTCGCCAATGAGCAACGCTGTATCCATGCCAATATAGAAATCCCGCCCCGGGAATTTGGCCTTCAGCTTTGCTTCGGCAGCGTCGCGGACAATAAGCAGCCCCTGCACCAGAATTTCGATCATTTTAGGCAACAGCAACATCGCGGCGGACACCTTAATCGCCAGAGAAACCGCATCGGAAACCCCATAACCAGCCAGCAGCGCCAGCAGCAGCCCCAGAACAAATCCCAGCGTCAGCGGTTCGCCAAATACGCCAAACTTTTTATTGATGCTCTCCGGGTCAATGTTAATCTTATTAATAAGAGGGATCTTATCGATAATATAGTTACAGATAATGCCGAACGGTACGTAGGTTATACAGGTAAGATGAGGAAATGAAATTCCCTTTAAATTATAATTTTTCTGTAAATAGGGTGCCGTCAAATCCGCCGCCAGTAGCGTTAAGATAAAAATAGCAAAGGTAATGCCCACTGCCATCCAGTAATTATGGGTGCCAGCATACACTACCGATCCCATGATAAGGAAAATCCAGTAATTAAAAATATCAATATTGACGGTTTTCGTCAGCTTAAGCAGTAGCATCACCAGGTTTATCGCAATAAAGCCGATAACCACCGGCAGCATCAACGGCGACCCCCAGCCAATGGTCGAGGCCGTCGGCCAGCCGGTATCGACCACGGTCAGCGGCAAACCGATGCGCTCCACCATAGCCTGCGATGCCGGGCCAAGGTTAGTCAGCAACAGTCCAATGACCAGCCCTACCCCTTCGAAGCCGATCCCAACCAGCATACCGGCCTTAAACGCCGTTGCGATTTTTACGCCAAAACACAGCGCAATAATAAAGAATATTACCGGCATCATTACCGATGCCCCCAGACTAATAATGCTGTTAATAATATCCATCATTTATTCCCTCAAAAAAGGTGCGCCGCTTTGGACACGAGCAGAGCCGTGCCCAAAGGGCAGCTGATATTACAGCCTGGACCTTCAGTTATTAGCTGAGCTTATTGAGCAATATCTCAGAAAATAATTTCGGCGAATGACTGAATGCGTCGATAGTGCTTCCGGCAATATGCGGCGTTATCGTGACGTTATCCAGTGAATAAAACGCGCTATCGTCAGGAAAGGGTTCATCATCGAAGGTATCAAGTGCCGCCCCCATAATGTCGCCGGCCTGCAACGCAGCTATCATATCGCCTTCATTAATCAGCCCTGAGCGTGCCGTATTGACAATGATGGCGCTGTTTTTCATGAGCCGGAAATGGTGAGCGTTGATCAGATGATGCGTCTCTTGCGTTAAGCGCGCATGCAATGAAACCACATCCGCCTGACGCACCAGCTCGTCCAGTTCATCCACCTGCCTGTAACGCTCATGACCTGAAACATATCTGTCATAGAAGATAATTTCGCAGCCAAACCCTTCCAGAAAACGGGCCACCAGTCGGGCGATATGCCCAAAGCCGACCAGACCAACCACCTTGTTACCCAGCTCCGGAATCGCGCTCTGGTTCGGATTATCTTTGCGCCAGAAACGATCGCGCAGGGCATCATGAGAACGTGCGATGTTGCGCATTTCCGCCAGAATCATCCCCACGGTGAATTCCGCCACGCTGCGGGCATTACGCCCCGGCGTATTGAGGATTTCAATACCCCTGGCCCGGGCGATTTCACCATTGACGTTTTCCGTGCCGCCGCGCAGCACCCCAATATATTTAAGCTGCGGCAGCGCCTGCAGCACCGCGCTATTCACGGGCGCGAACTGGGTAATCAGGATGTCGGCGTCCTCCGCCCCCTGGAGCAGTTCGCCGGGCAGCGCCACGGCTTCGGCGCCCTCCTGCTCTACCCGCAGGTTATCCTCCTGTAGCTTTTCAATAGACGGATGATGCCATTCACGCACCACCACCTCGATGCCCCTGGCGCGGAGCAGGCTAAGGCCGGCGTCCATCATCGAATGATTAATAAACAGATCGGCTATCGCAAGACATTTCATTTTTCACTCTCCATGAATTAACGCATTAACATCCCGCCGGTCACATCAAGGGTCGCACCGGTCATATAACTGGCCTTTGGCGATACCATGAAGACGCCGATATCGGCGATCTCTTCGGGTTGAGATACCCGCCCTACGGGGATTCGGCTAACGTAATAATCAGGGTCACGCTCCAGGTTTTTGCGTATCATCGCGGTATCCATCATGCCGACCGCGATATTGTTAACGTTGATGTTCAGCCGTGCCACTTCGCGCGCCAGCGAGATGGAAAACGCCACCAGCCCGGCTTTGCTCGCCGCATAGTGGGCATGACCGGTGGTCGAACCGTGGAAAGCGGCCTGTGAGGTAATATTCAGGATGCTGCCCTTGCGGCCGGTCGCAATACAGTGATTCACAAACAGCTGGCTAAGATGGAATACCGCCTTCAGATTGACGTTCATCACCCTATCCCAGTCCTGCTGGCTGATTTCACTGACGTAGCCCGACAGCCAGATGCCGGCGTTATTGACCAGAATGTCGGCACAGCCCAGCTTGTCGATGCAGGTCGCCATCAGATTTTCACGGCTTTGCTCATCAGCCAGATCGGTTTTCACCGCGATAATGGAAACCGGGTAGCAGTCGCGGATGCTTTCCACCAGCTGATGCGGGTTTTCTTCCTCGCTCATCCAGGTAAAGCAGATATTGACCCCTTCCCGGGCCAGTGCATGGACAAACGCTTTTCCCAGCCCGGTCGCGCCGCCGGTAATCATGGCCGTACGGTTTTTCAGATTCAGATCCATAGGTTTCCTCACTTAGTGCGTGACGTAGTTACTGCAGGATCTCCACGGAGACTGCATTTCGGATAACAGATGTTTGTAAAGCTGATATTTGTCCTGGTAGACCTGGCGGTTTTCCGGGTTCGGCGTAACGGTTCGCGCCACTCGCACCATCGCATTCGACGCGGCAAATACGTCGTCATACCAGCCGGCCATTACGGCGGCGGTCATGGCGGTTCCCAGTGTGCCGTGCTCCTTCACATCCACAATTTCCAGCGTGGACTGAAAGATATCGGCGAATAGCTGTAGCCAGACGGGCGAATTGGTCACGCCGCCGGCAATCCGGATAGTCTGGCTCAGGGAAGGGTTAAGGTTGCGCAGCCGTTCCGTGTGGTACAGATGGCTGAACGCCACGCCTTCATAAATCGCCCGCAGAAAATGGGCTTTCTTATGGAAGCTATTGACGCCGATAAACCCCGCCGACGCATCCGGAATCGCATTGGAGCCAAAGACAAACGGGAAAAACAGCAGATGGCTTTCTTCCGGCGTGGTTGAGGCCACCAGCGAATTGCAGAGCTCGTAGACTGAACGCTCCCGGGCGATGGCATCCTTCTTATCGCTCTCCATGAAATTATTGATAAACCATTCGAGATTACTGGCAGACGTGGGACTGGCTTCGGTAATCAGCCATTTCCCGGCAATGGGATAGACTGAGGTCATAAACAACGCTTCGTCTATCACCGGCCGATCGGTCACGTACTCGTTAATGCTCCAGGTTCCCGTGATGATCGCCATCTTATTCAGGCCGTTGATGCCCGAGGCAATGGATGAGGCCGAAATATCAAACACGCCGCCGGACACCGGCGTTCCCGCACGCAGCCCCGTAAGCTCCGCCACCTCCTGCGTGATATAACCGCAGCATTCTGTCGACATTCGAAACGGCGGCAGTTTGTCTCTGATATCGGCCAGCCCCCACCATTCCAGAAGCGCATCGTCATAGCAGCAGTCGCGCACGTTAATCAGGTTGGTGCCGGAAATATCGGTCAGTTCCAGAAAGGCTTCACCGGTCAGATAAAAGCGAATCAGGTCTTTCACCATAAAAATATGGCGGGTATCTCGCAGCGCTTGCGGTTCGTTATCCTTCAGCCACGCCAGCAAAGCCACCGGCTGACCCGCCCAGATCGACTGCATGGTCTTAGGTAATACCTCACTGACAAAAGCCGGATCGCTCTGCCAGCGCGCCACCCAGGCCTTTGCCCGGCTATCGGTAGAGATAATACCGTTTCTGACGGGTTTCCCTTCGCCGTCGACCAGATAGAGGCCATTGCCGTGACCGGTCACCGCCACGCCTTTAATCTGTGCAGCATTAATTCCCGCGCTTTCAATAGCCTGTCTGATGACCTCGACATTCGCGGCCCAGAGTTCGTCAATGTCGCGCTCGGTGTGAAACTCCCCGGGCGTCAGCATGACGGTTGATCTGGAAGCCATTGCCACCGCACGCCCGCAGCTATCGTAAATAGCCGCTTTGGTGACGGTGCCACCATTATCAATGCCCATTACGAATTCATCTTTCATAACCGTGGACTCCTTTTTCTTTCCACAGGCCAGATTCACTGGTCGTTATTCCGCTAAATCCGGCATGGAATATTTTTTCTACCTGGTAGCTGCGTTTCACAAAACCACCGGCAATAAACTTCACATCAAAGCCTTTAAGATTCCGACTGATCAATTCCAGGCACTGACAGGCATATTCCGCAGGCAATATTTCAATAGCGTTGGGCGGATTGTGTTTAATGACATCCAGCGACTGGTCAAGCGATCGGGAATCAATTAACAGAACCCTGAAAATTGTTAATAATCCCTCCTTCTGCGCATACCTGAGTGCGGAAAGATTAGAAGAAATAACACCATCCACCTTATAGTAAGATTTCAGAAGGCTGACGCCAGATTGATCGGGTTTAAACCCACCCAATAGTTCAAGATGAACCAGAACCTGTTTACCGCTTTGATGGCAGCGGCCGATCAGCGACTGTAAATTACCGATGTTGGCTTCAGAAAGCAGAATATAATCCGACTGACTGGCAAGCGCTTTTTCAAAATATTTATATTTTCTTACTGAAGGTATAATGGTGTTATTTAACTGCATAATAATTCCTGAAGTTATTTAGCCATATAGAGGCTGTATGCATCCTGCGGCGTGGCGCCTTGATGAATAATCGCATTCAGACCAGCAACCACCTTCGCCGGATGAGGGTCCTGAGTGATGTTGCGCCCAACCGCAACCCCCTTCGCCCCCATCTGCATACAGTGGTGAACGAACCTAAAGTAACCGTCGATTCCGGTTTTGGGGCCACCCAGCGCCAGCACCGGAACGCCGGCGGCTTCTACAATCAGCCTGTCTTCCACGCTGCCGCTAAACCGGGTTTTGATAACGTCCGCGCCCAGCTCCACCGCCGCGCGTGCGGCAGCGGCAATCACAGCTGGATTGTTTGAGTCATCGGATGTTACCGGGTAACCGTAAGGCAGCGATTCAACGATCAAAGGCAGATTCCAGGCATCGGCCGCCTGCGCCAGACGCATGGCCAGATTGTGGGTTTTCTCTTCATTGAAGGCTCCGGGGAAGGTCATACATACCACCCCATCAGCCCCCACCTTCAGCGCATCTTCAACGGAAAAAACCTGGGCGGTATCGGGGACGGTGTTGTCAAAAATATTCACGGTTCCATCAACGCGTAACACAATGGGAACAGCATTAAGTTCATCCTTAAAGTTTTTAAGCATCCCATAGGTTACCAGGGCACAATCCAGCCCCTGTTCGACCAGTGAAGGGAGCTGGCGAAGCGTATTATCAATACCATCGGTTTTGGTAGAAAAGTAGTATCCATCCAGAGCCAGGGTGACGGATTTACCATCTTTTGCAAAAATGCGAGAAAGGCGACGTTGTTTAGACATGGTTTACTCCTTAGCAAGAAAAACAAAAAAAGCCCTCAGAGACTCGCGTCTCTGAGGGCTTTCTCTTCACTGACCCTGATGATAATGATTCAGATTACCAAACCATTATCCGGAATTTTTCATCTCAATGGGCAGGTTCTAAATCCGTTGAATGTAAAACCACGCCCATCGCGTGATTAATATCTAGCACAACGGCTGTTTTTATGTCTATCTCCTGATGTCAAAATGAGATACTCATCACATCATTGATGGTATCCGGTCGTAAAAATAAAATAAAAACTGATATATAAAAATATATTAACTCCCGCATACATAGCACGCACATTAAATTAACACGGCGGGGATTTCCCATACGGAAGCGCTTTTCTGCCGACGCTGAAAGATTAGTGGATCCCCAGAGCGGCCGTGTGATAACGCGAAATGTCCACGCTCCCTGTTCCAACGCTGTGCTTTATCATCATACGTGGGTCAACTGATGCAGGCGGGCCGCTCTCAGGCAGTTTTTCATTAGCATGGCGATAGTCATCGGCCCCACGCCTCCAGGAACCGGCGTAATCGCACTCACTATTTCTTTAACGTCATTAAAATCAACATCGCCACACAGTTTTCCCGCGTTATCGCGATGAATTCCGACATCAATGACCACCGCACCGGGTTTAATATAATCCCGATTGATAGCACGGGGCTTTCCTATGGCGACAATTAAAATATCGGCACGCTGACAGATTTGCGCAAGATGCCGGGTTTGTGAATGACAAAGGGTAACAGTGGCATTTTCACGCAGCAGCAGCTGTGCGACAGGTTTGCCGACAATGTTGCTACGCCCTACTACGACACACTCTTTTCCGGCAATTTCGATATGGCTACGCTTCAGTAACTCGATAATTCCTGCCGGCGTGCAGGGAGAAAACCCAGGATGCCCCGTGCTCAAAGCACCAATATTTTGCGGATGAAAACCGTCTACGTCTTTATCGGGCCGGATAGCCTGAATCACCGCCTGCTGGTCGATGGCTTGCGGCAGCGGGAGCTGTACCAGTATGCCATCGACATCATCACGCTGATTAAGCATATCAATTTGTTCCAGCAGAGCCGCCTGGGTGAATGATTCGGGAAAGGAGAGCACTAAAGAACGTATTCCAATCGCCTCACAGCTCTGATGCTTATTCTTTACATAAATCGCTGATGCAGGGTCATTTCCTATAAGAATAACGGCAAGCGTTACCCGATACGAACCACTAATCAATTGCGCCCTTAATTCCTCTTTAATCTCAGCGGCAATAGCTTTTCCATTAATCAGTTCCATGATGTCTCTCTCCCTTTAAAAAAGTCCGCTAATCTCGCCGTTCTCATTGACATCTATCACATTCGCCGCCGGTATTTTGGGCAGGCCCGGCATCGTCATAATCGAACCGGTCAACGCGACGACAAAGCCAGCGCCTGCGGAGGCATAGACCTCACGGACGTTGATCGTAAACCCGGTCGGGCGACCGAGTAATGTCGGCACGTCAGAAAGAGAATACTGGGTTTTGGCCATGCATATTGGAAAGTGGCCAAAGCCCATATCTTCTATCTTCTCCAGCATCCTGCGAGCGCCTTCGCTGTACGTCACGCCATCGGCGCCATAAATTTCTTTCGCGATGGTTTCAATCTTATCCTTCAATGGCATCTGATCCGGATAGAGCTGCTGAAAATGCGCAGAATCATGCGCTAATGCATCAACAACCTGATTCGCCAGTTCCACACCGCCTTCGCCGCCATTTTCCCAAACGGTAGTCAGAGCAAATCGACAGCCCATTTCCTGACAATACTGACGAATAAACTCATGTTCTTCAGGTGAGTCTGAGGTATAGGCATTCAGCGCTACCACAATTGGCAAACCATACTTTTTTATATTTTCTATATGCTTACCAAGGTTAACAATGCCCTTTTTCAGGGCAGCCATATTTTCGCTCTGCCATTCATTTTTCCCTACCCCGCCGTTATATTTTAATGCTTTCGTCGTCGCCACCAGTACGGCGCAATCAGGGCGTAAACCGCTCATGCGGCACTTGATATCAAAAAACTTCTCGGCGCCCAGATCCGCGCCGAACCCCGCCTCAGTCACCACGATATCAGCAAGCTTCAGGGCAAGTGTCGTGGCTCTGACGCTGTTGCATCCATGGGCGATATTGGCAAAAGGCCCGCCATGGATAATCGCTGGCGTATTTTCCAGGGTCTGGATTAAGTTGGGTTTAATGGCATCTTTTAGCAAACTTGCCATGGCACCGACAGCATTAAGATCGCCGGCGGTAACGGGCCTCCCGTCACGGGACCAGGCCACGATAATACGGGACAGGCGCTGCTTAAGATCGTTAATGTCACGGGCCAGGCAGAGAATAGCCATGACTTCAGAAGCGACGGTAATGACGAATCCCTCCTCACGGGGCACGCCATCTTTTACGCCGCCCAACCCAATCACCATATGGCGCAAAGAGCGATCGTTCATGTCCATACAGCGCTTAAACGCGATTCTCCTGGGGTCGATATTGAGTACGTTTCCCTGAAAAATATGGTTATCGAGCATGGCTGCCAGCAAATTATTTGCCGATGTGATCGCATGAAAATCCCCCGTAAAGTGGAGGTTGAGATCTTCCATTGGCACTACCTGCGCATAGCCGCCTCCTGCGGCGCCGCCTTTGATCCCGAAACAGGGCCCAAGCGAAGGTTCGCGCAGGGCCACAACGGCATTTTTCCCGATGACGTTGAGCGCCTGACCTAAACCCGCCGTTACCGTCGTTTTACCTTCGCCGGCTGGCGTTGGATTGATGGCGGTCACCAACACTAACTTGCCATTTTTTTTCGCGGCTATCCTGGGCCAAAGGTCATTGCTAAACTTTGCCTTATACTTTCCAAAAAGTTCGATATCATCCGGATTAATATGTAATTTTTCCGCAATGGTCTGAATCGGCATAAGTCTGGCTTCATGCGCAATCTGAATATCTGATTTCATTTTTACTTCTCCTCTGTATAATTTTTATCAGCAGCACAAAACATGACGTTCACTGCGATATTCCATTTTTATCTTTCAGTGCTGGCTTTATCGCTCGGGTCAAACGAATCACCATCGGTGACAATATTATTAAGGCGACTAAATTAGGCAGTACCATCAGTCCATTGAACATATCCGCCATACTCCAGACAAGATCGACCTTAAATAACGAAGCGCAAAATATAAAAATAATGACAATGGTCTGATAAATTCTTACAGCTCTTTGGCTATCAAAAAGATAACGGATATTAATTTCCCCGTAATAGTACCAGCCAATGATGGTTGAAAAAGCGAAAAACAGCAGCGCAAAAGATATAAAAAGGCTACCAAACCATCCATATACATAGTGATAAGCCAACTGAGTTAGTTCTATTCCTTGCAGCCCTGAATATACCGACATAAATGATGCGGTTTTTCGGCCGCTATGGTCCCACATACTCAAGCCAGAAGTAATAATCGCCAGCGCGGTGAGCGTTACGATGACGGCGACGACGAAAACCCCCATCATGGCGATAAATCCTTGTTCTTCCTGACGTTCAACCCTGGCCAGCGCATGAGCGTGCGGCGTTGACCCCATACCGGCTTCATTAGAAAAAAGCCCTCGGGCAATACCAAAGCGCATCGCTTCCTGAATCGCAATGCCGACTCCACCGCCAAGAACGGCCTGCGGGTTAAAGGCCGCGATAAAAATCGCCTTAAATGCCGGAATAATATACTGGTAGTTATAAATTAAGATAACAAGCGTACCCAGCAGATAGAACACGGCCTTGATCGGGACTATCTTTTCCGCAAAAGAGGCAATACTACCGATACCGCCAATAATGACAAAGCCCGTTAACGCCGCCAGTATTAACCCACAAACCCATAACGGTATATGTAACGAACCATGAAATGCTGAGGCAATTGAATTCGACTGAACCATATTACCGATAAACCCAAGCGCTAAAACAACAAGCACGGCAAAAATAACGGCCAGCCATTTGCAGTGCAGTCCATTTTGAATATACCAGGCAGGGCCGCCAACAACCTGCCCTGCTTTATCCGTAGTGCGAAATTTCTGCCCCAGTATCGCCTCAGCGTAAATGGTCGCCATACCCAGAAACGAAGAGATCCACATCCAGAAAATAGCGCCAGGGCCACCCGCCAGAATCGCTGTGGCAGGCCCAGCCAGGTTGCCGGTGCCAACCTGGCCGGCAATAGCTGTGGTGACGGCCTGAAAAGAGCTCATGCCTTTTTTATCAGCGCGTTTACCAAACAGAGAAATGTTACCGAACAGGCACCGACAGCCATTTTTAAAATAGCGAATCTGGACAAAACCTAACGCAATTGTGTAATAGATACCGACTCCACAAAGCAGGAAGATCAATAATGTATTCCATAATAAATCATTAATCTGGCCAACGAAATAAATCAAGGTATTCATCTTGTCTGTCTCTTGTTGGATTACTGACAAATAGCGACGCTGTTATATACCCCACCTTTTCAATCGTGGTTTTAGTACGCACTAACTATTCAATAACGATGGCATAGAGCATTAACGCCACGACAGGACGCACACGGTCGGGCGTCCCGTCGTTGCTCTACAGACTGGGTTCAACCGGCAGGCAACCGCAAAACAGATGACGATCGCCATAGACATCGTCCAGACGTTTCACCGCTGGCCAGTATTTGACGCCGGTCTTATTTTTACCCGGGAAGACAGCCTGTTCCCGGCTATAGGGATGCGTCCATTTTTCTGTCAGCTCTTCCTGAATATGTGGCGCGTTTAGCAACGGATTATCGTTTTCCGGCCAATCTCCGCCAGCGACGCATTGGGCTTCAGCGTAAATCGCGCGCATCGCTGAAATAAAGCGATCGAGCTCTTCCTTACTTTCTGACTCAGTCGGCTCAACCATTAGCGTACCTGCGACGGGAAATGACATGGTTGGCGCATGGAACCCATAATCAATTAAGCGTTTAGCGACATCCATCTCACTAATGCCACAGCGCGCTTTTAATGGCCGTATATCCAGAATACATTCATGCGCAACGTAACCTTCGGCGCCATGATAAAGCACGGGGAAAATATCGTTGAGCTTTCTGGCGATATAATTTGCATTCAGAATGGCGACCTGCGTTGCTTTCTTTAATCCCTGAGTCCCCATCATACGAATATACATCCAGCTAATGGGCAAAATAGAGGCGCTGCCGAAAGGCGCTGCGCTAACCGCGCCCTGATGCGTGATTCTTCCCTGCGCGTGTACAACGCAATGCCCGGGCACAAAATCGGCCAGGTGAGCTTTTACGCCAATAGGGCCCATGCCTGGGCCGCCCCCGCCATGGGGAATACTAAAAGTTTTATGCAAATTAAAATGAGAGACGTCTGCGCCAATGTAGCCAGGAGAGCTGATACCAACCTGCGCGTTTAGATTAGCGCCGTCTAAATAGACCTGACCGCCATACTGGTGGACTATCTGGCAAACGCGGCGAATACCATCTTCATAGACGCCATGTGTGGAAGGGTAAGTCACCATAATACAGGAAAGGGACTCTGCCGCCTGCGCCGCTTTATCTTCCAGGTCGGCAATATCGATATTCCCATGCTCATCGCAGTCGACCACCACCACGGTCATTCCCGCCATGTGGGCCGATGCCGGATTAGTACCGTGCGCGGAGGCGGGAATCAGACAGATATGGCGCTGCTGCTGCTGAAGGCTGTGCTGATAACGCCTGATCGTCAACAGGCCGGCATATTCTCCCTGAGCCCCCGAGTTAGGCTGCATACAGATAGCGTCATAACCGCTGATGGCCAGCAGCCACCGGGAAAGCTGTTCGAGCAGTTGCTGATACCCCTGCGCCTGCTCTATCGGACAGAAAGGATGAAGACGGCTGAATTCAGGCCAGGTAATCGGTATCATTTCGGCCGCCGCATTAAGCTTCATGGTACAGGATCCCAGAGGGATCATCGCCTGATTCAGCGCCAGATCCTTCTGTTCAAGCCTTCGCAGATAGCGCATCATTTCTGTTTCGCTGCGGTAGCGATGAAAAACAGGATGGACGAGAATAGGCTCAACGCGCCGTAGCGTTTCGTCAAGAGTCGCAGGCGCCTGCATCACCTGGTCATCAAGCGCTTCCACATCGAACCCGTGCTTTTGCCCCACCAGAACCGACCAGATCGTTAAAATATCCTCGCGCGTTGTGGTTTCATCCAGGGAGATTCCCACGCAATCGGGAATATCGCTGCGTACATTAATGCGATAATCCTGAGCGCGGCGCAGTATATCCGCCTTATTGGCAACTTTTATGGTCAGGGTATCAAACCAATGACGATTAAGGATTGAAAACCCCGCCTGCCTGAGCCCCATAGCCAGAATGTCCGTTAGCCGATGGATGCGCGAAGCGATACGCATAAGCCCCTTCGGGCCATGATAAACGGCATACATACCGGCGATTACCGCCAGCAACACCTGAGAAGTGCATATATTGGAGTTGGCTTTTTCACGGCGAATATGTTGCTCTCGCGTTTGCATGGCCATACGTAATGCCGGACGCCCGGCGGCATCCCTGGACAGGCCGATAATACGGCCCGGCATCGCACGCTTATGTTCTTCCCTGCAGGCGAAGAAAGCGGCATGAGGCCCCCCATAACCCATCGGAACCCCAAACCGCTGCGCAGAGCCGAAAACGATATCGGCCCCCATTTCCCCGGGAGATTTTAATAACACCAGCGCCATGGGATCGGCGCAAACGCAGGTAACAATGCGGTGCTTTTTGAAGGCGTCAATTACGGCATCGAGCGCGTACAGCTCGCCGCTACTGCCGGTAACGGGCAATAACGCGCCAAAAAACGTCATATCGACCGCATCCGGGTCGATATCTCCCACGACGATATCGCATCCCAGCGTTTCAGCCCGTGTTTTAATGACATCCAGAACCTGCGGGTGGATATCGCGAGAGATGAAAAAGCGCCGGGCATTTTTATTCGGCGACACGCGCCAGGCCATTGCCATCGCTTCCGCAGCCGCGGTGGCTTCATCCAGCAAAGAGGCGGACGCAACAGGCAATCCAGTAAGATCCATCGTCACCTGCTGAAAATTCAATAACGCTTCCAGACGCCCCTGGGAGACTTCTGGTTGATAAGGCGTATACGCGGTATACCATCCAGGATTTTCCAATAAATTTCTTCGAATGACGTCAGGCATCAGCGTATCGTAATAGCCCATACCAATAAATGATTTGTAGTATTGATTTCCCTCTGCGATTTTCTTTAATTCAGCCAGAGCAAGATGTTGCTGAGTCGCCTCACCAACCTGGATATCATTTTCTAATAATAAATCAGCGGGCACGATTTTAGCGATCAACTGCTCTAGTGTTGTTAACCCTAAAACCGCCAACATTTCTGATATTTGCTGCTCCGATGGCCCAATATGGCGATGAATAAATTCATCACGATTTTCCAACCGGCTTAATGAAGTTGTCATAAGATATTATCCTTACTGGTCGCGAGCTGGCACCCTGCCCTGGCGATTGAGATAATGAATTAATCAGCGATAAGCGTTTGATACTCCTGAGGGCTGAGGAAGTCATCAAATTGAAGTGACTCACTGGCCTTAATAACAAATATCCACCCTTCATCATAGGGAGAGTGATTAATTAGCTCAGGCGCGTCTTCAAGTCTGGTGTTAACTTCAACCACTTCTCCACTGAGCGGTGAATAAATGTCTGAAGCGGCCTTCACTGACTCCGCAGTGGCACACTCTTCATTTTCACCATAGCGTCTTTGGCATTCGGGCAAATCAATAAAAACCATATCCCCTAATAGCGACTGCGCATGCTCAGTAATACCTACCCGATATAAACCATTACCCTCATCTTTTAGCCACTCGTGAGTAGTCGTATATTTAAGCTCTGTCGGAATATTACTCATTATTCTGGTTCCCCTGTTATAGGCTCTGTCTGTTGTCCATTCTGAATTTGCGAAGCGCCCTGAAAAAACTAATCAATAACGCTGGTGCCATTGCGAACGAAGACGGGTTTTACGATGCGAACCGCCTGCGGCGCGCCCCGTAAAACGACCGTCGCATGCTCGACCACGTTCATCGGTACCCGCGCAAGAGCGATACTGCGTTGTAACGTGGGGGAAAATGAACCGCTGGTTATCACGCCATGACATGTATTGCCTTGTCTATCGGTACATATCACCGGAAGGTGCCGCCGTAAAACGCCTTTCCCCTGCATCACCAGACCAATAAGCTGCTCGCTGACGGCGTTTCGCTGTTTTTCCAGTGCCTTTCGGCCGATAAAATCGCGGTCCTGAGGTTCCCAGCCGATCGTCCATTCCATATTTGCAATCAGCGGCGAGGTGGTTTCATCCATCTCCTGACCATAGAGATTCATGCCGGCTTCCAGGCGAAGCGTATCTCGCGCCCCCAGGCCACAGCACTGGACGCCGACCTGTTCCAGCTTTTGCCAAAAGTCTTCAGCCAGTTCCGAAGGCAGGGCTATTTCATAGCCTTTTTCTCCGGTATAGCCGGTAGTGGCAATAAATAGCTGGCCGGTTTGAATACCAAAAAATGGTTTCATACCTGCCACATCCTCGCGCTGAGCGGGCGTAAGCAATTGCGAAACTTTATCCCGGGCATTCGGCCCCTGAATCGCAATCAAAGAGAGGTCGTCACGAACATCGATCGCAACGCAATAGCGCCCGGCATGCGTTTTTATCCAGTCAAGATCTTTCTCCCGGGTCGCCGAGTTCACGACCATGCGGCAAAATTTATGCGTAAAGAAATAGACAATCAGATCGTCAATAACTCCGCCTTCCGGCGTTAACATTGCCGAATATAGTGCCTTTCCCGGTATCGTCAACTTAGCAACGTCATTCGCTAATAATTCGCGTAAAAATATAAATGTCTTATCACCATGTAAATCGATGATTGTCATGTGGGAGACATCGAACATACCTGCGTCATTCCGCACTGCATGATGCTCATTAATTTGCGAGCCATAGTGCAAAGGCATTAACCAGCCATGAAAATCGACCATTAGCGCCCGATTTTTTTCATGTTGAATATATAATGCAGTTTTCTTAAGGTCGGACATTACCCCCCCCTCGTAAGCATTCATATCAGGCAAAGAAAAGTAACCACACAATAAATAGAGGTATGGATTGTCGTTGCTGATAATAAATAAAAGTGTGAGGATAATCACATTTGATATATTTCAAATAAAAAAACACTATTCGCCAAAACCGCGTTGATACGCGAACAACAGTTAACCTGTTGTTATATAGATACAATAAAAGAAAATTTACCGCAGTGATCGCATGCGAAAAAATAACGTCAAGCACGGTTAAAAAAACATATTCCAGAATCACTTACATAGATTTTAAAGCTGACTCGTTTCATATCATTTTATTATTCGCAATAGCCACAAAACTATTTGATCGTTAATGGAGCGGCATAATAAAAAGACGCAGATAACCTCGTTTCAGCCCTATATTTCATTGACGCAGCCCGTGGCTTAGGCCGGCTATTCACCGGGACATCTGAACCGAAACGCTGATCTTCGGCAGGTTATCCTTTTTATTTCAGGCGTATCAGAAACGGGACCCGAAACAGACGCGCGGATAACCGGCGACTTCCTGCACTTAGCGAGAAGAATATTATCATTTCAGTAAATTCGTATCATTATGAGAAGCCCGGCTCGCTTTTTCCTGTTTAGCCCGGGGGCCTGATGCGGATGTGGGAACGAAATCTTAGCCCCTCCCATGCCGTAAAGTGGTCTATCACACTGTTAATTATTAGGAATTCATTTATTTTCCTGACTAAATTTCACAAAATCTTTTTTTTATTCCTGGCGACCCGCAGGCGCATTCCCGGGCGCGAAGTGGATAAAAATCTTTATGCCCCCGTCAAAAAGCACTCGCAGCGCCTTAAGTTGGCCCAATGCTTGCTCTTATTCGGTGTCTCCTGGCAACGAGGAAAATCCGATGAGTGGCCATATCATCATCGCAACCACGATCGTTATCTATATCATCATCATGACAGGCGTGTCGCTGTATGCGAGATCAAGAATCAAAAATAACGACGATTACCATCTTGCCGGTCGACGCCTTGGCACCATCATGCTGGCCGGCACGCTGGCCGCGACGGAAATCGGCGGCGGCAGCACCATTGGCGTTACCGCCAAAGCCTACGGCGCCTGGGGGCTTTCGGCGGCATGGTATGTGATTGCGACTGGTATCGGCATCTTTCTTGTCGCATTTATCGCGCCCTACATGCGCCGCGCGATGGCCACGACGGTGCCGGAAATTATCGGCCGCCGCTACGGCAAAAGCAGCTACCTTATCACCAGCATTCTGTCGGTAATTTCGCTTATTTCCCTGGCCGCAGCGCAAATTACGGCTTGCGCCACCGTCGTAAGCGTCATGCTCAATATGCCCTTTACCATGGCGCTTCTGATTGCCGGTTGCCTGCTGGTTTTTTATACCTGGGTGGGGGGAATGTGGAGCCTGTCGCTCACCGACTTCATTCAGTTCTTTATCATCGTATTCGGATTTTCATTCGCGATTATCTATATCCTGCTGCGCGATCCGCAGGGCTGGAATAGCGTTTTCGCGACGCTTCCCCCTGAAAAGCTTTCTACTACGCACCTGGGCTGGGGGGCCATCATTGGCCTGATTGTCATGTACTTTATGACCTTCTGCACCGGTCAGGAGGCCGTTCAACGCTTCTATTCAGCCAGAAATGAAAAGGTCGCCATTCACGGCGCGCTATTGTGTGGCATCGTCATAACGCTGTATGCCTTCGTTCCCGCCCTGTTCGGGCTCATCGCCTTCGCCAGCTACCCCGACATCGCCGCCAACGATGCGCTGGCCACCGTCGCGGTCGGAAAACTCCCGCCGCTTTTCGCCGGTGTCGTACTCTCTGCGGTGCTGTTCGCCACTATGTCGAGCGGCTCCGGCGATTTGCTGGGCGCGTCCAGCATTATGGTGAAGGATATCTATTACGGTTTTATTTATCGCGGCGCCTCCCCGCTACCCGGCGAAGAGCTAAAAAACAGCAAACGGGTCGTCATCGCGGTTGGAATTATCGGCATTATTATCGCGTTTTTTAGCCGACAAATTATTGAGCTGCTGGTTTTCGCTTTTACGATTCGCGCCACCGGGCCATTTGCCGCCTATCTTTTTGGCCTGCTGGCCGATTATGTCACCCCCCACGCCGGTCTGGTTTCGATTATCGCGGGAACCCTGGCCGGTCTGGCCTGGCAGATAGCCGGGCAGCCCTTTGGCGTTTACGCCGTGATTATCGGCTCACTGGTGAGTCTGTTCAGCTTTCTGCTGGTTGTGAAATACGACAGGCTCCGGGGCGTTCCCGGGGCGCCATTCACGGAAAAAAAACCATAGCCATACCCGCTTTTCAGCTGTTTCTTCGGGATTATCCCAGGCCGTAAGCCGCCGCCGGCAAACACGGCAAGCGGCGCCGGATACCGGAACATAAACCCACCGATATCCAGCGCAACGCCCGGGTTAATCATTGTTAAAGCCCTATAAGAAATAAGCAATGTTATGAATAAGAGCAAAAAAGATATGACCCTCCCCCCCGACCTGTCCGGCCTTTCCGGCACCGGTCCGGTTCGTCGCCATAAACCTGTCTATCAGGATTCGCTGCCCCCTGTAACCACGCCTGTCCGGCAGGCGAAAATATCCAGGCCTGGCTCGCGCTGGCGCAGGAAGGACGCAATGAAGAAGCCTGGCAAAGCCTGATTGAAAATAATCCCATGCCTGCCGTCCATGGCCGGGTCTGTTACCACCCGTGCGAAAACAGCTGTAACCGCGCCCAGGTGGATCAATCCGTCAGTATTCACGCCGTCGAACGCTTTCTTGGCGATCAGGCGCTGAAAAACGGCTGGAAGCCGACATGGAACGCAACGCCCAGCGGTAAAAAAGTGCTGATTGTCGGTGCCGGGCCGTCGGGGCTTTCCTGCGCCTGGCATCTGCGGCGCCTGGGCCATCAGGTCGAAATTCACGAAGCCGGCCCAATGGCTGGCGGTATGATGCGCTTCGGCATCCCGGCCTACCGTATGCCCAGAGACATTCTGGATCGCGAAATCCAGCAGATTCTGGATACCGGCGTCACGCTGAAGCTGAATCACAAAGTGGAAGACGTGATGGCGGAGAAACAGCGCGGCGGATTTGACGCCGTCTTTATGGCTATTGGCGCCCATCTGGCGAAAAAAGTGGATATCCCCGCCAGGGAAGCGGGAAAAATTCTGGACGCCGTAAGCTACCTGGATGCCGTTGAGCGCGGCGAAGCGCCGAAACTGGGGCGACGTGTCGCTATATACGGCGGCGGGAACACGGCGATGGACGCCTCGCGTACCGCGCGCCGCCTGGGCGCCGAAGAGGTGATGATCATCTACCGCCGCGATCGGGAACATATGCCAGCCCACGCCTTTGAAGCCGATGAGGCGATAGAAGAAGGCATTAAAATTAACTGGCTGCGCACCATTCGCCAGTTTGACAACGAAACCATGACCGTTGAAGAGATGGAGGTTGATGCCAACGGGCGTCCTCAACCCACCGGTCGTTTTGAAACGCTCAACGCCGACAGCCTGATTCTGGCGCTGGGTCAGGAGGTCGATCTCTCGGTGCTGAAGCGCATTCCCGGCATCGCACTGCTTGATGACGGGGTGGTCGATGTCGATCCGCATATGATGACCAGCGTCCCCGGTATTTTCGCCGGCGGCGATATGGTGCCCTCTGAACGTACCGTCACCATTGCCACCGGCCACGGCAAAAAAGCGGCCCGCCATATCGACGGCTGGCTACGCGGCCAGCCTTACAGCAAACCTGAACCGGTTCCCGTCATGGAATATCCCGGCCTGCACCTGTGGTACAACACCGATGCCGATGCCACCCACCAGCCCGAAATTACCCCGCAGCAACGTGAAGGGTTCGATGAAATCATCGGTGGGCTGACCGAGGCTCAGGCGCGTTACGAAGCCACCCGCTGCTACTCCTGCGGCAACTGCTTTGAATGCGATGGATGCTACGGCGCCTGTCCGGAAGGCGCCGTGATTAAGCTGGGCAAAGGGTTACGATACCGCTTCGACTATGCCCTTTGTTCCGGCTGCGCCGCCTGCTTCCAGCAGTGCCCGTGTCACGCTATTGAAATGGTCGCAGAGGAGGCCCGGTCATGAGTGAACAGCATAATACGATAGTGATGGCAGACGGCAGCGAGGCTGCCGCCTGGATCGCCTATAAAGTCAGCGAAATCTGCGCTATCTACCCCATCACGCCCTCTTCCAACATGGCGGAGCTGGCCGATGAATGGGCGAACCGACAGGTGACGAACATCTGGGGCGACGTACCGACCATTATGGAGATGCAGCATGAAGGCGGCGCTGCGGGCACGGTACACGGCGCGTTACAGGCCGGCGCCCTTAGCACCACCTTTACCGCTTCCCAGGGGCTGATGTTGATGTTGCCCAACATGTATAAGATCGCCGGCGAACTCACCAGCGCGGTATTCCACGTTGCGGCGCGGTCGCTGGCGGCTCAGGGATTATCCATCTTCGGCGATCATCAGGACGTTATGGCCGCCAGAACCACCGGGTTCGCCATGCTTTCTGCCGCGTCCGTCCAGCAGGCGCAGGATATGGCGATGATCGCCCATGCGGCGACGCTGGAGGCGCGAATTCCTTTCATTCACTTTTTAGACGGCTTTCGCACCTCTCACGAAGTCAACAAAATATCACGCCTTAGCGATGAGCAGATCCGCGCCATGATTGACGATCGCCTGGTGCGCGAACACCGTTTCCGGGCGCTTAACCCCGACCATCCGGTGATGCGCGGTACGGCGCAGAACCCGGATACCTACTTTCAGGGGCGTGAAAGCGTGAACGCTTACTACGACCGCGTGCCGCAGATCGTCGAACAAACCATGGCTCGTTTCGCCAGGATAACCGGCCGACGCTACCACCTGGTCGATTACCATGGCGTGCCCGATGCCGAACAGGTCATGGTGATTATGGGCTCCGGCGCTTCTACGGTACGTCAGACGATTGACATTCTGAATGCCCGGGGCGGCAAATACGGCGTCATCACCGTGCATCTGTACCGCCCGTTCCCGTCGCAAGCCCTGGTCGATGCCCTCCCCGCCACCGCGAAATTCGTGACGGTGATGGATCGCACCAAAGAGGCGGGCGCCAATGGCGAGCCGCTCTACCTCGATACGCTGGCCGCGCTGGTCGCAGCGTTACAGCAAGGGAAAATTTCCCGACTGCCGGTATTGAGCGGCGGCCGCTACGGCCTGTCATCAAAAGAGTTTACCCCGGCCATGGTGAAAGCCGTGCTGGAAAGCCAGCAGCAACCGGATGCCCGGCGCTTCTTTACGATTGGGATTCACGACGACGTTACGCACCTCAGCCTGGCATTGGACGAAAGCTGGCATATTGAACCGGATAACCAGGTTCGCGCGCTGTTCTTCGGGCTGGGGGCCGACGGCACCGTCGGCGCCAATAAAAACAGCATTAAGATTATCGGTGAGCTTCCCGAATATTACGCCCAGGGCTACTTTGTTTACGATTCGAAAAAGTCGGGTTCGCGTACCACATCCCACCTGCGGTTTGGCCCCGAGCCTATCGACGCGCCTTACCTGATAGGTTCGGCAAACTTTATCGGCTGCCATCAGTTCAACTTTGTGGAAAATCTGGAACTGTTGGCCTGGGCCGCCCCACAGGCGACCTTTCTGCTAAACAGCCCTTATTCCGCCGATGAGGTCTGGGCCCATCTGCCAGCCAGCGTCCAGCGCCAGATTCAACAGAAGAAACTCTCTTTTTATGTGATTAACGCCGCTGAGGTGGCCCGCGATACCGGCATGGGTTCGCGCATTAACACCATCATGCAGACCTGCTTTTTCGCGCTGTCTGAGGTGATGCCCAAACAGCAAGCCATCAGGCTGATTAAAAAGAGCATCGAGAAAACCTATCTCAGGAAAGGGCGCGCGGTGGTCGATAAAAACTTTGCCGCCGTCGACGCGACCCTGGCTAACCTGCATCAGGTAACGGTGCCGCAGCAGATAACCGGCGCGACGGAAGCGGGATGGACCATCGCGCCGGAGGCGCCACGTTTTGTGCGTGAAGTCACTGCCGAGATGCTGCAGGATCGCGGCGATCGCATTCCTGTGTCGATGCTGCCCGCCGACGGCACCTGGCCTACCGCGACGGCGCGCTGGGAAAAACGCGACATCGCCCTGGAGATCCCGGAATGGCGCGAGGATCTCTGTATTCAGTGCGGAAACTGTTCGTTTGTCTGCCCCCATGCCGCCATCCGGGCGAAATTTTATCACCAGGACAGGCTCGATAACGCGCCCCGGGGCTTCAAAAGCGCGCCGATTAGCGCCCGCGGCTTCCCCGATACGCGCTATACCCTGCAGGTGTACCCTCAGGATTGTACCGGCTGTAATCTTTGCGTCGAAGCCTGTCCGGTACGCGCCCGGGATGAGGCGGGAAATGAGATTCGGGCTATCAACCTGGTGGATAAACTGCCCATACTGGCGCGAGAAAAAGATTCGCTGGCGTGGTTTCGCCGCCTGCCCTGGCCCGAACGCTCCACCATCGACTTTTCCAGCGTGCGCGGCGTGCAGTATCTGGAGCCGCTGTTTGAGTTCTCCGGCGCCTGTTCAGGCTGTGGCGAAACGCCGTATCTGAAAACGCTGACTCAGCTGTTCGGCGACCGCATGATGGTGGCTAACGCGACAGGATGCTCCTCCATATATGGCGGTAATCTGCCTACCACGCCGTGGTCGAAAAATCGTGAAGGGAAAGGCCCCGCCTGGTCCAACTCGCTGTTTGAGGATAATGCCGAATTCGGCCTGGGATTCCGTCTGACGGCCGATCACCACCGCCACCAGGCGGCGCTGGCGCTACAGGCGTTCGCGCAGCGCCTGGGACAAACGCTGGTCGACGAGATAGTCAACGCGCCCCAGCAGACTGAATCGGATATCCAGCGCCAGCGCCAGCGGCTGGCAAAAGTGCGCGAGCGGCTGGCCAACGACACTTCCGGGCAGGCGCTGAATCTGTCCAGCCTGTTGGATCACCTGATTCGTCGCTCCGTCTGGATAGTCGGCGGAGACGGCTGGGCCTACGATATTGGCTCCTCGGGGCTGGATCACGTACTGGCTTCCGGTCGCGACGTCAACGTGCTGGTGATGGATACCGAGGTCTATTCCAACACCGGCGGGCAGATGTCCAAATCCACGCCGCTGGGTGCAACCGCCAGGTTTGCCGTGGGGGGGAAAACCATGGCGAAAAAAGATATCGCGCTCCAGGCCATCTCTTACGGCAACGTTTATGTCGCCAGAGTGGCTTTCGGCGCGAATCCGCAGCAGACGCTACAGGCCATGCGCGAAGCCGAAGCCTACCCCGGCCCTTCGCTGATTATCGCCTACAGCCATTGCATCGCGCACGGTATCGACATGCAGCTGGGGCTGCTGCAACAGAAGCGCGCGGTAGATTCCGGACACTGGCCGCTTATTCGCTATAACCCGATACTGCGCGAATCAGGCCATAATCCGTTCACCCTCGACTGCCTGCGCCCCACCCTACCGCTGTATGAATACCGCAGGCATGAAACGCGATTCCTGGCGCTGATGCGCCAGAATCCCGAAGAGGCGCAGCGGTTGATGGAGATTGCGCAACACGTGGCCCATCAAAAATGGGCCACCTACGAAAGCATTGCCGCCAGACCGGCAAGCGCTTTCCATCCGGATGCCCGCCGCTAGCCGTTCGGGATCGGGGGTCGCCGACGGCGGCCCCCTGTCATCACGACATCAGCAGCCGATGCGCCAGCTCCACATAATATTTAACCCCCAGCAGCATCGCTTCCTGCCGGGGATTGAAGTGGGCGTTATGCAGCGCGGGCTGCTCCCTCTGACCGTTTCCAACGCCCAGCCAGGCAAAACAGACCGGCGCCAGCGCCTGATATTCTGAAAAATCCTCGCCGACGCACATGGGCTCGGGCTCCAGCCTGAGACCAGACTCACCCACCAGATGCCGTATCACATCAGCGGCGATATCACATAATCCTTCATCATTTACTATGGCCGAGTAGTCCCAGTCGTCGAAAATCACCTCGGCCTCGCAGCGATGAGCCTGTGCGACGCCCTGCACAATGCGCGTCATCGCCTGCTTAAGCTGCCGACGAACCGGCGCGCTAAAGGTACGGTTGGTGCCGCAGAGGCGGGCGTCGTCTGGAATCGCCGCGGTGGTGCCATCGCCGCACACCAGACTGCATACAGAGAGCACGGCGCTATCGCTGGGATTCACTTCCCGCGCCACTATCGTCTGCAACGCCAGTAGCGTTTCAGCCGCGGCCACACAGGGGTCAATAACCAGATGCGGCATGGAGCTGTGCCCCCCTTTACCCCGCAGCCGGATATGAAAGGTATCCCGGTTCGCCGTCGCGATGCCGCGCTTCAGGGCGATAGTGCCGCAGGCCAGGGCAGGCAAAACGTGCAGCGCGAAAAACATCTCCACGCCCTTTAAGGCGCCGGACTCAACCAGCTCTTTTGCGCCGCCCGGCGACATCTCTTCGCCGCGCTGAAAAATAAAAACAATCTCCCCTTTCAGCTGTTGCTGACAATCAGCCAGAGCGCTCGCGGCCCCCATCAGCATAGCGGTATGCATATCGTGTCCACAGGCATGCATCAGACCGGGTCTTATGGACTGAAAAGGCAGACCGGTTTTTTCTGTTATCGGCAGCGCGTCAATATCGGCGCGAAAAGCGAGCGTTCTTCCCGGATGCCCGCCCTTCAGCCGAGCAACGACGCCGGTTGGCGCCGGGCGCGTAATCTGCAACGCCGGGCAGGCCGAAAGCTGCCGGATAATATATTCAGTGGTCGCCGTCTCCTGGTGCGACAGTTCCGGATAGCGATGAATGGCGGCGCGCCAGTCGCACATTTGCTGGTAGAGCCGCTGCCAGTTGGGATCGAAAGTCATGATCGTCTCCGTTTACGCAGAAAGGATACATGCAGCATCAAACGTGCCAGTCCGGGTACTGGTAGAGAGATCCTTCCTGGAACCGGCAACTCCCCCAACACGCCCTACCCAGGGAAAGCCGGTCGCTATCCAAAAGGGAAGGGATCATCGTTCAGGCATTATCATTTAGATACCGGGCAGGATATTCCCCTGCCCCGGTCGGCCCATCACGCCATGAAACGAGCTCAGCCGATAAATGTAACCTGAAAAGCTGGTGGCTGGCGCTGACACAGCGACGGACGGTTGACATATCCCATTCCGTACATAAAGAAAAACCCCATAATGCTCTGCATCATGGGGTTTAAATATGGCGACAGCGCAGTCCGCCTTATACCGATACAATACCATCCGAAGAAATCTAAAAAACCACGACCATTCGGTCAGGCTATATCAAATCCACCGGCATCAACCCGGGCAGGTGCCTTAGCGGCGGTATATCTCCTTCCGGAAGCGCTCTCTCAGCACCGCCATTTCCGCTTCTGTCCATGGACGGCTCGGCCCCCGGGCCAGGTTCAGCCTGGTCACCATCATTCGGATTGCGCTCTCGCTTCTTCCCAGAACGGTCGCAATATCCCGGGTCGGCTGATGGCCGTAGTTTTTTTCAGAAATCGCTTCTCATCATCGCTCCAGCTATTGCCGCTGCAACCCGGCATACCCGCCATCCTTCTTACACTCCCCACGCTTCTTCCCGGCTCCGCCGCAATGGCGTCCACAGGCTGGTGTTTGTAGTGTTTTTCCACATACTGAAGCTCCTGGACTGTCCATGGAATAGCCTGATCAGTACTAGCAGTAAATTATCCGCGTAGCGCTCCCTGTATCACGGCGCGGTTGCCTGCTGTTTTATCAGCACATAGCGATTCAGTAACTGATTAATATGGATATCCGTCTGTAGCAGTAAGGCTTCCGGCAGCGGCGTTCCGGCTTTCGTCAGACTCAACTGGCGCAGTTGCTCTTCAACCGGTATCGCGCGCGCAAAATTCTGCGTGATGGTAAACACCATGGATTTCAGCTCAGAGCCGGTCAGGTATTTTCCCCGGCGCTCATCCAGCGTATTCAGGCGGCGGGTGAGCGCCTGTAACCCTTCCATTCCCTGATACCAGCCGGTGAGCGTCTCAGCCGGAAGGGCGTTTCCATCGATATACTGCTGCCACCGGGCGTTCAGTTTTTCCGCCTCTCCGGGCGCTGCCCGGGCCGCCAGCACGAAGCCATAATCCTGGCGCCACAGCGGCGGGAGCTGGCCCAACGTCTTCAGCGAGGCTTCGCTGGCGACCAGGGGTAACGGCGTGTCCGGTGCCGGATGGGTAACCTGCCAGCCCCATATCCCGGCGCCCCCTGCCACCAGCATCGTCAGCATTCCGGCAGTAAAAGCCCGCCAGGGGCGCCCGTGAGAAGGCGCGGCCGCCGCCGCTTGCGGAACGGAAGAGGCTTCATGAACGGTATAGACTAGGGGTTCAAAGGGGGCGGCTGGCTCCGGCGTGGGTTTGGTTGCCATGGCCGCCGGCAGGGTAACCTCCCCTTCTTCCGTGTGGCCCCCGCCGCTATCCTCCAGCCGGGCCGCGGCATTCTGCATAAAGGTGCACAATCCCCGTAGCTGGCTGATATGCCTCAGTTCCTGACGCTGCAGCACCTCACACAGGGCGCTGAGATGCTTTTCAGCCTGATAAATCAGGGGCAGGTCAGCATAATGCAGCGTCAGCGTGCGCATCAGTTGCTGCAGGCGCTGGCTGAATCCGGCAAGCGTTTCCATTCTGGCATGAACCGGCTGCGGCCACATCTTGTCCCACTGGCGGGTAAACAGCATATCCAGTATCGCCAGCCCCTCATTCAGCCCGGCCATACCGGCAAGGTGGGTGCGGGCCAGGGTGTACCAGCACGCGGTCTGTAATTCAACGCCATTGTGGCGAAACAGCGACAGGCTCAGCTGCTCCACATGCTGCCAGTCCACATCCGGCCGGGCCGGATGGTTCAGCTTCGCCAGTTCATCGCGCAGCGCAGCATAGTCGGGAAGCTGGCGCGGATCGCCACCGGTTGTCAGAGGATTACGATTCTTCACGGGATATTATCCATCAGGCAGGAAAATAAGGGCAAAACGGCAGTTCACACCATACGATTATCAAGATACTGCTGCTTCAGATGGCGGATAAGCACCCGCCCTTCCGGCATAAATTCGGTGCCGTAGCGCACCAGCCCCACGCCTTTCAGTTCGGCATCGATGGCGTAACGCAGCTCGCCGGGCACCTTTTGTTCCAGCATCACCACCTCGATGCGCTTCAGGCGCGGTTCATATTTCAGTAACACGTCAGAAAACGTGGTCATCAGCTGATGCGCCGTACCGGGCATCCCCTGCAGGATTTTGGTCATATCCGGCAGGCCGTAGTCCGGCAGATGCGCCAGGGTGCCGGCACGGCAGTTAAGAATTCGCTGCATATTGTCCAGTACCGACAAAATCACCTGGTTTTCTTCGCTGACCTGGTGCAGATCCAGACCGCCGGAGAAGTTGCCATAGAGGGTTTCGTAGAGTGAGGGCTGCGACATATCAGTCATCCTTCACCGGTTTCAGGGTCAGGCGGTTATCACCGGCCTCGATAACACGCGCTTTATCCGGATCGAGGGAGTCGCGGGACAGCACCAGCCGCCAGGTGTCATTCTGCTGGTCCGGCGCCATAAACATCGCCGCCACCGCGACGTACTGCGCGCTCTCTTCCATCGGCATATCTACCATCACCGCGCCGCCGGGCGTCAGGCGAACATCCTTCTGCGCCACCAGGTCCGCTTTTATTGCCTGACTGTCGCTGGCGAACAGCGACGGGTAATCCGTGGCGTCAAAGGTTTTCCGGTCTTTCAACTGGTAGATACGAATCACCGTGGAGAGCGCTTCACCCCGGGCATTGCTGTTGACCGCCTCGCGGGTGCGAATGTCCAGATGCAGGGTTTTCACCTGCTTATAAAAAATCGATTTTGTCACAGCGACCGTGCCATCGGTGACCTTCTGCGTCAACCCACAGCCACTCAGCGCGCTTACCGCGGCCAGCGCCAGTAACAGGTTGCCCGTTTTACCAGTGATAATCGCCATCTTCATCGGCCTCCCTTCGGCGAACATTCTCCTGAACCCGCTCATAGCGCCCCAGGTTGATGGTTATGGTGTGTTCTTGTTGTTCTGCTTCCCGACTCAGCGGACGCAGCACGGAGGTACGCCCCAGCTGTACTCCCCCCTGTCCCGACCGGGCTTTCAGCGCCGCATCCGGCAACAGGCTGCGTTTCACACACAATTGCAGCCGGACATCCAGCCGGGCCCCCAGGTAAACATGCAGCAGCGCCATCAGATCGGTGTGCAAATCGCCACCCGGCAGCCAGCCCCGTACCTCGTCGGGGTTAGTGGTGGTCAGGCGCATCAGCACCTGGCTGTTAACGTCGGTCGCGTAAGCGCCCATCACCGGGCGCCCTTTCAGACTGACCGGCTGACGTACGCGCATGGCAAGCGTTTTTTTCAGCGCCACCCTGCGCCGGTCGTGATGCCAGACCTGTGCCCGGGTATCCGGCGCCAGCAGACTGACCAGGGAGCTCATGCCTTCCGCCGTGCGCCCCGGCAGCAGCATGACCGGCAGCAGCGCCAGAAACCGCGACGCCGGGGTGGCAATATTCTCTGCACAGCCGTCAATTCCCAGCCCTGCCAGCCCCAGCAGGTACTGTGAAGTTCGGTCTTTTCCCCCGGCCTCAAAGGTGGCCGGATACGAGTACTTGCGCCAGATCCGGTAATACTGGGCGATCAGGCGGTGGTTGAAGATATCCAGGAAATCCGTGGTCGCCTCAACCCCTTCCCTGCGCTGGGCGATATCATCGATATAGTGCGTGGGCAGCGGTGATTCCACCCCATACAGCCCCATAAAGGTGATTCTGACAGTGGGCGGCAGATGCGGATGCTCAGGCTGCTCCAGCCCCTTAATTTCCGAGGCAGGAAAACCCATACCGGGATGCGGACGAAAGCGTACCGGCTCCAGACCCACCTGCCAGGTGCTACCGATAACCGGTTGTTCCGGCTGACTCTGCTCCAGTAGCTGGCAAAAGCGATAAAAGTTGGTATACGGCAGCCGGTCGCCCAGCTGCTGCATCAATCGGGCAGGCGCGGACAGTGATTCTCTTTCCACCGAATACATTTTCCTTCTGGCTGAACAATCAGGGTGAGCTGATTAAACTGATTCATATCGGTATAGAGGGCAAAAAAACGGTTCAGCAGTTCGCCAAACAGATGGATATCGCCCTCACCGGTAAAGCCGTTGCTGTCGAGCGTGACTTCAATATCCAGCCCGCGCAGCAGAAAGCCCTGTTCGAAACGTTGAATACGGTGATGCTGAACGCGCTGAATGGCGTCCAGACGCCGGTTATTCAACTCATCCTCCTGCCAGTTATAGAGCGCCAGGGTGCCGCGCAATACTTCCGCGCTGCTCATCATATTCAGAAAGCCGGAACCCAGATGGCTCAGGACGCGCCAGTGAAAACGGTCTTCCGCCGGAGGATAGACCGGCAGCGTCGGCTTACAGAGATTCCTGACCGCAAGACGGGTCTGCACCACCTGTTCGCAGCGATCCAACAGCGTGCTTTGCAGCGCCCGGCGCGGCAGCTGGCCATTGGTGCCGGTGATACGTAATGACACGGTCTCGCGGGAGAACGCGCGATCCTCTTCCCACTGGTGCCCCCCCAGAATCAGCCAGGTGTCATGCAAACCGGTCACACCGCGCTTTACCCGGGTATGGTAATAACGCGGCGGCGCCTGGCGACGCATCATCCCGCCTTTATGGCGAAAGCTACTGAACGGCACATACTCGGCATCACCGGTACGCCCGGAGCCCACCACGGAGTCAACGGAATAGATTTCGGTATACCCGTCCTGCAGCCGTTTAGGTCGTAACAGATATTCGCTTTCCAGTCCGTTGATGGTGAGAGGATCGGCTTCAAGGGTAAACAGGTTGATCACCGGTACGCAGTGCAGACAAAGCGCCTCATCGGTCACCGGCAGATCCGACGGCCAGGGGTGAGTGAACACCACCTCGATATCGAAATACGCCACCCCGGCCGGTGGTGTGATGCCCTCCAGCCCGTTGAGGTTGACGAACATAAATTTCTCGCGGAAGGTGAAGTATTCCAGCAGTAGTTGATAGCCGCTGAACGCGGTTTCACCTTTTGGCCACAGTCCGTCCTCTTCACTGAAACCGCCCGGCGAGAAATAACCATCAAGACGAACACGATCGACCTGGCCAGGCAGGCGCAGATACATCGCCGCCTGGCGCCGGGTCAGCATCAGGTGCAGTTGGCTGCTGACCGGCGCTTGTTCCGCCAGATACAGGCTCAGGCGGCTCAAATCCGCCTGCGACCAGTCGGCCTGCTCGCTACAGGCGAAGCGAATGCGCAACAGCGAGCGCCCGTCCGGCTCGGTGGTCATGGTGACCCCCGAGACACTGAGCGGATTCAGCACCATATCGCGGGTGGTACGATAGTTGCACACGGTATTGCGGGGCCCCACCGGTCGGGAATAAACCTCCATACCGGCAGGCACCTGCTCCGCCATTTTCATTGACTGCAATTCCGGGGTAAACGCCACCACCGACAGCGACGGAATAGTGCGCAGATAGTGCGGCCACAGCATGCTGACCAGCCCTTCGGTCAGCTCGGGCAGGTCATCATCAATTTTTTCCCGCAGTCGCCCCATTGAGAAGGCAAAACCTTCGAACAGGCGTTCCACATAAGGGTCGGGGGTACCGGCTTTATCCAGATCCAACATCGCGGCACGGTCAGGGTGCGCCCGGGCAAACTCTTTTGCCGCTTCACGCAGATAGCGCATCTCGGCGTCGTAATAGCGTAAGGTTAAGTCGTCCATGTGTTTCCAGATAGATGAATTAAAGGAGCTGACCAGAAGCAGGGCAGATTAATCATGGGAGGCCGTAGCCAGAACGTTTCCATCTTTGTCACGGTAAATGGCACCGCCACTTGCATCAGTCAGCGTAACGCTACCAATGATATTCCCGGACTGGTCCTTGTATATTATTTGTTTACCGACTTCTGCTGTGGATGAGCCTGCCAGATGTCCGTACTTGTTGCGATAAGTCGTGCTGCCATCTTTTTCCTTTATCGAAGTCCCGAGTATCTGCCCGGTTTCATCTGAATAAGTCGTTTTTCCCATTGAGTCAGTGACTTCATCAATCCGATGGAAACCGCCTTTCAGGTAAAATACCGAAAACCCGTCAAATGAATGTGCCAGCGGCGCAAATAAAAAACAGATAGCCAGAAGATACTTAAACATAATACGCATACCTTTCTTTAGTCATGTTTATTCTGAGGGGCGGAGGTTTCATTGCGCAAGGCGTTTTCATCATCCACACAACACCGCCGCCCGGGCCGGGTCGAGGGCTATCAGACCGGCCAGTAGTTGTTCCATTAACGGCCCCAGACGGGCCTTGTCGGCTTCGCTGCGCCCGGCTTTCGTCCGCAGTAGTTTCAGATGACGTGCCCGAATTTCGAACAACAGCTCCGGCTCCCAGTGCGCCAGGGTAACCTCATCGGCCTGCGTACCCAGTTCACCGAGCAGATGTATCGCCAGTTCATTCCTGCCATACTGTTCGGCAAGGCGTGCCATCACCAGGCGCAGCAGCCACTTCTGACGTGCCGTGGTAATATCCGGGCGGCCCTGTAGCCAGGTCAGCGCCGCTTCAGTCCCCTCACTGTCGGCAAGCGCCACCGCTTCCGGCTCCAGCTGAAGAATATCGTCACCGGCGCCATTCACCGGGGCGGCGGCCACCTCATTCCCCCAGGCGCTGCCGGTATCCATCACCGCCTGATTTATCCAGTTCAGGGTCACTTCATCGGCAAAGGGAGTGCCATCATTAAAGGCCAGGGTTTCCAGCCCCCGCAGGCGGGTAAGCAGCCCTTTCAGGTCGGCAGCGATAATTTCCGCCAGCGCCTGCTGCCCCGACTTCATCAGCCCCTGGTGGATATACCACTGCAAATCCAGCCACAGATGATTAGCCCCGCGGGAGAACAGACTGTCGGCCTGCTCCAGAATCTCGCTCCAGCTCTGCTGCAGATAAAGGCGTTTCAGTAACGCCCGCTGATCGGCTTTAGGCGGTTCAATGCGAGTTCGCCCGTCGCCCGCTATCGCCGGGAGCTCCTGGAGCGTGTCGTGACGCAGGCTTTTCATCAGATGATGGGCCGCTAACCAGCCGCCGGGCTGTTCCCGTAACCAGGCCGTCAGCGTACGCCCCTGAGAGAGCAGCTCCTGGCCGGAGGTGATACGGCCAGGCTCCGGCGCCTGACTACGAAGGGAGGATGCAGCCGGCGTGGCGCCGCTGACATTCTGAGGAACCACCGCATCCACGCCCCCTGCACTGACCAGACGCGCCTCCAGCGCACTGTACAGGGCATTCAGCTGTGGTCGTGTCTCTTCAGGCAACAGGGATAGCGCGTCGCTCATCAGCAATAACGCCCCGACGGTATGCTGCGCCTGTTCCCGCACCACCTCCGGATACAGGGAGAGACTGTCGAGCATACGGGCACTGGTCAGCCATTCCAGCGCCGCTTTACGGCTGCGATCGCGCTGCGGGTGCAACTGCGAGCCGAAGCGCGTAAGCAAACCCGCCAGTAGCGCCAGCCCCTGCGCCAGCCCCTGCTCCCCCTCCTGGTGCAGTTTTGCCCAGCAGTAATACGTCGCCACGCGGATATCTTTGGTCACGCCAGTCAGCAGCTTTTCAGCCAGAGCGCAAATCAACCCGGTATCCGCCCCGGAGAGTTTATTTACCTCTTCGCGCATCTGCTGAAAGTCGTCGTCATAGCTCGGATCTTCACCGACGGCTGAATCGCCGGGCAGAGGCAGCAGCCAGGACTCCCACAACGTCACGTGGTCACGGGCCTGCTGCAACAGCGCGCTTTGTTCCATCCGGCAAGCGTTCACCAGCGCATTCAGTGATGTCATAGCCCGTTTTCCTCCACATCTGCGTCGGCCATCGTACTCTGTACCGCGGCGGCATCGACGCTAAAAATTGTTGCCGGCAGGCGGAAATTGCGCAGTTTCAGGAGCGCCAGCGGCCCCTCGCCGGCTTCAGTGCGCAGAGTGTAGTTAAGATGACGTCCATCCGGCACCTTCCAGCTCAGGCTGTAGCTGCTGGCCACCCCCGGGTAAGCGCTGACGGCGGCTTTATCCAGCAGGCGTATCCATCCCCAGGCGCCGGGCATATCCGCATACTGGCGGGTTCCCGCCTGAGTGCTTATCCAGCTTAAGCTCGCGCCCGGCGCCTCGGTATCCGCAGGCCAGGTGAAGCGCTTCCACATCGGCATCTGGTTAACGTAGACCAGCTTCTGGCTGTCAACGACCAGGCTGGTTTGCATCACACCGGAAGCCGTTCCCGGACGTAGCTCAAAATGCAGTCCGGCTTCACCGTTGGTGAACACCACGTCCGAAATATGGCTCAGGGTGTTCATGGCGGCCAGAAAGGCCGGATTAAAGGTCAGCCCCTGGGCGTTAATGCTGTCCGGCACCCAGTGGCTGCCTTCCTTGTGCAATACGCCTTTGAGCCGTGTCTGTAAAAACTGCGCAATGCGCCCGGAATCAGCATTCAGATACTTAGCCAGCAGCGGCAGGGAAACATCGCTGCTGGCGCTGTTGAAGGGATAGCGACCACCGAAGGCGCTGTTCCAGTCGCTGACCACCGCCTGCTGCCACTGAGCATTCAGGCTGTCTGCCGCCGGGGTCAGCACCTGCTGCCAGGCCTGCTCCATGGGATGAACAAAGACCGTGCGGCCAAACCCGCTCCACTCCTGCCCCAGCCCGGCGGCAATCAGGCTGCCGTAATCGCGGGTTTCCGTCAGATCCACCGCTTTTCCCTGGAACACGGTCTGGGCCAGCGCCTGAGTCATGGCCTGGGGGTCGGCGGCGTTGGTCACCTGTTGCAGGCGCAGACGCACCTGGGTGACGCGGGTCAGGTAAGTCTGGAGGCTCTGCGCCTGGCCCCCGGCCCGGTTTTTATCCATCAGCGCCAGCACCGGCCCGAAGGTGGCGTCCAGCGGGCCATGAGCGCCGGCGCTCTGGTCGATGGCATTTTTCTGGTCAGCGCCCAGCAGATTCTTCGCCGATTTGACCAGCGAATCGGAGAGCGCTTCCCGCGTCTGCCCGGTACGGCCCTGAACGTTCAGGGTGTTCATCAGCGCCACCAGCGGCGACTGGCGCACATCGGCCATCAGGGTAAGCTGGTCGATGGCGTCGGACAGCGTGGTGGCCCGGTTCCAGCGCAGACCGTTCAGAAACTCCAGCCATGCGCCGCCAAAGTCGGCAAAATAGCGTTCCGTCAGACGGGCCTGCAAGGCTTCCGGGGAGCCTTCCTGTTGAGGTTTTTGCTGACTGTCGGTCAGTACCCAGTCCAGCTCCTCACGGCGCTCTTTCACCACTTTTTCAATGGCCGGTTGTACCGCCTGCTCCCAGGCCTGACGGGTGAACATGCCCGGCACCACATCGGGGGTGGTAAACAGCCGTGACGCATCGGTATCGCCGGTCATATCCTCCAGCCGCATATCCATATACAGATTCGCCACCTGTGACAGCATCTTCTGGTACAGCGAAGATTCGCTGTTGCGCATGCCCACCAGGCGAACCAGCAGGGCGCGGGACTGGCTGACCAGATTCTCATCCGCGGGCCAGCGCCATTGCGGATGCGTTTTCAGGCTGGCGGCATAGAACGTTAGCAACGACGGCGCCATACCTCGCCACGCGCCATCCGCGATGCCCGTGCGCCGGGGCCAGTCCTGCAACAGGGTGGTGCTGAACCAGGCGGCATCCATACGCGGTGGACGGGCCAGCATCAGATACAGCTTCAGACGTTCCCAGGAGGCTTTCGCCATCTGTTCACGCAGCGGGCTGTCCGGAGGGAGCGCCACAAATTCGTCAAGCTGCTGCTGAAGATGGGCGGCGGCGGCATCGCGTAACAGCGGCCGTGCGCTGTCGGCGTAGCGCGGCCACAAAGCGCTCAGCAGTTGATTATTCTGGTTGAGACCGGCCCGGTAATACCAGGGAACGCCATGCTCAGCGCGGTACTGTAGCTGCCCCAGGGTCTTCTGAAGCGCCAGCAGCGCGTGCAGACGCTCAGGCAACGGTTTCTGGTGCTCAGAGGAGAGCGCCACCTGCTGCTGAGCACTGTTAATCAGACTGCGGTTGCTGGCGAAAGAGACCAGCATCCAGATACCCCATAACGCCAGCAGTAGAGCCAGCGCCGACACCGCCACCCGCGGCCAGTGGATACCGGGTTTACGGGGGCGCAGGCTGGCGGGCAGTGAGCGCACCGATTCCGGCAGCACATCCCAGCGTTTATCCCTGCCCCAGTGATGCTTTACGCTGCGCTCCGCCCCGGCCGAGACCTGGCTGAACACCACGCCCGCCAGCGGCAGGGGGCGATACGGATTCAGCATCACCGACAGCGGCTGCGACAGGCTTTCAGGCTCGCGGATAAGCTGATCGGCCAGGGTCAGCAAAAAGTTGTGCCGCACCGAATCGCAGACCTGCGCAATTCCCCGGTGGGTCAGTTGGTCCGCGAGCGTCTGAAGCTGCTGTTCCAGCTCCCCGGCACCACAACTGCCAGGCAGCAGGCAGCCCGTCGCCTGGGTGATACGCCCTTCCGGCTGGCCGGCACGCGGATGCAGCGACCAGACATAAAGCGGCAGATTCCAGCCCAGTGCCGTCATGCGCTCGCTGATGGCATGAGCCAGGGTATCCATCGCGCTGTCGGAAGGCGCGGCGGATGGCGCCTGCAACCCGGGGGCCGACAGCCGGTCAAAGGCCGGGGTCACCCACACCATGCCATCCGCCGGGCGGCGGCGCAGCTTACGCAGGGCTTTCAGCCATGCACTATCCGTCGGTGCGTTAAGATCGCCGCCCCACAGCAGCAGCGTGCCCTTATCTTCCTGCCAGTACTGGCTGGTGAGGCCAGGAGTGAGCCGCTCCACATCGGCGGCAGCGCCGGTAACCAGCAGAATGCGGATTTTACTGGCCCAGCGGCGGTTGTAGAGGTGACGCATGGCGTTGCGGATTTCACTGACGGTGACGTTGCGGGGTGGGGTTTGTATAAGCCGGGATTCATCGCCAGGTAAGCCATTTTCCCGACGAGCTTTCCTGCGATGAGTCAGTTCCTGTGCATATCTTTTGATGGCCGGAAGATAACGGATAAACGCCAGCCCCAGGCACAGGAGTACTAATGTCAGAACTTGTCCGTTACGTGTTCCTATGCCCAGACGTGCGCCATAATGAGTTATCAACCACCACAACGCCACCACGCCGGCAAGTACGATTCCAATCCGCCCGAACCGGCCAAACAGACTACCCGATGTGTTCATCTTCACTTCCTGATGTGACTGTACTGATAAAACGTTGTTCTCTGGAGGAGAACAACGTCAGAAGAGAGGTATTAGCCAGACTGACCAGATCGGCTGCCAGAGCAGTCAGCAACCACGGCGCCGCAGGCCCCGGGATACCGCACCATCTTTCCAGCAGCATACGTCCGGCAGGATCCCACCCGGCGCCGTGTTCGCTCCCGATAGTCATGAGTGGCGCGGCAATCTTTTCCCAGCAGCGGCTGTCACCCAATACGCTGGCGGTACGACAAGCGGCAATCTGAGTCTCAAGGAATAGCGTGAAATCCTCGTCAAATTTGTCCATTTCCAGTGGCATCGGGCGCAACAGGCGGGCCGGGTGCGGCAGGCGGTATTTTTGTGCTACATCATCACTGGTCATCAGCAGCGCGGCCAGCCCGTCAGAATACGCGCCATCGCCGCACAGCTGCATCACCAGGAGCAGATCAACATTCAGGAGCGGTTGTTTAAGGCGTTCTTCGACCCATCCCATGGAAAAATTAGAGGTTATCGTGATGTCGCCAGGAACAGCGCGCTGCGGAAACAAGGATGCCCAAACTGTAGCAAAGGACTCTGACAACCCAGCGTCAGGCAAATCGGTTATCAGCGTCACCCTCACTGGAAGATCAGCGGGCAACTGGTAAAGAGCCCCCGTTGTACCTTTAAGCAGTACCTGCAAGGACTCATCGGCCAGATGGTTACGACCAGGGAGATAGTTTATTTTTCTGATAAGGCCGTACTGCTGCGGTAATTCGTGATGAAGACATGCCACAGTGATTTTATCGGGTAAAAAAATGCAACTGCCAACAATTGCAAGATACCTTTCAGCCCAGGTTTCCCACTGTTTCTGGGCATGATCGGACTCTTTCTTCAGAAACTCATGTCGCTCAACTTCTTTACCCCAAAGCCAGCCTCTCAGACAGAGAAGAAACAGCCAGATCCCCGATGGTGTGAGGGAGACCAGCCAGATATTGAGACCCGAGAGTTCTTTCACCATACCGGCTGCGTGGATCATGAATAATAGAACCCCGACGATGACCATCAGCACACCGCTTAGGAACCACCCCATCATGGACGGTACCGGGGGTAACTCCGTTGTTAATGACTTCGCTCTTTTCCAGCCCATGGATTATCCTATTGCACACTCCGGTGCGCTGGAAATCACCTGACATCCGCACTGGCATTTGCATCCGTCAACGACAACAGCCTTACCGTCAGATGACCATTCAGGCGAGCCTTCCACTATGGGGTTGGTACCATGTCCTTTTTTAGGGCAACTAACCATATCGCCGATCAGGGCCACTTTTTTTCCGTTCACAATCATGGTTGATGATGCTGAAATAACGCTTCCACCATGCGTAGTTTTATCACCCAGTAAAACGAAGCCTTTAGTCATATAAAACACCGTTATATTTAAGTAAAAACATAAGAGACAGAAAACACCTTCCCCAAATCAGATACTTTCATCGCAGAACAAAAAATCGCCCAATAAAGAAAACAACTCATCACCATTGACCGTAAGGATATTTTTTACCTTTAACAAAATCCTTTGTCCCTTTTGTATATTTATACCCGCGACTAAAGTCAGTAATATTTTTACACATATCTAACTTATCACCAGATACGGTCTCAACCAGGATATCCTTGAGTTCTATATTCGGCTTACGGCTGTTCTGTAACCATGCCCTGACTTTACCTTCCGGTGCCAGGCCGATAACCATAAAGCGATGGTAGCGCTGTTCGCCTTTAGCACCATTATGATAAGCGCTCTCAGCTTCTTCATATGGGGCAAAATAAGGCGTCAGCATCATCTTCCAGACTTCGCCGCTGAAGGTTATTCTGGTCTCGTAAACTTTTTTATCGATAACTGAATCCCAGCAGAAATGGATAAACTGAGGCGGGTTTTTAGCTTTATTAAATGCTGTAATCCCAAAACCAAGTTTATCTCCCCACTTCCCTATACTACTGCGACTGGGTTTCGTTCCATCCAGCGTTCTGTAAGCGGTAAAAAATCCCATCTGTATCCAGCAACTCCGCATAAGTTACAACTGCTGGTAACGCCTTTGGGTAAACAAAATCAAAATACCATTCATCATAGGGCGCCAGCAAACTGGGTAACTCAGATGACTTTTCAGCATTATTATCCGCAAGGGCATTAGCAGAGATAAAACACATGATAATAACCAAAAGATATACTTTCAATATACCCTCCCTGAACCAGGGCCAATAAAATTATTTACCATTGGCCGTAAGGATATTTTTTACCTTTAATAAATTGTATTATATCGTCATCGTAACCATAAGAAAAATCACTGGATGTGATTTTTTTGCACATATCTAACTTATCACCAGATACGGTCTCAACCAGGATATCCTTGAGTTCTATATTCGGCTTACGGCTGTTCTTTAACCATACCCTGACTTTACCTTCCGGTGCCAGGCCGATAACCATAAAGCGATGGTAGCGCTGTTCGCCTTTAGCACCATTATGATAAGCGCTCTCGGCTTCTTCATATGGGGCAAAATAAGGCGTCAGCATCATCTTCCAGACTTCGCCGCTGAAGGTTATTCTGGTCTCGTAAACTTTTTTATCGATAACTGAATCCCAGCAGAAATGGATAAACTGGGGCGGATTTTTAGCTTTATTAAATGAAGGAATACCTCCACCCAATCCTTTTTTAGCCCATTGACCAACACTGGCATCACTTGTATTAACCCCATCCAGAGTCCGGAATCGGTACAGAATTCCATCTGTATCCAGCAACTCCGCATAGGTTACAACAGCAGGCAAAGCCTTAGGTGTTACGAAATCAAAATACCATTCATCATAGGGCGCCAGCAAACTGGGTAACTCAGATGACTTTTCAGCATTATTATCCGCAAGGGCATTAGCAGAGATAAAACACATGATAATAACCAAAAGATATACTTTCAATATACCCTCCCTGAACCAGGGCCAATACAATTATTTACCATTGGCCGTAAGGATATTTTTTACCTTTAATAAATTGTATTATATCGTCATCGTAACCATAAGAAAAATCACTGGATGTGATTTTTTTGCACATATCTAACTTATCACCAGATACGGTCTCAACCAGGATATCCTTGAGTTCTATATTCGGCTTACGGCTGTTCTGTAACCATGCCCTGACTTTACCTTCCGGTGCCAGGCCGATAACCATAAAGCGATGGTAGCGCTGTTCGCCTTTAGCACCATTATGATAAGCGCTCTCAGCTTCTTCATATGGGGCAAAATAAGGCGTCAGCATCATCTTCCAGACTTCGCCGCTGAAGGTTATTCTGGTCTCGTAAACTTTTTTATCGATAACTGAATCCCAGCAGAAATGGATAAACTGAGGCGGGTTTTTAGCTTTATTAAATGCTGTAATCCCAAAACCAAGTTTATCTCCCCACTTCCCTATACTACTGCGACTGGGTTTCGTTCCATCCAGCGTTCTGAAGCGGTAAAAAATCCCATCTGTATCCAGCAACTCCGCATAAGTTACAACTGCTGGTAACGCCTTTGGGTAAACAAAATCAAAATACCATTCATCATAGGGCGCCAGCAAACTGGAAAGTTTGGTGGGTTTATCCGTGTTTCCACCTGCAAATGCACATCCGGATACAAACAAGGCTGCTAATAAAACGGATATTTTTTTCATGATATGACTTCTCCCTTCATATTATAAATCGTACGTCGCCAGTTCGCATCAGGCCGGTTGACAAAACTTAATGCCGCAGACACGCCTGCACCACTGGTCACTTTTCTCTTTGAATCGTAATCTACAGCATTCCAGTTTGCTGAACAGTGAATATATTTTCCAATGGCATTAATCTCATCAAGTGTAAATGGTGTGGATTGAGAGCCAGCAAAAATCGCCTTCCCCTGAGATATGGCTTTTTTGCATAGCGGCATTAATTCATCATTAAATTTCAACTCAACATTGGTTTGACGAATCGGTTCGAATAATACTCCTGCATCTTTGGCAATCTCATACATAACCCTCAGAACAACTTTCGACCAGTCATTGGATACCGTACGTTCAAACGTGACAGCCGCGCCCACCTTTTTGTTGAAATTGTTATAACGGTCCGGAGGCATTCTGTTATCATAATTGCTCTCTACTTTTATCACTCCTGATTGCAACAATGGTGCGAGGGATGGAAATCCAAAAAGTAATTCACTCTGGGATGCAGCATTACGGTAGACCCGGGTCGTCTGTTCAGGAGTATTTTCCGGTACAGTTTCAATTTCAGGACGGGTCAGAAAGTAATACTCCGACTCTTCCGGATTATATCCTCCCCCAATATCAGAATGCACGCCAGGCAGGCTCAGTTCTGGCCAGGACTCTTTGATACTATTGAGGCAGAAGTTGTAACGGCACTCATGCATTGCTGTGATCTGAAAGACGTGTTTTGCAATACCCGCGGGCAACTCCAGTTTAACGTCATGGTTATTACTGTCATGGGGATCAAGACCATCTGAAAGCGCGGCGACAGCTGCAACGGTATCAAAAGGGCCAATAAACCGGATTTCTCCAGCAGGTTTTCCATGTTGCATAAAGCCACAAAGGCCCACCTTAATCGCTTCCACCAGGGCAGGATCTTCATCATTAACTCGATTTGCAAAATGCCGGGCAGCCGCTGCCCCACGGCTAAAGCCGAATATATCAAACTGGATTTTTGCGATGGCGATAGATTTCATGTCATTCTTTTCAATGAATATTGAAATTTGTTTTTTTATCAGTTCTATCGCCCGATCGGTTTTGGCAATAACACCCGTTTCGTCATTTCCAAAAGCTAAACCATACATTGAGTCTGGTTTCTTGTTTGTGGTTCCTATTCCTTCAATATAGACGGCTCGTTGTGCTTCACAGACATCATCTTCTATTTGTTCATCTTGCTGGTATAGGGTATTCAACCAGTGAATATTAGTGTAATACCCCAAATAACTTGTTGCAGCCGTGTCACTGTATCCTTTTTTAGCCATACATTTTTTACTGAATACAGCCAACTCCCGGGCGTCAAGACCATAGCGCTCAGGCTTACATTGTTCCAGACGAAAATTCGTATTCTCAAGATTATTCCCTGTTCCGTCAAAAAACACCCCTATTGTTAATGTCACTCCTCGGGCAGGGTTCCGCTGAAGCACAATTTTTTTTGCCGTATTACGAATGCAGGTTTTATGATCGCCGTCAGGGGCATCGTAACAGTAATATTCTGTCATTTCGTGGTCCTTTTCAAATATGCTTACCCAGCATCATTCGCTGTCACTGCGTAAAATCTCAATTTTCATGTCGGATGGGAATGCGGTGAATACAGGTAGCGTATTCCCTTGCTCATCCGTTTCACCGCTGAATACTGCGCCTTCGGATGTGGTAATCCGGTACATCGTTTTACTGAATGGAATATCTTTATCATCAGCCAGAACATAGCTCCCCCCAAACCCCATAGGAAGCTCTTTCGCCGGAATGTTAATGTTGGCGGCCCCCATTTTCTGTACGTTTGCCGCTTTCAGTAAGATGTTTCCTGGGCAGCCAAGCTCAATATTTCCGCCACTCATCCGGATGTAGGCACCACCGCAGGTCATCAGTAATTCCTGACTGGCATTTATGGTAATTTTTCCGGCGTTACTCACGACCGAGAGATCTTTAAGGGCCTGGATATTCATGGCATCGCCCTGTGCCTGAATGTCTACGCCCCCATTTCCTGCAAACAGCTGCATGCCTTCACTTTGTGCAAACAGGCTGACGGTTTCTTTTGCAGCAACAGTGACTGATTTTGCTGCACTTATATCCGTATTTTTACCTGACATAATACCAACGCTTTGCCCTCCCGAAGCAACACGGATAGCCTCCGGGCTGACAACGCCCACACCATGAGGTGCATAAGCCAGTATTCCCGCTTCCTGCAGATCATTCAGGGCCTCATTAAGCTGTAACTGACTGTCTGTTTCGCCAGGAGTTGCTTTAGCGCTGCCCGCAGCCGCATTCAGACTTTCTGCCAGTGATAATGCCTGTTTCAGTTGCAGGATGGCTGCTTGCATATCAAGCATTTCTCCCTGCGCTCCAGGCTGTTTATCAGCACTCAATAGTATCCCTTTGCCACCCCGGATGCTCACCCAGTCATTGGTACGTAATTCCGCCCCCTCGCCGCGCAACTTCCTGGATGCATCAACATTATGCCCCAGATTGAGCTGCGTCTTGCCGCCGTACTCGGTACTGAGCTTAATATGCTCCTCGCCGCGTTTGTCTTCCATCCGCAGTTTGTTAAGGCCCGCAGTGCGTATCACATTGCGGGTGCTGTTCTTCTCGGTAACGTGGTCAACGTGGCGCGAGTCATGCAAAGCGTGGGCAATATAGGGCCGGTCCGGGTCGCCTTCATGGAAGGCGATAGCCACTTCCGTGCCCTGAATCAGCGGGAAATGAAAGCCGTAGACGTCTCCGCCATAGGGTTTAGCCAACCGTACCGGCATACTCTCCTGCCCCTGCGATTTATCATCCAGGTCGGCATCAAATTTCACCCGGTACAGGCCGGCTTCATCCTGCCAGGCGTAGATATCGTTCTCTTTAGCGCTGGTGATACGGGCCGTCAGCGTGCCGCTAACCACCGGGCGCGGCTTCGCGGCCGGGCGCCAGCAGCGGGTTTCGCTGTAGGGCATCGCCGTCCAGTATACCTGCAGGGCGCTTTCGCGGCTGGCGGTAAAGCCCGCGCTGATAATCATCACGCCATTTTCCGTGACCGCCGGCAGCGTGGGAGGGATAGCGGTTTCAGTTATGGTCAGGACCTGCGCCGGACTCAGGGTGGCATCGGTGCTGTTACCGGTGACCAGCGTCTGCCCGGACAGAAAGCGCTCGTGCTCCAGTCGCGCCCAGAAGTTACCGCTCTCAGCGGCAGGCTGGAATTTATCCCCACTTTCCAGGTGACGCGGCCGGTAGTGGTACACCTCGCCGTAGGTGACGCCTTCGCCTTCGCCGCGGGTCATATCCGCAGGCGCGGACTTCAGTACCTTCTGTGCCTCACGATGGTTGTAGTCGTTCGCCATCACCGAACTGACCACCACGTTGTGCATCACATGAATATTCCAGACCGAATCCACCCCGTTGTCGTTAGTGCCCGACGGGCTGTTCAGCGGCAGCGTTTTGCCAAATTCCAGGGCACTCTGGCTGTCGGCAAAATGGACCACTTCGGTTCCGGTATCCGGCTGCAGCCTGAAGAAATAAAAGATGCCCACTTCCGCCAGCAGACGTTCGATAAACGCCAGGTCGCTTTCCTGGTACTGGTTGATTTGCTCACGTTTAGGGTAATCACACTTCAGGCTGAACACATATTCCCAGCCCTTCAGGCCGTGCTCCGTCAGTACCTGCTCCACCACTTCCGGTACCGATTTATTAACAAAGAAGCGATGGGTGCGGAACTGGTTGCCCAATAGTGCGAGGAAGGGCTTCAGCGTAATCTGAAACAACGCCTGGTCGGCAGAGCCGGATATCCGTCGGAAATCCGTGACGACACCATGTACTTTTTTCTGTTCGGTCAGGCTCTGTAACAGGCCGGTTCCCATGGTCAGGGTGGCCGGTTTACGTAACAGCTGGCTGGCATCAAGATCTTTATCCGTACAGGTAAAAATAATGTCATAGCTATATAATCGGCTGATTCCCTCAGAACCGCTGAACTCCTCAACATCCAGAGGCGACGGACAGGATGGGATATCAAGCTGATAACGATTCAGAGTTCCCGCCGCGGTTACCACGTTTTGCATAGCGTCTTTCAGATTCATTGATTTTCACTCCGTGAATATTAGTTAGAGGGCGCTGATGAATAAGGATGTTCGCAGGAGCCTGCATGACTTTCCCAATCAGACGCAACTTCACCATTTTTTATTTCGCTGTAAGGTCGCGATATTTCCCCGACCGTAAGAGGAATATTAAAAATACATCCACTGGAGATCTCCACGCCTGCTACCATTTTGCGTGCAGCCGCTTTATGGCGTTCGGAGAGCAAAACATAGCTAACGATAAACTGACCTTTGTCCGGAAAATGATAGAATGCCGGGGGAATACATAATTGACCATTCACAACACGGAGCATCGGGTTAAATATGATATTTTTTTCTTTAGATGGTGTTCCCCGGGGATTAATGGCGATATCTACCGGTTGATAATTCCCCGCATCAGGTACAGTAAAACAGACATTATCGCCCATGGTGCTGACTGTTGCCTCCTCATCAAACCGCCATCGGTCTCCCGGGCAGCCAGTCAGTACCGGCAGGCAGAATAAAAAAGTCACAATAAATAAATAACACTGCCTAATGACGCTTACCATGGGAACCCCCGCAACGTATTATCATACTGTTGCCGAATAACCGGCTCGCTGATATTGCCATCAAGCGTAACAACATCATTATTCCTCAGCTCACACCATTTGGTGTATCCTTCGGCCTGTAGGATAAAATTATCGGCAATGATTTGTGCCTGTTGCTCCATGGGATACTCACTTAACAGGCGCCCATCCATTATATAACGATAACTGACTATCCGGCTGAATAGCCCCCTGAGAATAACATTCATGCCTTTTTCCCGCTGCCAGACATGCGTCATTTCATGGATAAACATATGCTGATAGAAAGGCACACTGAGCGAATAATCATTCCGATAGTGCTCACGAAAATAAATTTCACCATCAGGAGCCATGGCGGTCTCTTTATTCTGGAGGCCAAAAGGAAGATAACTGTTATGGTGAATCCAGACTTTGTGATACGCGATCGTCGATTTAAAAACCGATCGCGCCAGTTCAATCTCACCCAATGTCAATAATCTGACAGAGCTTTCTTTCTGCTTTTGATCTTTCTTCTTACTGGTAGCATTAACAGACATTCCCTGCCTCCCTTTCACTGTTCCGTATCAGCATCATCAAACGCCATCACAATCCCTTCTTCCTCATCCCAGCCCAGGGTCAGGGTCTGCGGCTTCTGCTTCGCGGCCATATGGCTTAACAGCTGCTGGCTGAGCACCGGCAGGATCTGCTGATTCAGCAGGCTGTCGATATTGCGGGCGCCGGTGTCCGGCAGCAGGCAGGCATCGGTTAAAGCGTCGAACAGCGCATCGCGGGTGTGGGTGGCGATGCCGTAGTGGCGCGCCAGACGCTGGCGCACCTGGTCCAGCTTCATGCCCACAATGGCGCGCATCGCATCCCTGCCCAGCGGGCGGTAGATAACCGTCTGGAAGCGGGCCAGCAGCGCCGGCTGGAAGTGGTCGCGCAGCATCGGGCGTAGCAGTTCATGCAGGTCAGCTTCTGTGGCGTCCGGCTGGTCATCCAGCAACTGCATCAGCGCGTCGCTGCCCAGGTTGGAGGTCATCAGGATCACCGTGTTGCGGAAGTCAATTTCCCGCCCTTCACCGTCGCGCATAAAGCCGCGGTCAAACACCTGGTAGAACAGATTCATCACGTCGCGGTGCGCCTTTTCCACTTCGTCGAGCAGCACCACGCTATAAGGCCGCTTACGCACCGCCTCGGTCAGAATGCCGCCCTGCCCGTAGCCGACGTAGCCCGGCGGCGAGCCTTTCAGCTGGGAGACGGTGTGCGGCTCCTGATATTCAGAGAGGTTGATGGTGATCAGCGACTTCTCGCCGCCGTACAGGCAGTCCGCCAGGGTCAGCGCGGTCTCGGTTTTGCCGGTGCCGCTGGGGCCGACCAGCAGAAACACACCCTGGGGACCGTTTTCGGCCGTCAGCCCGGTTTTGGCCGCGCGCAGGCGTTGGGCAATGGCGGCAAGCGCCACATCCTGCCCGACCACCCGTTTGCCGATTTCCGCTTCCAGGGTCAGCAGTTCAGTCTGCTCGTCCTTCATTAATGAGGAGAGCGGCACGCCGGTCCAGTCGGCAATCACATTGGCCACGGTGCGGGCATCGACATCCGGCATCAGCAGCGCCTGCGACTGTTGCAGCTCTGCCAGCGCCTGCCGGAGTTCGGCAATTTCCGCCTGGCGGGAGATATCGGCGCGACAGTCCAGCAGCCGGGCGGTGAGTTCTTTTTCCTGACGGTACTGCTGCTCCAGCACATCCTGCTGTTCGCGCAGGCTTTCCATCCGGGTATCGATGGCCGCCAGCCGTTCACCATCGCCGTGATTACCGACGGCGATATCTTCCAGCAACGCCTGCTTTTCCATTTCCAGGGCGGTGATGGCGGCACCCGGACGTACTATCTCTTCCGGCACGGTGTCCAGGCTCATGCGCACCCGGGCTGCGGCGGTATCCAGCAGATCCACCGCTTTGTCCGGCAGCTGGCGGCCGGTCAGGTAGCGACGCGAGAGCGTGACCGCGGCTCTGACCGCTTCATCGATGATATGCACCCCGTGGTGCTGCGCGTAGCGCGGTTTCAGGCCCCGCAGCATCAGGCAGGCGGTGTCGTCGTCCGGCTCGTCCACTTTCACCATCTGGAAGCGGCGCTCCAGCGCGGCGTCGCGCTCAAAATACTGTTTGTATTCGCTCCAGGTGGTGGCGGCGATGGTGCGCAGCTCGCCGCGGGCCAGCGCCGGTTTCAGCAGGTTGGCGGCGTCCGCCCCTCCGGCCTGGTTGCCGGCGCCGATAATGGTGTGGGCCTCGTCGATAAACAGCAGCACCGGCGTGGGCGACTGCTGTACCGCATCGATAATATTTTTCAGCCGCTGTTCAAATTCGCCCTTCACGCCAGCACCGGCCTGGAGCAGGCCGAGATCCAGAGTGCGCAGGGTCACGGGCTTCAGACTTTCCGGCACGTTGCCCTCATGAATGCGCAGCGCCAGTCCTTCCACCAGCGCGGTTTTACCCACGCCCGGCTCGCCCACCAGAATCGGGTTGTTCTTGCGGCGCCTGGAGAGGATGTCCACCATCTGGCGGATTTCGTTATCACGGCCAAACACCGGGTCGATCTTTCCTTCCTTCGCTTTCGCCGTCACATCCAGGGTGAATTTATCCAGCGCGTTCTGTAGCGCGGGGGAAAGTTCACCCTCCTGGATTTCCGCCCCCACCGGGCGCCCGACCATCTCCACCTCGGCGTCGTCCTGCGCCAGCGCCGCATCCTGCTGTACCTCCGGGCGCTCGTCTGACTGAGCGTCCAGCAGCCCGCGCAGCCGTTCCAGCTGGCTCTGCCCCAGGGTCAGCAGCGGCCACAGGCCGTCGCACTGCGCCAGCGTCGGCTTTTCCGTCAGGACCATCAGCAGATGGAGGCTGCGGATGGACGTTTCCCCTGCCAGCGAGGCCCGCAGCCAGGCCTCCTGCAGCAGGGTCTGGATGCTGTCTGAAAGCTGCGGACGGCTGCGTACCGAACGCGGAAGATTATCCAGCCAGCCCAGCAGCTCCTGCCACAGGCTGTCCATATCCCATTCGTAACGGCGCGCCAGTACGGTGAGATCGCCTTCGCCCTGCTCCAGCAGCTTCAGCAGCCAGTGCTCCGGCAGGATTGAAGCATGGGCGCGGGTCTGGCACAGCGAGGCGGCCCCTTCCATAGCGCGGGCGCAGTAGGGGTTAAGACGACGTAACAGGATGGCGGGATTTTCCATGAGTTTCTCTCTTTGTCGATTCCTGGCAGGCATGCTACCGCCCGTCGCTGTGGACCAAAGCGCATCAGGTACGGAAGCAGGCTGGTGTGGTGTTCTTTGCTGAAAGCCCGCTACCCGCAGGCGCTCAGCAAATGGCCCCTCACCCTGACCCTCTCCCCAAAGGGGAGAGGGAAAAGAACTTATACCGCCTCTCCCCTCCGGAAAGAGGGAAAAGGACTTATGCCGCCTCTCCCCTCCGGAAAGAGGAGAAAGGGCTTACGCGGTGGCGCGTTCGTTCCAGCTATCGGAATGAATGATGTTGCCGTCCTTGTAGGTCCAGGTGATTTTTTCGTAGCGCAGTTCGATCTGCTCCAGGTGGTTATGCTTTTCAAAGGACGGGTTCTTGATGTCGTGCATCACCGGATTCACCTTCACCACCTTCACGTTTTCCAGTTTGGTGTTGAAGTACTCCACTTCCTGACCCGCGTCGTTGATTTTGTACCACTTGAATTCCGCAGACTTCAGGGTCTGGCCGGTCGTCACCGCCTTGTACAGATAGGGGCTGGAAGAGTCGACTTCCTTGGTAAACAGGAACGGCGTGTGGATACGGGTGCCGGTCAGCTTGCCGGTGTTGTTGTCGGTCGGGATGTACAGGTTATGCTCCTGAGCGACAACCTCGATGCTGCCTTCACGATCCTGAACGTCCACAGACCCTTTGATGTCCGCGCCGCCGTCGTCCTTCAGCCACAGATAAACAGGAATTGCCATCGTAATTACTCCATTTCTACACTTCGTCCTTCAGACTGCCTGTTAGCTGCCTTCATTCGCCCCGGTCACATCGTTATCTATGCTCCCGGGGGCTCATTCAGTTGCCGCCGCGATGCGGCCCGAATGACTTTGTGTATTGATTTAAGATTCGTCATCATCCTGCGATGACGTTGTGGTAACGCCCGGTACCTGACAGGCATTGGCCTGCGGTACCAGACTGATCTCGACACGGCGGTTTTGCGCGCGGCCTTCCGGCGTGTCATTGGTTGCGATTGGGCGGCTTTCACCATAGCCCTGCACCGCAAAACAGCTTTCCGGCACGTCACCGGTATCCCGCATCCAGTTACGCACCGCTTCGGCACGCTTCAGGGAGAGCGTCTGATTAAGCCCCGGATTGCCGGTATTGTCGGTATGGCCGCTGACCACGATAAGCCAGCCGGGTCTGGCCTTAATGCCCACCAGCGAGTTGACAAGCATTTTGGTGGAGCCGGGTTTCAATTCCGATTTACCGGAATCAAACAGCGACATGCTGTCGAGGCGCACCGTTTTCGGCCCCTGGACGATTTTCTTAATCACCGGAGGAGGAGGCGGCGGCGGCGCCCAGTCGCTGACGGCAGCCTCTACAGGCGCAATCAGATGCAATCCCTGGTACAGCCCCATGCGGTAACGCAGGGGTTCGCCACGGCGCTGCCAGTCATCCAGCAGTCGTCCGTCCGCACGCAACAGCTGCTGCGCCCGGAGCTTCGGCGCAGGCGGTTTTCCACTAAGACGGTGATAGAGCGCAAGATGATCGCCCACGCTGCGAATCAGGCGCTGGTTATTAATAAACGAGGCCAGCATCGCCAGGGCCAGAAAAATCCCCCCCAGTAATCCGGCATAACGCCAGAACACCATTCTGCGACTAATGCCGCGACGGCGCGGTAGCCCCGATAGCAGTAATTCAGGAAGGGGTAATGTATGGACGCGATCGGAACTGTCCGGCGGCAGGGCCGTGATATCCGCAATATGCTGTTGCCACAGGTTGCCACGCTGTCCGCTGATCGGCACCATGCAGACTCCCCAGGCGCAGGGCTTCAGCGCCGGTAGCTCCCCCTGACGCACGGCCAAAAGACTGTCAACGTTCTCCCCCTGCCAGCTCAGCAGGCTGTTGAGCCACAAAACCTGACTCAGACGGGCGAAGCGCCCTGACGCATGACTTTCACTGACCCACTCAGAAAGGGGCTGGTTCCCCTGCCCCGGCAGATGGATCCGGATACCAGTACCATGGCTGACAGAAGTGAACCAGACGGGTTCTTCCTCCCGGCAGGCCTGAGGCGGCGAAACCCACGAAGCCATCCAGAATGGTGGCAGTCCGCTGAGCCAGGGTCTGCATTGCACCACGGCTCGCTGCCAGCCCCGCAGGCGCTGTGTAAAATCATCCTGAGAACTGTGGTGCTCAGGGAGTATCGCTACCAACACAGAAATCTGTGAGATTAACGCCGGACGTACCAGGCTCAGATGCTGCGCCAGTTGAGGAAGTTGCTCAACATCCCTGACCCGTAAATACCAGCCCTGGCGGGTTTCACGATACCGACTGTCGGGTTCAAACAGGGAGTCATTGTCGCCACATACCAGAACCACAGCTCCCTGAAAATCCTCCGGCGGCAGATTATCATCCGCAATATCACGAATCGCTTCACGGTGCGTGCAGGATACCACCCACTGGCGCCACAGCATCACGCCACAGGCCAGAACGACCAGCAGGCTGAGCACCACCCTGCTGCCCACAGAGAGCGGCCAGAATCCCAGGATAAGCCACAGTGCCAACATCCCTGTCAGACAGGTCAGCATGATCCGGTAGAGATCGCGCATGGCTTACCCCGGCCTGGTTATCTGCCCCACCATATCGGTGAGATGGGCAGAGAGGAAAAACCACAGCGCCACCAGCACAACAATGCCGGCACCCCAGGAAAGCCAGTACAGACGGCGCCCGGAGCGCAGGCGTGACGCACGAACCACGATCGGCGCATCCTGACTCAGAGCAAACGGCGGAACCCGCTCACCCAACGCCCTGACCACATCCTCGCGGCGTTCATCATCCTGCGCTCGGTACTGACCAACAAACCCCAGTTGCAGGGTACGATACAGACAGGTCAGTACCGCGGTATCCGGCGCCGTTTCCTTCAGCAGGTTACGAATACGCTCCCAGAGCTCCTCTCCGGCGTTAAGCGTGCCAAAGAATCGGGCCTGCAACGGATCCCGCCGCCAGGTCAGGTAGCCGTCATCGGTGCTTCCCCGGTTAAGCACGCTCTCATCCAGCAGCGCACACAAGGCATATATCATATGGTCCCGGCTGACATCGCTGTAGCCGGCATCGGTCAGCGCGGTTCGGGCTTCCTGAATCAGTTGGCTGGCCCGGCGATATAAACGCTCACCGTCACGCACTTCCTGTCCGCCGCGCAACTGGCTCGCCATCAGCCAACCGGGGTAGAAAATACGTTCTATCTGGCTGAGATCGGAGGTATTCATGTCCGTAACACCGCATAAAGTTCCAGTTTCACATCCCCCAGCGACCTCGGGGTGTAGAAGGTACAGCTACCAGCTTCCAGCATGGCACGGGCCGCATCTGAGGTGAGATCCAGCGAGAAATACTGGTTTTCAAGACGCAGAGGGATAGCGGCCGGCACATGGCTGAGCGGTTTGATGACCATGCCGCTCAGCGCTACATTGACGACATCAGAGACGTCGGCAAAACTCCCTGCCTTGCATAGCTGCGGGAATCTGACCTGCAGTTCATGATTCGGCATGGAAGCGCGTACCGAAAGATAGAAATCTGCCCCTTCACGCAGGCGGGCGTCGTGCAGCGAGCCTTTCCAGATCTGCTCTTCGTGCTCAAGCTGGATACTGACAACGCGGGACGGCAGGCTGGCTTCCAGTAACTTATCCAACAATGTCAGCAGTGGTGGAAACACCTGCTCTGGCGCCTCGTGCCGATAAACCGGAATATCGCCGGCGTCATGCTCAAGGGAAAAGGTCAGCAGGCTGCCCGCCAGACGTGCCAGCTCCCGATACAGCAGCTCCGGATGGCGGGAAGGCGCCTGCAACAACTCCGTCAGCACCGGCTCAGCGCTGTTCAGGGCATTCAGCAACCAGAACAGAGAAACATCCGCCACCGCAAAATCCGCCATCCGTTCATTGCTTTCACGACGCATGGCCATCAGACGGCTCCGTCGCGCCTGCAAACGTTTCAGCAGATCGTCCAGCGCGATCACCAACGTCGAATTTGCAGAAAGCGCCAGTAATGGCGGTATAAAAGAAGTGTCACGGCTCCACTGTCCCTGGGCGTTGCGCATCAGGCGCGCGACCGGACAAGTCAGATACGCCGCATTTTCTTGGGCAGAAAGTCGCAGCGTGATAGCATGGCGCAGAACCGCCAGCTCACCACGCTCACTGCCAGCCAGTTCCTGCACCGGTACCCGCTCGGCCTTCCAGCGACGAGGGCGGTCATGATCCTGACCGTCATCCAGGTTACCACCATTGGCGCTGAGTAACGGCAGTGCCAGTAGAACCTCAACCGAATCCAGACCGGCGGCTGCCGACAAATCACAAACTGGCGGCAGGTTGTCCGCCAGATCGGTATCCACCAGCGTGCCATCAGGAAAACGCACGACAATACGGGTGGCGTTAAGGCGGGAAAGTGCCAGCCCGGCATCGTCGAATTCTGCGGCGATAACGCCCCACGGATGGGCCAGCCCCATCCGTGCAACGGTATCACTAACATACGCATCCCACTGCGCCTGCTGCTGAAACTGCTGCGGAGCCAGGAAGGCGCCGTCTTCCCACAACGGACGATAAATTTTCATCCCTGTGACCGCCTTACGCTTTCGCCTTCGGCATCTGGGAAACCAGAGACAGGTTCACGTCCATACCTTCCACCTGGAAGTGCGGAATAGCGTAGAGCTTCACACGGAAGAAGCCCGGGTTATCCTCAATGTCTTCCACCACCACTTTAGCGTCGCGCAACGGGTGCGAAGCCTGCAGCTCGTCGCCCGGATCGGTCATCTCGGTGACCAGACTACGAACCCAGGTGTTCAGCTCCAGCTCCAGCAGACGGCGGTCTTTGGTGGTGCCGATGTTTTCGCGCTGAATCAGCTTCAGGTAGTGGGCGATACGCGACAGCAGGAAGATATAGGGCAGGCGCGCGTTAATACGGCTGTTAGCGGTGGCGTCCGCGGTGTCGTACAGCGCCGGTTTCTGGGTCGAGTTGGCCGAGAAGAAGCAGGCGTAATCGCGGTTCTTGTAGTAAGAAAGCGGAATAAAGCCCAGGTTAGAAAACTCAAATTCGCGGGTTTCCGGGATCATCACTTCCGACGGGATCTTCACCTGATTGCCGGTACCCAGGTCATACAGGTGGATCGGCAGGTCCTGCACCGCACCACCGGCCTGGGGCCCGCGGATCTGCACGCACCAGCCGTTATTGATAAAGCTGCGCACCATGTTCGCCGCGAAGGCGAATGACGCATTGGTCCACAGGTATTTTTCGTGATCCGGCCCTTTCACCTCTTCCACATAGTTAAAGCTGCGCACCGGCACGGTATCCGGCCCGTAGGGCAGACGACCCAGCACCCGCGGCATGGTCAGGCCAATGTAGCGGGCATCGTCGGTGTCGCGGAACGACTTCCACTTAATGTATTCGGCGCGGTCAAAGTAGTTACCGATATCCTTGATGGCCGACACCTCTTCCATGGTCTCTTTCAGGAAGAATTTCGGCCCCACCGAGCCGATAAACGGCATATGGGCCGCGGCGGAAACTTTGGAGATATTACGCAGCAGCGCCACGTCCTGAGCCGAAGCGTCGAATTCATAAGACGAAATCAGCGCGGCAATCGGCTCTCCGCCCGGGGTGTCGTATTCATCGATATAGGTATGTTTATACAGGCCGCTCTGGATAATTTCCGGACAGTCTTCGAAGTCCTGACGCAGATCCTCTTTCGACAGGTCGAGGATCTCCAGCTTCACGTTCTGACGGAAGTCGGTTTTATCCACCGTGTGCTTCAGGCCGCGCCACAGTGATTCGACCTGCTGGAACTCCGGATGGTGCATCACTGCGTCCAGCTGGCGGCTGATCTGGCTGTCCAGTTCGGCGATATGGTGGTCCAGCAGGGTCTTGTCGAGCTTCTCCACCTTCGAGCCGGACTGCTTAAGCCGCTCCAGGAAAATCTGCATAGCGGCGGTGACGCGCTCGTCCGCCGTCGCATCCGACATCGCCTGGTTATCCTGCCAGGACTCCAGGGCGCTCAGCTTATCGACCGGGTTCAGGTTGATTTTTTCAAACAGGGAGGCATATACGCCACCGGCTTCAGAACGTTCCAGCACCACGCTTTCGCCGCCGGCGACCGATTCATTTTTTACAGACATCAGCATTTTCTCTCGTTAATCCGTTAAACACAGGGCCTTTGTTACGCCTGTTGCGGCGCCAGGGCAGACAATTCATTACGCAGTTCGTTGCTGAGCGCCGGATCGCGCAGGATTTTTTCCAGCTCCTTACGGAAGGTGACGTTATCCAGCAGGTTCGCTTTCAGGTCGCGCAGTAAGTTGCGCATGGCCAGCATGGCCTTCAGTTGGGGGATCTGGCGGGCCACCTGCTCCGGGGTGAAATCTTTCATATCACGGAAGGTCAGGTTGATATTTTCTTCACTGCCATCGCCGGCCAGGGTGTTTTCAACGGTGAGGTTTACTGAAGGGGAAAATTCCGAGAGGGCACTATTAAAATTATTTTTATTAACGCTAACCTTCTCTCTTTCAGAGAGAGGCGCCGTTTCCCTGCCGTTACTAAAATCACCGGTCACCAGTAATTTGAGCGGCAGCTCAGTTTTCTTACTCGCCCCGCCGGTATGCAGGTCAAGTTTCAGGTTAATACGGGCTTTGGGTATTTCTTTCTGGAAGCTGTCGCTCATAAATCCCTCTTTGATCGCTGTGTGAGTGGTTTCTGAAACCCTGTTTCTTTACAGCGCATATTAGAGCATTACGCTACAGACGATCAACAGCGCAGATCATAGAACTACAATTGGATAATTCTTAAGAATTTTCCACTAACGAAAATCAAAACAAAACTTCACCACAAGAACAAAATACAGACTATCGAACCAGCTTAAAAATAAAATGCAGGACAACAGGCAGGCACAAAGAAGAAAAAAAAGACACATACCGCAATTGAGGTATTGAGTTGATATAAATCAATGAAAGCCGTTCAACTCAGAAATAACGCCAGTGCAGCAAGCACCAAATCAGCCCGTCCGGGGAATAAAACCCCCTCGCTACCGGAAAATATATTGTAGATGAAAACAGGATATGAGCAATTACATCCCGTGGAACGAGGTTTTTATAGGATTTTTATCATTCAGATGCGATTACTCTTAATTTCGCTCACGTGACATGATGAATAGATAAGGTATTACAATGCAAGCCTCAGAACGTCAATAATAGCGAAAGACACTGTATTGTCGGGCTCCTGTTTTGGTTCCGCCTGCACATGATGTACCGACCCGTCCAGCCTGTTGGACGATTTCTGCCTATCCGTGACGCCAGCAGCCCGCCAGATACGGGTATCTGCATATGGGATATGCATCGCTTCCTTACGGATCGGCACGGCCAGCGCCCCGGGTGACGGGTTCTGCGGCATCATCCTTGGCATAACGCCACGCAGCCAGGCGAGGGTATTCAACGCGGGGAACGGAGCCAGGCGGCACAGGCCGGCACGCAGACGGCCGGGAAAGCATATCTCAGCCTGATAGCAACTAAACCAGGCCGCCGATATAAGCTAACGAATGATGACCTGCTGAATGGTGTACTCATTTCAGCACAAAATAAAAAACCCCATGATACTCAATATCATGGGGTTTAAAGATGGCGGAAGCGCAGAGATTCGAACTCTGGGAGGGTTTCCCCTCGCCGGTTTTCAAGACCAAGACTAAATATTTAAAATTCAACCAGTTAAGGAGTATTAGTTGAATAATTTGTTATTTTTTGTACTCAGTACATCAATCACTTATGACGCTAAGTTTCCGCTTATTCTATCAATTTCCCTGCCGGAAAACGCTTATATATCGTCTTCTCTGAGATATCGAAAATGCGCGCTAGTTCGGAACGGGAATGGCCGGTTGCCAGCAGCCGTCCGATCTGCTCCCACTGTTCAGGGGTAAGTTTTGGACGTCGACCGCCTACCCTTCCCTTTGCTCTGGCCGATGCCAGTCCCGCCCGGGTGCGTTCGACAATCAGCTCGCGCTCCATCTCTGCTAAAGCGCCCATTACATGAAAGAAGAAACGCCCCATTGCCGATGAGGTGTCTATGCTGTCGGTCAGGCTACGGAAATTAACCCCACGTTCGCGCAGCTCCTCAATCAGCGCTACCAGATGGCGCATACTGCGGCCCAGGCGATCGAGCTTCCACACCATCAGGGTATCCCCGGGCGCCAGCCGCTTTAACAACTGGTTTAATCCTGGCCGTTCTGATGCTTTACCACTGATCCGGTCTTCAAAGATTAAATCGCAACCAGCTTTTTCCAGCGCGTCACGCTGTAGCTCCGTATGCTGATCGCTCGTCGATACCCTTACATAGCCGATTAACACGCTGTTTACCCCCGGCAAAGCGCAAATAATGGCATGCAAGCGCTGTTCTCTAAAACCTCGGTTTGGGGGAACTGTCAAAAACGCCCCGATACATGGTCGCCAAGGATTCCAACGCTAATGGCTGGTATGAGGTATACAGCGACGGATTTATCAGACAGGGCATGAAATTCCCGAATAATGCTCCTTTGATTATCACGGCACCCTCGTCGGGAGAGATTGTTCGGTTCCCAACGTCCTTTAAGACAACGATTACAAATATCGCCATGGCCCTGAATACTGGTATTGATAATGGACTGGAATTCCCTGGGTATTCATCTGAATCACTAACGTCTATCAGGGTTCTCTCTATGTCGGTATCAAATAGCTCTAACGCAACTGGATTATATTTATCAAAATTTGTCGGATATATCGTTGTGGAGGGATATTGATATGTGGTTCTGGAATCCTGTTGATTGCAATGAAGCGCTGCCGGGCGTTCACGATATTAGCCAGTGCATTGAGATTGATGATGACCAACATCCATTTAAAACCGAGGCTACACCTGATTGTAAAAAGTGGTCGAGCGATACTGAGGGGCGTCCTGTTCTGGTAGACATTCCTCCTCCGACGAAAGAGGAATTGATTGCACAAACGGAAGCCGAAAAGCAGCGGCAGATTGATGAGGCCAACGCCTGGATAAACGGGCAGCAATGGCCGTCTAAATTAGCGCTGGGCCGCCTCTCTGAGGATGAAACGGCGCAGTTTAACGAATGGCTGGACTATCTGGACGCAGTGAGTGCCGTAGACACCTCCACCGCTCCAGATATTGAGTGGCCTACGCCGCCGGAGCAACCGGCCAGTTGATGTCCGGCGCTGCATCGGTATCAACGGATTGCAGCTCTTTGATGTACGACAGCCAGCTAATCAGGCTGGCTTTGTCGTCATCGCTGATAATGCCCAGCTGTAGCTCGGTCTGCCAGATGCTGATCGTAGCCTGAGCCTCTGCCAGCATTGCTGCTTTCTGCTGCTCTGCGGCGGCCACATCAGCGGTGTGCTGAGCGTCGGTATCAGTTACCCACTTTTCCCCATCCCACTCGTCGTATGGCGTAGCCGGTGCTGTAGTGGTCGTTCCCGCCGGGTAATCACCTGGTGCTGTAACTTCCACCGGCTCGCCATTCTCTGTGCTGTAGACGGTTTCACCGCGATGATCTGCGACATATCCCCACCCAGCATCGTCGGCGTTGCGACAAATTGCCTTCCCTTTCTTTTTCGCCGGTGGTTCATCTACAGCAGAATTAGCCGGGATCCCCACTCCCACCGCCAGATATTCCACAGCAGAGGACAGATATTCGCGGGTGTCTGCCGCATAGTTGTAAACCGTCAGATCCCCGGCAGTGGTGGCAATATTATTTTTATCCAGGATAGCGCTCATTATGCGGCCCTCACGATGTAATTAAATGCGATGTTGCGCGGCCTAACGCCAAAGCGGTAAGCGATTCCAGTCATAGTCATTTCCTGAGAGCCATATGAAGTAAAAGTGGAACTAATTAGCTCTTTCGAATCCACGTTATATGCAAAGTTTTTAGGTGGGGAACCAGGTACGCCCGTTGATACCTCGTCATAACTACTACCATTGCCATGATAGTTACTGATTTTTGTTTCAGCTTGAGCGACCAATAAAATTCTACCAGCATCAACACCACGCCCATCATCCCATCCACGAATAAATTCGCCCCGCAAATCAGGCAGCTTCCCGCTCGGGTACGCCAGCGCAAGCTTCGGATACAGCGCCGCCGTGAACGTAGCACCGTTGCATTTAAGCCAGCCCGCTGGCGGCGTCGCCGACGGCCACGGAACAGGTACGCCAACCGGCAACGCACTGCCTTCCCCCAAACCGAGGTTTGCGAGAGCCGTGGAAATGGCCGTTTCACCATCTGCGGCGATATCGCCGAATGGGTTTTCGCGGCTGAGGTACTGCGCAGCAAAGCCGCTGGTCAGCTTCGCAACGAACGCGGCGATATCGCCATCGTCGGACACGTCGGAGTCGGTCTTCTCTGCGACGAACTGCGCCAGCGCAGCCGCGACGAACGACGCCTGGCGCAACGCTTTATTGACCTGCGCACTCGACGCCTTACCACTGGTGAATCCATCGATAACCGCAGGTAGCGCCTCCCATTCCTCCTGGCTCATCACATTGGCATTAGTGCCGGTAGCAAAAGCCTTAAAATCGTTGGTAGCCATTACAGTATTTTCTCCCATGATCCAACATCGAACCCGCCGATGTATTCGTTATCCATATCAAGCCCAAAAAACTTAGTGCCGGTGGACGGGGTTTCTATCCCCGGCGTTTCGATATCGCCAGCCCACACGCCAGCGGCTTTCACTGTCAGATAGCCCTGCCGGATAGCCGCCAGCAACTCGCGGGACACGTCATCGATATCTGTTTCCGGAAACACCCACACTGAAATAGTCATGTCCTGGTTATCGACGATCTGCATTCGCAGGCCAGAGCCAGCCAGCGCCGTATCAAGGATTTCCGGCAGCGTGTCGTTCTGGCCGTTCCAGTTGTTGATCGCTATCCGCGCCTTGAGGATGATCCGGTACGTGTCGTCACTGAGTGCCGTCCGGCCGGCATCAGGGTCATAAGGCCCCTGCCACACGCCCTGGTCATAGCCCAGCCCGTCGGTATCCCACGAAAAATAGATGTCGGTAATGGGAACGCCGACGATGCGCGACCGCCCGATCCACTCGCCCAGGATATCGAGCTGCACGCCGACGGCGGTATCGATGTCGAAATTGTCGATAAGCCCGGCTATCGCGGTATCGATGTCGATCAGCGGCCGGGTGGACAAATCCACGTGCTGGTAGAACAGCGGTTTGGTGGCGTGGTAGTTGGTGATTAGTCGCGTGTATTTGCTCATGACGTCACCGTGATTTTGATGTTGTCGGTGTCGCACGATGCCGATTCATCGTATGCAATCGCGATATTCGCGGCGGCCACGCTACCCGCTGATTTCCCGATTAGCAGCTCGTTGATGTCGTAGTAACGGGCATTCCCGCCGCTGACCACACCGAGGTTAGCCGGGGAGTACACACGGCTTAGCTTCACGCTCTCGCCGATCGCCAGCGAGTTGATATAGTCGGCCACCGCCTGGCGGATTTCCTCGCCTATCTGCGTGGTGTAGCCAGTGAATGGCTCCAGGGTGATCGAGACGTAAACCGGGACATCCGAGGGACGCGAAAACGAAATGCTGTGCGGGTTGCCGTAAATATCTGGTACCTGCACCGTGGTTTTACCGTATGTTGATACCCCCTGGCCTTTCTTCCCGCGGATAGTCTGCGCGATTTCTTCGACGTCGCCCCCCTCCACAATGGCGGATATTGAGTGCGGTGGTAGGCCGTTTTCGTCAGTGCGCCCGGTATCGTTCTCATACAGTTTGTGTCGGCTCACCCCGGCCACGTTTGCCAGGGCGCCGTCCACGGCTTCGAATGGAGTGATCGACGGGATAGCGACACTCTGATGCTGGCGCCGACGTAGCTCTGCGTCAGTCTCTGCGTCAGAGCCTACTGTAGCGGCGGTGTAGTTGGTCACAGATATCCAGCCGCGCGTCGGGGTGTTTATCAGGTTAACGCTCCCCACCATCGCAGCTACGGCGCCCGAGGTGGCACAGGTGGCGGTTACCGTGGCGGAGCCGTCAGTGTCGATCGCTACCGTCGCTGGCAGGTTCCAGACCATGCCGTTAACGTCTTTAACCGACCCGTTGGTGATGACCGTCCCCACTTCACCGGATAGCGTGACGTCTACCGTGGAGTTGGTGGCTCCGTGGCGCACAATGCCGTTGATTTTGACGTTCTTTGTCAGGGCATCAGTCAGAGCCGTGGACGGGGAAAACGAGTTGTAGACAGCTACAGCGGTATTGTTTGCGTCATGCACCGCCAGCGCCACCAGCGCCACTAACTGGCCGTCTTTACTGTCCGGCTCCAGATAGGCGTCACTGCCGTAAATCTGCCGGAAATAGTCGGTGATTTTGCTCAGCACCGTCTGGTAATCAGGCGCGCTGATGCCGTCGGCGGTTACCGTTGCCGATAAGCCGAGCGTGTCCAGGTTAAGGGCCATTTATGCCTCGCTGGTTACTGTGGTTTGTCCGTAGATAGTGGAGATGGTCGCCGTGAATACGACGCGCCGGGAGCTGGTGTTAATGGTGCTGTTGAACTCGGTGATCTGGTTAACGCCGCGGGTTTCCAGAATGCGCTGGCGTATTGCCAGGTTGTAAACCTCCGGCTTTTGCTTACCCAGTACAGACTGGATCCACGGTGTGCCGTCGGTCGTATCCAGAAACCACTGGCCGTACCATAATTCAAAGCGCGTTTTTACCGCCTGCGCCACCGTTTCGGGCGAGTTCACCAGCCAGGTGTCGTCACCCTGGCCGAAGGTGTAATCGCCGCTACTATCCTCGCGTCGATACCTCATTGCGGTTTACCTGTGTTGCTGTTACCAGACTGAACGCCTCCGTGGGTATGGTTCACCTGGCTGATGCCTGCGGCGGTCTGGTCACCGGTGGATGTGATAGTACCGTTAACCTGCACAGGGCCATTAATCGTGACCTGTGGGCTGGTGATAGTCACCGCACCACCGGCGGCCAGTTCGATAAAGGCGCTGCCGTCGTCGGTGCGCAGCTGCGCGGCGCTGGTGCTGATGTTGCCGATTTTGTAGCGCTGGGACATTGGCCCCACAATGGCAAAACCGTCAGAAAGGTCGTGCATACGTGGGTCGCCGGATTTTTGCACGTCGCCGGACTGCCACCAGAAATCGATACAGCGGTCTGCGAAGACCACCAGGCACTCGTCCCCCTTCTTTACCGGGAAGGTCAGCGTACAACCGCCGCCACGGGGGAATATCACCGGCACATCGACCAGCAACGGGTAATCCTGCTGGATAGCCGTTCCGTCGTTATCAACGTGCGTGTACTGAATCGACGGCTGTATCTCTGCGGTAACTGTGGCGGGGTTGAACGACTGGATAATCCCCGGCAGCGCCACGCGTAGCTGCTCTTTGGTTTTGGTGGACTCAGCGCTAAGCGCCTCCGACAGATCGCCGGATCGTGTTTGTGCGGATACTGCCATTTCATTATCTCCAGGAAATAAAAAACCCGCTCAGTGGCGGGCCCTTCATACGATATTTGGTTATTCAATAAAATACATATTGCGTTAACTGGTTTTCATTCAAATCGTGAAAGGATTCCTCCACGGCTTTGATAATGTCAGGAAGCAAGCCATCAATTCTGGCATGAGCATCGGGCGTGACAATCGCAATAACCTGATACAGATCGATCATGTCCCAGTGGCGCGCATAAACAAGATAGTTATCACTTGTTCTCTGGGCCTGCCTTTGCCGTGGATTCCAGAACCCTTCCCCAGGAACTTTAATATGCATTTTCATAATGCCGGAGGCTGTGGCAGAGGTGTTTCTCTCGAACCCACCGTTTTTACCCAGCCTTCCCGATAAAGAAACACCATTCAGGAAACTCGATAGCTCCCTCGCGTATCCCTGAACGGTTGGGTTATCTGCGATACCGGGATGAATGCAAACCTTCGCCATTACCGCCACTCCGACTGTTTGATTCCCAGCAGACGATTAGAAGCAGAAACCGCAGACGCAAATTCTTCCGAGTTCCCTTCTACGCTACTGTCAACAGCCGGAACGGGGGATATATACTGATTAGCTATAAGAGCAATATTAAGGTACGCGCTTCGCAAATTAGCGATAGCCCGGATTGCCTTTTTCTTTCTGTCCTGAACCAGAGGAAGGTATGGTTTCCACGATTCGGCGCTTTCCACCAGAGAGAAAACATTTTTCAGATTTTCTATCTGGTCAGTCAAAAGATCGGCCCTGGCTTTTAATTCTTCGGGGAATTCAGCCGTAAAAGCAAGCCCGTTTTCTTCTGGCGCATCCATTGCACCAATAATATCAGCGCATTCGATGAGTTTTCTTTCAACGACATCAATAGCAACCGAAGCCCTGTCCAGCGCGAATTTAACTTCATCAGGGCTGACAGGTACGGGAGATGTTGCCAGCTTACTGTTCGTTGTAGCCAGCGGAGTAACTATCTGTTGGGCGGCGCGAGAAACAGATCGAACATCTGTTACCTGTAACGCCATTGCTTCAAGTCCTGCAATCATCTTCGTATCCTGTCTTGTATTTCACAGTATCATTTTAGCACTAACCCGCTACTTTCTTACACGGGAAAGAGCCAATCACCTTTGGCGCGTCCATGCTGTTCTGGAGTAGCTGGACGTTCAGGAAGCGCTTCTCGGTGCCGGGGCGGCGAATGTACTGGAATCCGTAGTTATTGCCGTCGCGGGCTGGCATGAGGCCCATATCGACCTTTAAACCATCGGTGCCAAGATCTTTTATTTTTTGAGAGGTAACGAACTCACCATTAATCTTAAACATAGAGTCAGGGATAAGTTCCAACCTATAACCTGAACATTGCAGTGTAATACCACCACTATTGCCCGCCATCGCTAAGCCAGGAGCCAAGCAGCACACTAACAATATCCAGCTTTTCATTTTTACCCTCTTTGTTGTAAAGATGCGGCAGAACGCATATCGGTAGCACCACGCGCTTCGCACATCAGATCCATGTACCACGCCTGGCCTCTTGTATCACCAGTGTACATAATACCCCTGACAATATAAATGCCATCGGTGGCTATGCTGGCAGGCTGCGCGGTGGTGCCAGACAGCGTCAGATTGCCGTTCTGGTCTTCGGTGGTGATCTGGCCGCCTGCCATCGCGATTTCGTCGCTGCTGAGCGCAGTGCGGTAAACCGAGGCCTGGTCTAACTGAATCAGGCCATTCACCCGGATATTCGGATTTATCAGGCAGCGCACGTTAACGCCGTTGCCGATCGTCTGCTGCGGCATGCCAATCAGCCCGGTTTCGCTGTTCAGTACAATGGCCTCATGCACATATTCGTCATCGCGCACCATTTCCACTTTGCCGTCAACGAACATCCACCGGGCGTTACACTGCGCGGCTACGTTGTCCATAATGTCGCGGGTCACACCAAACACTACCCGCCCGCGGGGAAATACGGTGGGCGGCATTTCCGGCTTGCGCCCCTGGGTTGCACCGTTGGCGTTGAAACCCTGCATCAGCACATCGTTGAGGCTGTCCGCCGTCCACCCCGCACCGATCGTGGTGGTGGTGACCGTCGTCAAAAACGCCTGGTCACTGTCGGCCGCCTGAATCAGCACATAGCGGTCAACGGGATTGTCTTTGCCGGTCACCGAATAGCGAACGTCGCCGCTAAAAATCAGGCCGAAGTTGCGCCCGTTGCGCGTCCCGATTTCATCCTCGTTAACGTCCTGGGCGATCCCTACCTGGTCAGCGGATACGGTTTCGGCAATGCCCTCATACCCGGCGATAAGCCTTATTTTGCTGAACTCCCCGGCGGTGATTTTGTTCACCGTGTCGGGCGCCAGATTGTAAATTCTGAACGTCCCGATCCGGTTCTGTTTGCTGATATTGAACCACTCAATGTTAAACGTGACCTTAAAATCCGACAGGGATATGCCCTGCCCCTGGTCGTCGGTAAGCTGCAGCTCAAAGTGGCGCATCCAGTTCTGTGACATGATTACTCCGTTACTACCAGTAGATGGGATAGAGTGCCGAGGTCATACGATGTGGGGTTTTCCTGCCCTGCAACGTCACAGACGACGTACAGCGCAAATCCCAGTTTCAGGTATTCGTACTGTTTCAGCAGGTCATAACCAGTGACCAGGGGGATACCGGCGATTATCGTATTACCTGCGGCATCAACAAGATCGAGGCACCAGAACGTACCGCGCCACAGCACGGTTATCCGGTAGTCTGTACCGGCCAGAGAGATACTGAACGTCTGGTTATTCGCTGTTAGCGGTATTTCAGTTATGGACATCACCCTACCCCCAACAGGCCGGCCCCGCTGGACAGCAGGGACTGATTTACCGGCGTCGTGGTTTTCGTGCCGGAGTTCTGCACCGCTGACGTGTTCACGCCCTGGGCCATATTTTTTTTATCCGCAACCTGTACCGACTGAGTGGACGTGATAATCACCTCGCGCAGCGTCAGGGTTGCCATCAGCACGTTTTCGCTGGTGCGGTCTGTCGTAACCTCCAGGGCGCGCATCAGCATGTTGCTGTAAAGCCGCTTTCCGGTCACAACGTCGAACGGCACCCGGCTTTCCTGTAGCTCCAGCAACTGCTGGTAGGTTTCTTTCGGACTCAGCCCGACAGACAGGCCGATGGCTGCCGTATTCACGAAGTCCAGCAGGGAGCCGCCACCGGAAAACCCCACTTCCATGGTCACTTCCGCCGGGCGCTTATACGCGTGGTCTGATACCGCGGCGCCGGTCTCTACCGGGTGCTCGGTGATTTCAAGCGTGTCAGCGTGCTTTTCAGAGACAACGACAGCAGGCACCAGTAATCCGATTGCCCGGCTCTGCTGTCGGAACAGCGTCGATAAAAAGTCCATTATCACCCCACCTTAGTTTGCTGATTGCGTAGCGCCATGGAATTCGCGCTGACCTGGCGGCGTTCAACCTCGGACGCAACCGACCGGGGATCCCCACCACCGTAGATGTGATAGGTGTTGCTCTGGTTCACCTCCGCCCCCCGGCCGGTTGCCGAGTTTGCCGCGGCGGCCACCAGCTCACGCTGGTACGGATTTGCGCCGTTCTCGTGGCGAATGATGCCATTCATCAGCCGCGACAGTGTTTCAGGGTCGCGCAGGTTTAGCGCTGCGTCCGGAGCAACATTCAGATGCCGCGCTATCTGCGCAATGTATGCCGCTGTGTTGTTGTTATCTGACGCTGGCGCCCAGGTCGAAATAATGTCGCGCACAGTCTGCAGGCGCCGCCCGGTAGTTTTGCCATCGAAATAACGAAGAAGCTGGCGACCCAGCGCCTGTAGCCCGTCAAAGGCACTTTCGAACCGGGCGAACCGGCCGCCGGGGCGTTCGAGCGTGGCGCCATGCTGGCCGACGTAGTTCAGATTGCCGGGGTTGTTGTTGCGGATACCCCTTGGGGCATTACCCGGAATATCCTGCGCCGCTGCCGGTGCGCCTTGCACCGTTGGCGCTTTCGGTGTGCCCCCCATCCACACCGGTAGATACTGGTTTAACTGGTCGTTGGCTGTGTTGTACCAGTCTATGATCCCTTTGCGGGTAGCCTCTGCGCTGGCCGTTACCGCTGGCAGGGCATCAGGCTGATCGCTTCCCTGTTTGAGCAACTGCTTACCAATACTGGCCGCCTGGCCCCAGTTGCCGTCTTTGATGGCGTTCAGCAGGTCGGCAATCATATTCAGCATCTTGCCGAACTCACCCATCTGGGTGATGAAGTTCTCAAAGTCCCATTTCAGTGACCATGTTTTAGGGTCAATTCCCAGCAGCGTCAGCAGCGCGTCTTTAAGCGAAGAAACAGATCGCTGAAACTCCGCCAGCGCTTTCATGGCGGTGTCGATCTGCGGTTTCCATTTCCCCCAGTCAATCAGGCTTTTGCCGCCCTCCTTCCAGGTCTGGTAGTCGTCCCACAGTAGCGCGATAGCGCCAGCCAGTGCGGTAATGATGCCAATGGGCGACATCCAGAAGGCGCTGCTCATCAGGCGAAGGGCCACCGTCAGCGCGCCGAACAGAGTGATCAGCTCCCGGGTTGATTTGCTGAGTGACGACCACCAGCGCGCCAGCGCGTCGACCCCCTGGATGAGGCGAAATACCAGGTGATTGATAATGTCAGCCAGCCGTAGGATGCCTTTAACACCGCGGGTAATCACCGCCTCGATTTTGGGGAAGTTGTCGAGGATGCGCTTACGCAGGGTATCGAGCGAGTCGGCCAGGCCGTCAGCCAACCCGGAGCCGATTTTATCCCGGGCCAGCCCCGCCAGAGTGCCGAACGACTTAAGCGACGTCATGAAGCGATTGGAGGATTCCGCCGCCCGGTCAGCATTAAAGCCGATTGCCTTCGCCATGGCGGAGTATTCGCCCTGGTACTGTCCCAGTCCCCGGCGCATTGCCATCAGGGTATTTTCGTCAATGCCGAGCATCTGCGCGTACTGGTTAGCGCGGTAGTACGGCATTTTACTGAGCTGGCGGCCAGCGTCGGCAAACACCTGTGACATGTCACGCATACGCCCGCTTGCGTCGCGGGTCTGCACGCCCAGCCGGTTCAGGAAGCCTTCGGCGCCCGGGTTGTTACGCAGGAACCGGGCGAGATTTTCCAGTGAATTCCGCGCCGCGTTAGCGTCACCGCCGACCTGACTGACGGCATAACCGACCGCTTTGATACCCTGGACGCTGGCGCCAGTGCGCTGGGACGCCCAAAACAGCTCATCAAGACCGCTGGCAATTTTCGCCGTAAACGCTACAACAGACAGCGCCGCCGCCTCGATAGCGGTACCGGCCTTAATGGCGTTCGCCGTGACGCCGGTCAGCGTCGCCTCGAATTTTCGCTGTCCGGACTCGTCAACGTCGAAACCGAGCGAAACCAAAAACGATTTCATCACCTCAGCGTTCATTGGCCGCTCTCCATTTCTCTATTCGGTTCATATTGTCCGCGTCCATATCCAGATAATCGTTCAGTAGCGCGATACGGGCGAGATCAACCCGCCCGCTGTCCAGGTCTTTCTGATCAATCTGGAATTTCAGCGCCGGGCGCAGGATAAAATCCTCACCACCCGGCAGGCGGTTGAACGTTATTTCGCAGGAAGGGGGGCTGTCTCGCTGGTAGGGAGTTCTTGCAAAAAATTTCCCAGCGAATCGGCCACCACCCGGGCCACCAGTTGCAGCATGGTCATCAGGTCGATGTCGTCGAACGCCAGCGCGCCCTGGCTGAATACCGGTACCCAGGCTTTTTGGTGCTGGCGCGAAACCACCGCCAGACAGGGGTAGATAATCGCGTTGCAGTCTTCATCACTCAGCGAGCTGATAGCATCCGCGATTTTCGGCAGCGCAGTTTCCAGAGAGGCCGCGCCATCCTGCATGGCGCGAAAGTCCCCCACCACACCCGCCACCACCGGCAGCAGCTTACGGGCGACTTTCAACTGATCAAATACGCTCAGCTTCGCGATGCGGTAATTCTGCTCTTTGATAGTGATTTCCATACGTTAAAACTCCCCCAGTACCTGGTCAATTTTGCCGCAGTCAAATACCCAGGCCACTGTCCCGCCGTCTTTGGCGTTGTTGTTGTCGGGCTGCTTCTGGAACGCCACCGAGCGCGCCGTTGTGATATCCCCCGAGGCCGTGTTGCGGATCACAATGACGTTATTCCCCCAGGTCGCCGAAGATTGGCTCTGGGCGTTGTAGGCCAGAGACAGCTTCTTATTTACCGGGGAAGTTTTCAGCAGCGTGACGGTAACCGAGCCGCTTTTCCCGGCGTGCAGGCTGTGCATCACTTCACCGTCGGCGCCAATCGTCATGGTGTTTTTGTTCTCCGTCATGGTGACGGTCACACCCTCTTCCGAGTTCGCAGAGCCATAGCCCAGATCGATAACGCCAGTCGGCCCCGTGAAAGAGGCCGTTACATCCATAAAAGAATAAGTGCTCATCAGTTACCCCTTAACGCACCACGTTAATCTGCACATCGGCATAGTGAACGGCGCCAGCCAGCTTACAGGCCACCTGAATCAGAGGCGCCTTACGCGCTTCGCGGTCTGACTGTGCCTGCTGGCTCAGCGGCTGCGCATAAACGTAATAGCCCTTCGTCAGAGTGTCGCCAGCCACCAGCTCGCCGATATCGCCACCGTTCCAGACGCCCGCGGCCACCAGGCCGTTAGTCACTGCCTGATCCATTGACTGTTCTACGTTCCCCACCAGGCGGGTTACGCCTGCGTCGGTCTGGGGGATCTTGGTGGTGCTGGTGTACAGCAGGTTATAGAGGTTGGTCTGTACGTAGTTCTGCAACCAGTCCAGGCCGTGGCGCTCATCAAAGAAATCACCGTTCGACATCACGCCCTGTTGCAAAATGGCGGTGTCATTGGCGTAGTAGACATACACGTTGCAGTTTTTGGCATCGACGGCCGCCGCCTGGTTAACGGTCAGCATTTCATAGGTGACGCCCGGCTCCTGCTTAAATTTCAGCGTCAGCGTGGTATTGCTGCCGTTGAAATTGACGGTGAACGCACGCCCGAACGCAGAGACCGCGGCGTATTTGCTGCTGGTCGAATACTGAATGAATGTGCGCCCGTAGCTGGCCGCTTTCAGTTTCGACGCCAGATCGTCGGTCGATGTGGTTTCAATCGTGGCCGCCGCGTCCGTAGTAACTGCCAGAATCCGGCTCAGGCTGGACGCCTCCACCGCTGCCGCGACCGCCAGGTAATCAGCGTCAGGGATCGCCTCACTGTCGGCAATCGCCAGCCCGTACCAGTTCGTAAACTGCATAGCGGCGTTTACCGCCTCCAGCAGGGTTTCCGGGGTTCCGTTCTCTTCGTCATCCGGGGTTTTAGCCCAGCGCCCGATATACACATCGGACGGTGTAGGAGACTGAGAAAAATATGCGACAGCCGCCTCGTATTCTGGGCTATCCACGCCGAAATCTTCCGCGATATCCTCAGCGGCGGCATACATGCGGATACGCTCACCAACCGGAATAACGGTGGATGGACCCAAAATCAGCAGCGCGCCAAAGTTCCGGCCGGTAGCCGCTTTGGGCGCCATAATCACGTCAACGTTAACAACGTTGGAAACAGGTAAGCCCTGTGCCATAGGTTAATCTCCAAAATAGGTTACTGGTGCATCCACCAGCCGTTTAATGCCGTACTCGCGCACTACCTTCCGGCGCAGCGTTACGTTGATGTCGTAGCGGCGTTGCCACTGCTTGTTGATGAGTTCCGGCGCGGAAACGATGCGGGAATTATCGGCGTAGCTTAGCGTCGTGCGATTTAGCTCGGCGTTGTTCTGCGCGACTCTGAGGCCATCCCGGAATCGGGTTGCTATCGCCTGACCGCCGGGGCCGTAAAAGCAGACGATGATGACGATGGTTTCATGCTGCCATTGCTGATCCGACTCATCGCCGTTACTGACGCTGGCCGGGTTGGCATCCTCCTGAATGGAGGTGATACCGAACGCCGCCCAGTTGGTTCCGAGCGGCGGTATCTCCGGCTGCGGGTCTGTCCAGCGCGGAAATACTTTACCGTCGGGCAATCCGCTTACTGCACGGATCCAGCGGCTGATCTCGCGCTCCAGCGTTTCGTCGTATGCCGGGGAGTCGCTGAGCGGGGCCAGATAGCCCGCCTGTTCACTGCTGTTAGCCGTCAATGGGTATCCCTCCGTCTACGGGCATCAGTTCACAGTGCGCCTGCACAAACCCGGCGCCATAGCGCACATAGGGGTCAACAAATGTGACGCGGTAATCCCGCCCGTTGTAGGTCACCACATCGGCATCAATACCGGGCTGGCCCTGAGTCAGCCGGAACTGCGTAGCAATGAAAATAGCGCCGTCTATGCTCTGCCCTGCCTCCATCCTGCGGGCCTCCAGCGATCGATCAACGGTCACCACCCCGACAAACGGGATGGACTCGGTCGCGTTGCTGGTGAAGCCATCTGCATCCGTGGTTTGCGTGTTGCGTTTGCAAATCAGGCTGTTGTCGCAAAAGTCAGGATCGAGAAGAACATCAGACACATCGAGAAATGGCATTATTTTTTCCTCACGACGTAGTTAACCGAGCGAAGTAAATAGCCGTGGGCGTACAGTGGCTTTTGACCAGGGATACCATTTCTGCGCCTGTCCGCCAGCGTGGCCGGTGACAGTGGTGCCAGTCTGTCACCATCGCTAATTACCCGCTTAGCGCCGTTCTGGGCCGTAATGCCGGCCTTTTCCAGCGCGCGGCTTGCCGCGGCATCATCACCATCCATTGCACTTGATGCCGCATCGGCCAGAAAACCGGAGGTGATATCAGACGTATCCTCGATACCAATATCCAGGAAGGGGCGCGGCGTCAGAGTGACCGTCTGGCCGCCCAATACCACGTCGCCGCCGGTTGACTGCAGGTAGGCTATTTCGGCGTTATTCAGTACTTCGCCGTCTTCCCGGTTGGCGTTCTGCTCAGGAATGCCGACCAGCACCTCGGTTTTGGACAAATTCAACAGCGCAGACAAAACCGCGCTGGCGTTGTCGGTGGTGATCTTTACTCCACTCATAGCAATTGCCTCCCGCCTGCGCCGAACATCGACCACCACCAGAAAAACTCTCGCCCGTAGCCGGTGTTATTCCAGAAACCAGCATCAGGATTGATAATCCCGGAGGTGTCGTAGCTGACGCTGACCTTATCTACAGATTTTGACGTTGCCACCCCGCCCCCGGATGAGTTCACCCCAGAAGAAGCGCCAGCGGTTATCCGCCCGCGTAACTCTGTGTAATGAGCGACAAACAGCTCGGCCAGATACACGAACTGGTCACCCAGCTTGTTCTGATCGAGGATGGTGTCGGCCATACCGAGGTAAAAATCTATCGAAGCGGAGGGGTAGCGAGTTTCATCTGAAAATTCGGGGAAGTCGGCGCGAAACCGGTCACTTGTCGGTAGCCTGCTGTTTTTTGCCATCAGCTTTCCCCTTATCGGCTTTGCCGCTCTTATCCTCCCCCTGCTGCTCCTGCTGCTCCTGCTGCTCCTGCTGCTCAGTAGGATTATCCAGGGGCTTCGCGTAGGCAGAAAACGCCCAGTGCGCGGCCACTTCATCGGGGTAATTCTGAATCCCGGTCTCCAGGGTGACGCGGGAACCATTCGGGAATGCCAGCGTTGCAACGCGCTCAACCAGATATCGTTTCATTGCGATTCTCCTTGATAGCGGGGTTTCCCCCGCTCAGTGGTCAGGATGCCGGGACATCCAGATATGAAATGGTATTCGCGTATGGCGTTTCTACCTGACCTAGGCGGCCGTAGTAGGTGGTGAGCTGATGCAGGCCGCGATATTCCAGCGGCGTGTTCAGCAGCGGCACCAGAGGGAAGCGAATGTATTTTTCATCCTGGGTGTACGCAACGATACGATGCGCGCCATTGGCGCCGCGCTTGCTCGCCCACTTCATAGAGACGATTTCCAGCGGCTCCCCGTTCTCCTGGAACGCGATAGTGTTGATCTTCACGTATTCCAGTACGGAAATATTCCCTGCTTCGGAAACCTTCTTGCTGGCCAGCAGGCCGAACAGCTCGGGAGCCAGCCCAATTTTGCGGGGGCACATCGCGTAACCAGAACGCAACCAGGCATCGGTCAGCACGATATTGATATCCTGCACAATGTCGTCGGGAGAGGTTGCAGCCGTCCACGCCGCAGCGGCGGCCTGTGCCGGTACCTGTTTCAGGTTCAACAGGCCAGTAATACCCAGTCCCTCATCGCCGATATACACCTGCTCGTCAACGTCCATATTCCATTTCATGCGCATGGCGTCGTATTTCTGCGTGTCGACCGGGCGGCCCAACTGCTGAGCGGATGCCAGCTCCGGCAGAGTCCAGCCAATTTCCATACCCCAGAGGGTCAGCGGCTGCGCAGTTCTCTCGATGAGGAGATTCACACCGGGAATCGCCGTGGAGTTTTTGCCGATCCAGTTCTTACCGTTGGGGTTTACACCACCAGCGGCGGCCAGATCGGTATTAGTGAACGATGACATCTCATCAGCAATAGAAACATCGCTACGCAGCGAGATGTCGCGGCTCCATTTGTAGGAGACCAGCGGCAGGTTTAGCGTCTGATCCAGGCGTTCCAGCTCGCCAACGAGGAAAGCGCCTGCAGCATCGGCGGTTTTTTTGTCGATAGTAAACATAGTGTTCCTTAGATGTTGTAAGCGATTTCTACATGCCCTTTGCCGGTACCGGCTGCGGCATCACCTGGCCCCATAACCTGGGCGATGGTCAGTTGAGGGGTATTCTCAGCCGTGGAATCGGGAGCCAGCAGGAAAGAACCCAGCGGGCTATCGGTGGTCGCGCCCGCAACACGGACATAAACCGGATCGCCTTTTTTGGCCGCGGCGGCATCCCCGGAAGTGACAGTCACGCAAATGTATCCACGTTTCAGGGCATCGCCGGTGAAACCGGATTCAACGCCGATATAAGCCACATCAGAGGGAGATTGCGTCGGGTACGGGCGAACCAGAATACCGGCGACCTTATCGACCGAATCGCCATCTTCCAGGGGGACGAACTTATCGCCGTCGTACTTCCCGGCGTAGCCGTACTTATCGAATTTTTGGGTGGTGTCCAGCATGACCGGTTCAGTGGTCAGATCGCGCAGACGGGTAATCGACCCGGCGATGCCAAGCGGCATCCGGGTTAAATAGGAAGTTCCAGCCATGGGGGTACCTTTTAGTTAGAGCGTTTCCAGAACTCGGCGTACTGCTGATTCAGCTGCGCCGGATTTGCATGTTTGGAGCCAGCGGAAGGGGCGCTGTCGCGCGTGGGCGTCAGTGGGGTGATCTGATTGCGCGCTTTATTCATCGCCGCAGCGGCGGTAAACACGGCATCCACGGTAGCTTTCGGCACCTTGCTAAAATCATCAATGCCGAATGCCGCCAGGCTGTCGCCGGTACGCAGCGCGTGGTTGAGTACCTGTCGCTTAATCCCCTTGCTACCCTTCGGCTTAAATCCCGGCGCGATAATTTCAGCATCACCGATAATGTGACGCTTATATGCCGCGTCGCCGGTGATTTTCGCGTCTTCTTCCGCGTCTTCGTCGTCGGTCTGGGTTTCGTCATCATCGGGATCAGCATCACCCGTTTTCCCGGACAGAGCCTCTACGGCGGCGATCAGCTTCTTGCCCCACTCCGGGATCTCTTCATCGTCCCCGGTTGCCTCGGGGTCGGGATCATCATCGGTGGTGGTCTGCTGCTCCTCCGGCAACGATGTAGCCTGGGCGGGCGTGTTCAGGTTGATAGTGACGCCCGGGATATTGCTCATGCCGTCAGAGGGCATATCCGGCGCCTCATCGATGAGCTTTTCCAGCGCATCTTCATCTTTCGTTTTAATGGCCGTCGCCAGTTTTTTCAGCCATGACATTACAGGCTTCTCCTTTTTCATTGATGGGGCGGAATCCCCGATGGCACAGCGGGAACCCGCGCGACCCTTATCAACAATGGCTACGTGGTTCCCGGTGATTAGGTATTGCTTCGCTTTGCCTGGTGAGATCTGCTTGTAGTGGGCGTCATATCCGCAACTGACTTCACGTGCCCCGTTATTCACGGCATCAATTGCCGCCTGGCGCTTTATCAGCAGATCGGCTATCAGCAGGTCTGAATCTGCGTCGGTACCGCGGCGAACGTTCTGTATATGGCCGTGCGCCAGGTCACCGTAGTTTTCCGGGTTAACGAATACGATGTTTCCGGCGTGGTCTTCCGGATGTCCGAGTGTAACGGCGACACCTTCGAAGCTCGCCATCGTCTCAGGAGAGAAGACTTCATCTTCAGTTCTGTAGACAGTGATCAAGCCGTCCGGGCCGGGCTCAATGTCCGGCAGTTCTTCCGCCAGGTATGTTTGCGTTCCGAGGCGTGCGATCGGCACGTCCTTGCACAACAAGGAGCCGTCCGCCTGTAGGTAGCGCGTTTCGCCCAAGCGGGTGGTGAAGAAATATTTCATTGGTTACCTACTGAATAGCGGGCAATAAAAAACCGCCTGGGCGACGGTCTACAATTTGGTGAGGTTCTTGATAACTACTCGGGTTACAAGGGGGTTCTTTTCCCGGGAAATTTTAAGCAAATGTTCCACATGACCGATAAGGTTATCATTCGTTGGTGGATGTGGCTCCGTGGTGAAATAGCCATTTCCATTAAAAATAACTTCTCCGCGAGTATTGTATCCCTCGAAATACGAATAGTAGTTATGCTTCATTTTTTATCTCCTTGATGTGGGGATCTGGACTTCCGGCCAGCACTTGCAGTTCGGCAGGCATCCAGCATGGCCGGTCATGCCGTCCAGCGTTGGCGGGTTATCCCAGCGCACAAATTTATTTCGCATCCAGAAATGTGACTGGCGCGTTCCGGCACCTTCTATCCTCCACCAGTAGCCCTCTGACCCAACTGCCGTGGCCCGGGCCTCTGTTAGCGCCACGGTGGCCCGCCCGATTTCCGTTCTGGCTATAAGGCGCGCGCGGCTGGCGGCCACATCCCCGGATGACAGGATCATTTCGTAGAGTTCATCTGGTCGCTCACCATTAACCACCGCCTGCAACGCCCGGGTCTGTATATCCCGCACGCGATCGGCCGCCTCAATGGGCAGGGATTTGATAACCTGAATCTGTCGGTAAACGATATCGCTGGCAGTCTGTCCGATGGGGGTATTACCGACCACATCGCGCAGCTCATCAGAGATTGATTGCGACACGCTGCGCCACTGGTTCCACTCCTCGCGCTCTACCTGGGTGAACATGCGTTGCGCGGTCAGTTTCGCCCAGTCGTCGAGCACCAGCGAATAATCGAGTAGCTGCGACGCCGCGCGGTCAGCGCTGGCCTGTGAACCATCGTAGGATCCCGCGACGATTTCGCCGACCTGGCTCGCTATCGCCAGTAGGCTTTTCTGATACTGGATCTCCGAACGGCGGCGGAGCGCTGGCCGGAGGTTCATCCTCCTCCCACTCTTTCTTCGCATTCTCGATATCCTCATCGGTGATAGAGCCGCCAATGCCGATCACGTCCGACATGTTGCGCAGGTCAGTCATTGCAGCATGTACCGGCATAATCTGACGATCCACCAGCGTAGAAATGGCTGTAGCCACGTTGTTAGCCATGGTAGCCCGGTCAACGTCCGACATCTCCCACAGCTTGTTAAACTCGAACGAGACGCCCTTCGGCAGCTCCTCACCGAACAATGACCGCCAGGAGATATCCAGCAGCCACCGCAGGCCACGGCGTAGCCTGTTTTCCTGCTGTGTGTTTATCCGGCTATAGTAGTTCTCCAGGTCGCCGTCCCCGGTACTGAAACCAGATGGAGACTGGCCGAACAGCCTGACCAGAGGTATCCCCGTGGCGCCGGAAACCTGTTCAGCAAACCGCAGGATGACGTCGGCAACCCCGGCGAATGAATAACTATGGGTCTGGAATTCATCCTCGGCATCCATCAGTGTCATCCCTTCGATGGTCTGATATTCCCGGATCATATCCATATGGCGCATCAACCCCTTTTCCATGGGGCCACCACTAGCCAGGATGCTACGCAACCCTTTAATGCTGTACGTCCGCAGGTGGGCTTTGTGGATTAGCTGAGTTGTCCCTACCGTTGCAGTATCAAACGCCTGGATACGCTCGAAGATGCGCTCAACAACCGACATCCCCCAGCCGTTCTCGGTCTGGGCCTGCTGGAATGGCAGCTTTTCCCCATCCATTCGGATCAGGCGAGAATGGTGGATTTGCCAGGCAGGAATCCCCTGCTGGTTGGTCACAACCTCGTAGAATTTCGGCTTGCCAAAATCCGGGCCGTATTCTGTCACTAGGTCGTCATAGCTGGGCCGCAACATCCAGCGATCGAGGCAAATCACCCCTTTAAACTGGTTTTCCTTGATGGTCTCTGGACGTAGTTCCGTTGACATGTCCTGCCCTTCAATGAGAGCAACCAGAACAGCGCCACCGTACAGCCTCGACCATTTCAGGGTATTGTTCATGCCATCCCAAAGCCCGATAGACTCCCAGAACGTTTCCAGCTTTCCTTTCTGGTCGGGATCCAGTTCCCCGCCGATGGTCACCCCTTTACGTGTCATGTCATCCGCTACCGCATCGACAGCAGCACCGACCAGAAATGATGATCGGTAGGCGAATTCCAGTTCGACGCGGTTACGCGTCAGGTAGCCAGGGATGTACGTTCCGCCAGACTGGATATTTTGCGTTTGGGCTCCCAGTTTTGCGGGGAAATTGTTGTAGCCGTCGCCGGTGCGAACGGGCTGCTTTTTTCCGCCCTTACGGCGATTTTTACGGGCCATTGTCCCCCCCGTTAAATTTTCATAAAAAGGGCGCGATTTAACATAATGGACGTTACCCGCACCACGGCGAGAGCACTCGCCGGGATTATCCGGCGAAGCGGCTATTTTGATTGGTAAAGTGAGGAAAAATGGGTGAATAAACCATGCATAAAACGGGACGAAAAGTGCATAGCGCATTTTCTCGTTGAAGCGCCTGTTTTCAGCAGTTTTCTATTCCCGCCCCAACGCAGCCCAGGCATCCAGAGAGGAGTCTGTCGGAGCGAATGCCATGATGAAAGCATCGGCTACGTTCGGCGATGGAACATCACGCTTGGCCAGGTCTTTTTTACTCTCCACCATTACACGGCCATTACGATCAAAGTCGCGATGTGGCGTGGTCAACTCCAGCTTAAGTTTTTCCAGTAGCGGGCATGCTGAATCAATGCTGATCAGCTCATCAACTTCATACTGTTCACCGTTATTGATGGCATTAAAGGTATTGCGGAAGCGATCGGCCACCAGCCACCACGCCTGGGCCTTCAGGTTTGCGAAAAAATCTTTGTTCGGAATGCCGTTATATTCTCCATCCGGCTCATGGACACCAGCACCAGCGTTGAACCGCTGATAATTCACTCTGCTGGAGTAAGCATTCTCACTTCGCCGATCCTCGTTAATCTCCGAGAATTTGGCACCTGCAGAGGCACCAACGCCAATCGAGTCGTAGACGATATCTGCATTGCGTTCCAGGGCGGCCTGATATGTGCGCTGACAGCTTTTCAGCAGCTCATCTTCCTTCGCTTTCCATTCATCGGCCCAGTAGATAACAGAGCCGTGACGATAGACGTTGGCGCACTTATCGGCTCCGCTATCAGCAACGTCAAAGCCCACTCGCTTACGACCACTGGGCTCGAAGTTCAGAACCTTATGCGCATCGACCGCCGCCTCTATCCACGACAGCTTGATAATGGCCGCATCATCGTCAGACTCTGGCACTCCCTCGTAGACATGCTTAAACCCGTCAGGGTCTCGGCGCCGGGCAGCGTCGATAACTTTCAACATAGTGTCAGACAGGAAGGGGTTTTCGTCGTAATTGATTTTGCGGATCAGCGTGTCTTCTGGTGGGTCAACAACGAAGTTTCGCCACACAAAATCAGTGACCAACCCGGGGTTGAAGATAAACCAGCATTCAGAACCGGATTTACGGATCGTCGGCTCCAGAATCTTCCACTGATATTCAGTCAGGGCGTGCGCTTCTTCCAGCCACAGCACGCTGATCCCCTCCAGCGACTTTATCTCTTCGATATTTCGCCAGAGGCCGTAAAAAACGAACTCAGAGCCGGTAACCCGGTTAATAATTTTGTTATTCAGGATGCGGAATCTGTGGCGCAGGCCAAATCGGTCAATCTGGATTTTGAGCAGCGTGTAAACCGACTCCTCAATTTTGTTCTGAATCTGCCGGGCGCAGCAAAAGCGCAGGCTGTATTTATTCGCCAGGAATATCGCGAAACCGGCAGCATCCCAGGATTTCGATGATGACCGACCGCCAAAAAGCACCTTGTTACGCGCCTGTGTCGTCCAGAAATTTCTCAGAACCGGATTCAGGGTCGGTCTGGATGTCAGCGTAGAAGTCATTGAGGTCACGCTCTCCATTACCATCATCAATACCAGCATCGCGGCGCAGGCGATCAGCCTCCAGCGACACTTTTTCAGTGGCGGCTTTACGGTAGTCGGTGTCAGCAAATATTTTCCCGACAGTTGCCAGCGTTCCTACGATGGATTCAATACGCACCGTGTTACGCATCATGGCCTTTTCAGCGGCGCTAATGTTATCCATCAGAACCTTGCGCTGTTGGTCGCCCTCTGCGTCTTCCAGCAAAGTTATCCAGCGCCCGATGTTTTCCGAAGCCACCAGGTTGCTCGCCCGGAGGCGAAAGAGTTCATCCTCCAGCGTCAGCGCTCTGGCGTCTTCGATAACTTCATCTTTCAGTAGGAGGCGTCGGGCGTAACCACCGTGTTTAAGAGCGTGTTGGTTTCCAGGCTGGAATGGATTTACTGGCGGCGCAGTACGCGAACCACGAATCGGTTTCGTATCTGCGAGGCGTCCATCTTCTGGCTGTGTTCGCTTTTGCGAATCTCCAGAGGTGGCGGACTTATCTTTGGTACGCGCGTTTTTCTTCTGCGTACCTTTTTTGCGTACCTGCGTACCACCCTTGCGTACCCATTCCAGCTTCTTGGCTCTCTTCCTGATAGCCCCTTCTGTAACACCATGCTGAGCACCAATTTCACGGAGGCTCAATACCCCGGCCCGGTAAGCCGACTCAATGGCCTCCCAGTCCGGTTTTGCCATTAATTCCTCTCAAAAAGCAAAAAACCCGCCTAAGCGGGTTATAAGTAAAAAAATTGACCGTCTACCGTTTGGCGACAGCTGCTTGAATAGCATCAGCCAGATCACTAATTTCGCTTGCTACAGCTTTGAGATCGGCGGCTACTCTTGATTGAGTACTGGCACCGACAGAACCCACCGATGCCTTTGCTATCTCCAATGCAGCCTGGACAGCAAGAACCCTTTCACGATCATCAGATGTTTTAATCGTATAGCCTTCTAACATATCAACTCCCTTTCTTTTCCCCCACCAGAATGGTGGGTAACAAGATGTAAATGGGGGTTTCCATAAAAATAACAAGGCCATTATCGCAGCCACTCATTAAATGGCTGCTGTAATGCCCTATCGCTTCTCGATCTTGGCCTGCAGCTCCTTCAGCTGCTGCACGATAGCGTCACCCTGTACCGAGTGTTTGCGGTACACCAGCGCGCCAGCGACAAAACCAACGATGAGACAACCAACTGCAAGAATTGCGTATTCCATTATTTTCTCTCTCTCACTGCGTCGTAGATTCGTTCACATGCCTGGCCTGCTGTAAAACTGCGGTCAGCCTCTGCCGCATACTCTCCCGCCGCGCGGTCAGATTCGCGGAGCAGCTGGGCGTACAGTTCGGTGACCTCGGCCCTTGCCTGGCGGAGTTCGGCAACTGTGGCATTTCTGCGCTGCTCACTGTTACGGAGCTGGCGCTGTACTCGGGATATTTCGTCCCGCAACCCTGCAGCAGCCAGATCAGCCCGTTTAGCATCAGCAGCCGCAGCAGCAATTTTTTTGTCGGCATCGTTCGATTCCTTATCTACCGCAGCCTGGCGGCGGCGTTCTTCTTCGCGCTCTGCGGCCTCCCGCTGTGCCACCGCTTTAGCGTCTGCTGCGTCACGTTTGGCCCACTCCTGCTTCCATGCGGTATTAGCTGCATCCTGCCCGGCGGCATAGCGCCAGTGACCAAACCCCCAGAGAGCGGCCAGCAGCGCAACCAACACCAGCAGCCGCCAGTATTTTTCCGCTATGGCTATCATTTCAGCGCATCCAGTGCCCGACCGTATAAACTCCGGCGCTGTTCTATGCCGGTCAGGCCGCCATTGATAATCCGCGTAACTGCCGCAAGGTCGCCGGTATGCTGCAGGCAGCCACGGGAAGAAAAGAACCATGCCGCAGAGCGGGCGGCCCCATCATCTTGGGCGAGCAGTTCGGGAGCCGAAACCAGATCGGTTTTCAGCGCGGCGCCGCAGCTCCGGTAGTTTGCCAGGCCGGTGATCTGGATCAGGCCACGCCCTCGATATTTCCAGCCGTCGCCAGATCCCTGGTTGCCGAGGTAGGTTTTACCCCACTCCCCGCCGTAAACCAGATTGGCAATGGCGGGCTGATTCGCCGGGTGATCGACGGTGCGCCCCAGCATATCGGCCTGATACTGAGAAATGCGAGCCTTTCCGAATGTGGATACCAGCGCGGTCGGCGTATAGTTCAGGCTCTCGACCAGGCGGGAAAATCCGGCTGACTCATGACTAACCTGAGCGATAAACATCGCTATATCTTCCGTGGTAGTGATCCCAAACTCCGCCAGCGCGGCGTCAATATGCGGGTACCAGCGTGCGGCGGCCTCGGCACCAATACCAGCCGCTTTTTGAAACTGTGATTCGTTCATTATTTTTTCTCGATGGAGTCGCCGCTGTTGCGATCAATACGGCGATTGAATAGCGCCAGCACCTTGTCGCGTACCTTCTCAGCGCCGACAAAACCGATGGTGGCGCCGACAAAGGTCACAGAGTTACCAGGCAGGCCGAACAGTTCTAACGAACCAGCGATCGACAGCGTCAGGATCCCGCACGACAGCGCGCCGGTTACGGTTTTAACTACAGATTTTCCGTCGTAGATACTCATCAGCGCAGAAATGCTACCCGCGGCGGTAGCTGCATAGAGCGACGGCAGGAAATCTTCGATCCATTTCATTGTTTGTCCGATTAAGCCGCTCAGGATCATGGGATCACCTCCGTTATTCTCTCGGGGGTGCTGTGTAGTAGAAAGAAAGGCCACTGATAGCAGCCTAAAAAACGACAAAACCCCGCCATTGCTGGCAGGGTTTCGATGATTAAGCGATGTGACGTAGTAATCACTCTTAACAGAGTACGACAGTTTTTGCGTACGCGTTAGCTTTTTTCTAGTATTATCTTCGCCGTACTCACATAGATGTCATGGCTATAGGTAAGGATCGGCGAATGTCTGAACAAAATGAAATTACTACACATCATTTCATTGTTCACATTATGAACAAAGAACAACACGAAAATGCTACGATAGTTCCCAGCCCCGATGAGAAACCAGTACAAAATGCCTGTAAACGATTGATTGGAGACCTTACACAGCGCTACTCGGGGAGGGCTGGTAAGGGTTATGGTCGTTTTGAAGAAGATAGAGACAACTTCCCTATGGGCTCTATCATTGAAGATTATTATGTATCAAGTGAAGAAGACTTTTATAATACCAGTATTCGAATGATAAACCATTTACGAGCACGTGCCGATGCTGAGCAAATGGCTACTGGTGGCTTTGTTATCATTGCTCATACTGAAGTTAATAACCATCACTTCATGTTTGTAGCCATCTTAACTTCTGCCGTTGGATCAACTGTTCAGGACTTTGATATACGATCAAGTGAATACTTAGATATCGCTAAGCTTCGTGTAGCTGGAAGAATTGATCTTTCTGGCTGGCAGAATGGCAAAGAACGATACATTAGTTTTTTAAAAGGCCAAAACTCTGTTGCTGGTTATTTTAAAAAATTCCTTGGTTGTGATGATATTTTATTCGCAAAGCAAGAAACAACAAAACTAAGGGATATATTATTACAGTTCGCTACTGAAAGGGGATTCGAGCCTGAAGCTAGGGAAGAGTTCCTTAACCGTGCTCATGATAAACTACGCCAAATGAACAAAGATGGCCATCAATTCGATTCGCAAGAGTTCGCAAATGAGTTGTGGCCAGCAGATCCTGAATTACTACTAAACAAATTAACAAACGAAGAAATACAATTCTCTGATGGCTTTGTACCAGATGGAAATATAATCAGAAGCCTAGTGAGCTTTAAAGGTAAATCAAGGAATTGGACCCTTAAATTTGAACGCGCAGCATTACATGATGGAAGTGTGTGGTACGACCAGGATAATAATAAATTGATACTTACTGAGATCCCAGATAACCTTAGGGATGAGATTTTGGCAGAGTTAGGTGAAGAGGATGAGCAGCAATAAAGAAAGAAATTTCAAAGACTTAGTGGAATTATATAAGGCTGCCAGCTTTGAAGAAAACACATCTGGAGCCACACTCACCATTACGACAGAGGAGCTCTGTAGTATCGTTTCTGATATCATAGAGCTCCCGCAAGATTTTGGCATCACTGTCGAATCGGGTCATATAGAAGTTGGTTCTTCTCTAACTTTGAATATAAAACCACCAAGAATACGATTGGGGCAATTTCATCGTACTTTCGATGATTATTTAAAAAACGCAAAGAATAGAACAAAAGAAGCAAACAATTTTTTTATTGTAGACATTAATTATTATAATAGAGATAAAAACTCTCCATCTATAATAAAAAAATATCGAAAGGTGTTGCAATTAATATCTTTATTCAAAGAGTCTTCGGCTTATCTTGACGAAACTAATTTTGAACTAATCTTTGTAGATTCAAATGTACTTAAAATACCAACATTATATTCATCAGCAGAGCTTGAATTAATTGACGACGAATTGGTTAATAATATTATAGCTAATTTCGCTGAAGATACACACAAAGAGCAAAAACTAACAATTCTTGCCAATAGTATTAAATCCATATGTGAATCAAAAACAAAAGAAAGATCATTCCCATTCCTCTTAAGTGAATTACCACAATTACTTGATAGTTTTCAGAAAGGTTATAAAGTCTTTGTTTCCGGGTTCTCTTATGAAAAAATTCTGGATCAGCTACGAGTGGCAAAAATTGAAGAGATGGGTAAAATTCATAAGGTTTTCAGCGACATACAAAACCAAATATTGGGAATACCTGTTGCAACAATAATTGTTGCAACACAAATGAAACAAACTGTAAAATGGGATTCGCAAGCATTAATCAATACAGCTATATTACTAGGCGCCATATTTTTTACAACGATGATTGTATTTGTATTATTTAATCAATGGCAAACATTATCTGCCATCTCGGACGAACTAAAACACAAAAAAAAACAAGCTAAAAATAATTACAGTGCCATATATACAGATATAAATGGCACGTTCAATAGTTTATCGATGAGATTATTAGCACAAAAAGCTGTTTTCGTTTTTCTCGGGTTATTTGTTACAACAGGGCTTTATTTAACATTTAAATTCTATTTCCTCCTAACACCTTATGCACATAGCTATCTATTTGGGTAACGGTCTTCAGGCCGTTACCTTACTCCTTGAGCATATAAAGGACTGCATCAATAAACCCAAGAGCTGTCTGCAGATCCTTTCTTATAGTCCCATCTGAACACTTCCGTTTCTTCGCTATAGTACGCAGAGAAATTCCGATAACAAAATGAGCAATGAGAAGTTCATACTCTTCCGGCTTATACTGCTTTAATCGCCCCACGCACCCATCAATCATAATGCCTTCATCATCATCACATTGTAGACGCGACTTTTTACCGTAAGGCAGAACGCCTTTAAAACCTGCCGCTATAGGCTGCCAGTCAACGCCGCTATGTTCATCTGCAGCCCATGCGCCCCAGCGATCCAGGACCTCATACATATCACGCATTTTCCACCTCGCGTTTAATCGCTTCGCCGACTCGCAGATCGACACTGCTGTTACATTCATTTCCCCAACAGTCCCAGCCTGGGGCACTGCTGCGGGCGAATAGCTCAATGCGCGGAACATCTCCCAGTAACGCCACCAGACTGTCGCGAATCTCTTCCGGTTTGGCGCTATGGCGCCCGCGTGGTGCTGTAACATGCTGGCAAATGGACGCATCAACACGTTCTGGCAAACGGCCACGAACGGCAAACAGGCAGTCTTCCGAATTGGCCCGCGTCATATGCCCCATTCCCAGCGCAGAATTTCCCTTTTTGGGGTTCGTTTTGTGCCAGGTGAAGCCCTTCATGGTCATAAACCGGAACCCCCAGGCCTCCACCACTTTCAGCGCCTCAACCGGCTGAGTCGGTACCCACCACATAGCCAGCAGGCATGATTCAGAGTCAGCCAGTTCCCAGACGGGGAGGCGGCATATATCCGCGACGGTCATCGTTGGATATTTAAAGCCAGCACCACGCTCGCCACCTCTGCATTTATCCCGGTACGTCCAGGGCGGATCCGCATATATCAGCCGATAGCTCACAGTAATCCCTCCTCTCTCCAGACCTTCTGGGTGCGGAAAACACCCTCTGCGTGCATCAGGCGCAGTTCCTCGCGGGAATAGTCGGTTTTAATCCTGCCGTCGATGGCATCGTGACAGCAGTTGCAGGCAATGGCCGCCTGCTGGTCATTGGGTTTGCAGCCTGTGCCGCAGGTATCTGACATGCGATAATGCGCCAGTACGCTGGTATCAGGGTTGAAACAGCAAATTCCCGGAATGCGCACAGTACATTCGCGGCCGCGCGCCGCTTTACGGAGGTCTCTCTTCATGCGGCGTAACTCATTAGCTGCGCGGCAGCGTTCTCGGCTGCCTGCTGGGTTGGGAAGGTACGGTAAAGGATGTAGTTCCAGAGAACGTCCAGGACGGATTTATAGAGCTCGGAGAATTCGACATCATCCATTTTTGCGAATGAGATCGATCTCGGCTCCTGGCGTATGCTGCCATCCGGCATCCGGTGCTGAATATAGAACCCAGCCTGGATAGTCGCCCAGGCGCGGAACGCCTCAAACGATTTTACGGCGCTGATATTACCGGCGCGCTTCTGCGCGGTATCATCCAGATACTGGGTCGCCAGCTCATCCAGTACCCCTTCATGCCCGGTGTGGTATGCGATCCACTTAACGAAGCCATTAACCAGCGTTTTGTCCGCAGGAGAAATAGCACCGCCGCCCGGCGTCCAGTAATTGAATCCCAGCCCCAGCAAAGAGAAGAATTTGCGATGGAATGCCGCATTCCGCGCCTTCTTGAAATCGGCATAAATGACATCGCCCAGCCGCACCTTAGTTTCAATAAACTCCTGTGCGTCAGGCGTCGCGGGGACTAATATCCCGCCCTGTGATTTGATAAAAGAATACTGCGCCATTGGTTCCCCCGTTAGCGCAGCAATTGTTCAGAATTAAAAGCTGGTTGTTCAGGCCAGCCACTTAATTATAGCTTATTGCCGTCTGGCGATACAACAGAATATCCGGCCAGTTTTGCCAGTTCAATCAATGCGTTAAATGATGCTATGTGCTCGTCAGGGTAAACCTTACGCACATTTACGACGTGACCATCTTTGCATTGCACGACTACACGGCCATCCCGGGGTAAATAGTCAATAACATCTGAATATTCCGCCACTGTTTTACCCCCTCTGGCCGTGAATACAAATACACCTCTACAGCTGCGCTTCCTGCAGCCGTTTGGCGTTATATAAATCATTAAAATGAGGTGTGGTTAAAAAAACCAGTCGTCGGCGCTTTCCCAGGTCTCCTGGAGCAGCTCCTCGATATCTTTTTTGGTGTCGTCGTTTGCACCAAATACGAATAGCCCATCAGATCCGGCGCGGCGTATTGTCAAAGAGCAGGTTTCATCGTAGCGGGAATCCAGTCGGCGTTTTAGCTCTTGTTCCAGGGCAGGTATAGCACCATTCGGGAGCTTCTTAGACCTGTCGATCATCACTTCAATACGCATAGTCCCTCCTTTCGGGTAACTGTACATTCATACAGTATATATACTCCCAGCCAACCAATGATGCAAACTTTTAAGAGCATTTTATGCGAAAGGCACTGCGTGATTAATTTTTAACCCTCTGTTTATAAAAGAAAACCGCCATTAGGCGGCTTTCGCTCCATGTGACATGTCACAGCTTGAGTTTTATCTCATGCCAGCCACGATTTACCCAGCACTGGCTTTCACTGTCCAACGGGCATTCGCTTACGGGTAATGGGTCGCCACACCGACCGCAGCGCCTACGGCTGATCGATCGAATATGCATTCGCGCCCGTGCATCGTCCTGACGTATCAGCATTGCGATATACTCCGCGACATCATACGGTTCACGGCCAGGGCGCCGGGCGGCACGGTTCCGCTCCAGCATTTCCAGTTCCTGGGCATCCAGATGCAGTTCTATTTTGCGCTGGCCCTCCCTGGCCAGCCGCGCCCGCTGTGCTGCCTTGCGCTCTGCGGCCGTCATTGCCATTACGCGGCACCTCCCTCTTTCCTGCATTTTTCCTTCTCCCCTCTCCAGTAATTCAGTCGATCTCTAAAAAACTCCCGGTATGTCTCCGGCGTGCGGTCAATCTGCGCCAGGATGGCGCCGCGGGTTATCTGCTTCTCGAAGAGTCTGCGGACTAAGGCGCATGCGCGCATGTCGTAATGCTCTTTCAACTGGCATTCCTGCGGCCATTTGGCACGATTGAACGGCAGGCCGGGCGGGAGGTAGTCCGATTGCCCGGCCATTCTTCACCGTCCTTTTCTTTTTGATGACCGGGTCGCTGTTTTTTTATATTGCTGTGGTTTAGCCACAACAGGAGGAACGGGAGGTGGCAAGAAGCAGGCCCGGCTACGCGCCCGAGCGCCAGCGTTCATCCGCCAGATAATCAGAGAGGTGTAATCACGGCCATCATCGTTCAGGTTTGCACGGTTCGGGTAAGTCACATCATTGGTCATTGTTGGTCTTTCCTCTGTAGTTAACGCGCTGGTCAGGCGCTGATTAAAATTTCTCGGTGCTGTAACGCCGTTCTCGCTTCGGCGGCTGCTGTGCAGCGCTCTGCATTCGGGCTTTTTCCTGGGCCACGGCTTGGTCGATCGGCATGAAGTGGCCGTTTTTGAACTGCTGGTAAATCACTTTCCCCGCAGCGCTAAACCGACTTTTCCCCAGAATCACTTCGGCAATACCAGCCGCTGGGCTATCAGGGTTATAAACTTCATCGCGGTACAGAAACAGAATGCTATCAGCGTCCTGTTCGATGGAGCCGGAATCGCGCAGATCTGACATCACCGGGCGACGGCTACCAGCCGGGCGAGAATCCACAGATCGAGATAGCTGGCTTAACGCAAATACTGGAGTATGTAACCTCATAGCCATAGTTTTCAGGCTGCGGGAAATATGCGCGACGGCCAAATCGTTACGTTCCGATTTTGGTTTTTTCACCAATCCCAGATAATCAACCATGATCATTGATAAATGTGGGTATCTTCGTTTATGGGTTTCAGCAATAGCGCGTATTTGTTCAACCGTAAGATCCGTTGCATCAACAACCCAAATATCACGCCCCATTAAATCTTCTGTGGCAGTGCTAAATCTGGCCCACGCCTCATCATCAAAATCAACTGGGTTTCGCAGGCGAGATACCGACATATTTGCCACGCCAGCGATAGTTCTCTCAATAATCTGTGATGCTGCCATTTCCATACTGAATATCAGCGCACCACCGCCGGTTCGAGTAACACCATCAACCACCTTTAGAGCAAATTCCGTTTTCCCTGAACCAGGGCGACCAGCGATGACGACAAGATCCTGCTGGTTAATTCCTCCCAACGCTGCATCCAGTTCCTCAATATCAGTTTTTAAATTTTTCACCTGTTCATCTCCTTCTAGGCGCTTACCAAAAATATCGATGTACCGATCCAGTAATTCTCTGGCAATAATCGGCTGGACTGATCCGGCATCAGCGGTAACATCAATCAGTTGTGCTACCGCCTTTTCGACAACATTATCCCGCTGCTCCTGATTTATCGCATCACGAATTTCATCAGCGCTATCCTGTAGCAATTTAGCCACTTTCCGACTAAACCACGCTTTGACCATCTTTCCCGCGTAGCCCTTCAGGTTTGGTACCGTACCTGGGGCGCGCATCAACTCCGCGATATCCGCCAGGCTGTTACCGCCCAGGGCCTCGCTAATCATCATCATGTCGATCAGGCCGTCGGCCAGCGCCTGTTTTTTTATCTCGGCAAAGGTGCGACGGTAGAAGCCGACAGAGAACGCTTCTTCCGGGGTGGTAGCGATAACGTCGAAGGCGTCCGGTGTGGCGCCGCCGTTGAGCAATCCGCTCAGTACAAAGGTTTCCAGTTCCTGCGGTGTCATGCTTTACCCCGATAGCTTTCCCAGTCAAATCCCAATGTCGCAGCACTTTCCATAATTCTATCCATGCAGCGATATCCAAGAAAATTTTCAATCTCTTCAGCGGTGAAATTGCTTATGAAAATAGTCGGCCGCATATTCTCATATCGTTCATTAATAATTTCAGAAAGAATAAGGCGTTCTGATTCGGTTCCGTTCTGAAGCCCAATTTCATCAATAACGAGCAAATCAAGCCCACAATAAAAACCCAGAACATCATATTCTGTTCGTTGAGCGCCATCTCGCCAGGTATCACGGATAGCCCGGATCATTCGCTGTACGGTGGTGTGATAAACTTCCGCCTCATATCGCTCAACCAATTCACGCATAACAGCAATAGCCAGGTGCGTTTTACCAGTTCCGGGTTTCCCACAAAGTACAAGATTAGTACCGGTTTTATTTACTGACTCCCAGCCTTCAACAAACTGGTGACATAAATCCTGACATTCCTGAGCCTTTGGATTTATCGCTGTAAAGCTGGAAAGTGACACCTTCTGAAAACGCTTCTTGACGCCGCATTTGGTCAATAATATTTCTGCAATGTCTTTCTCAATTTCTTTATTCATTTTCTGCCTTCCGATCATTAATTTTCCAGCTTACCCGCGCTTCGAATTTGCGCCTGTTCAGATCCTCTGACGTGTCTGTTTGCTGCCGCCGGTGATTACTGGCAGCGGAAACTTTTTCTGGGAAAAGACCTGTCCAGCCACAGGTTATGGATTTGATGATTACCTCGTCCGGCACCGGATGGCTTTCCAGAGATTTAGCCTGACGGCGACAAGACGTTTCTGTCAGTGGCTGTTTTTTATCCCGACGGTGTTTTATCCATTCGCCCCAGACATCAACACTGACGTTTTCAGGTCTGAGTTCCATTGGGTCAAAAGTGTGTTTTTTACGCTTTCCACTAACGCTGGCGTCAGCCTGCGTATTGGTTTTAATCTCTGTATGTGTATTCTCTGTAGTAGTCTCTGTATACGTCTCACTTTTCGGCGTATCAGTGGTTACGTCAGAACGTAGGAGGGTGTTACGTTTAAACGTAGGAGGGGTTACATTTTCACGTACCTCCTGTTCCATTAAAACGGTGGTGGTAATCTCAGTGATGCGGCTCACTACTGGCTCCACATACAGCACATTGCTCAGTGTAAGACCTGCATCAGTCTGAACGGTACGAAGCTCAAGCGTCACCAGACCAGCATCACGAAGGCGTTTCAGTGCGTCGGTGGCTTCCCGCTTGGAGAATCCGAACTGGTCAGCGAATGCCTGATAGCTGCGCTGTAGCTTGTCACCATGAAAACGCTTGCGATACTCGATTACGGCACCGGTTTGCTCGTCGCGAACCTCTGCTGGTCGGTACCAGTAAACGATTTCCGACAGCAACACAATCGCCGTACAATCGGGCTTACCACTTGGCAGCGCCACATGGCGCCACCAGTTGGACGGGATCACATTCCCGGTTATATTCAGTCGGCCAATAGCTGTTACCGCATCTGTTGGTGATGATCTCATAATCAGATCCCCAGCGCGTCAGCGATGCGCAAGCAAGCAGCCTGGTATGCGTCCGCGTCTAGGTTCTCGGTACGCAGCTCAGCTTTAAGCTGTTCGTAGTGCTCCCAGATCGCCGCTGTCCGGCGCTCTTCGAAAATTGGGCGAATATCTGCTGCCATCACTGGCCGATTGTTCAGGCGGAAGCCGTTCCGCCACGTAATGCGGGTTTCGGTTTGCATGTTGGTCTTTCCTCTGGTGGTTCGGTCTTACTCACATACGCTGGTCAGGCGCTGAGTTTCGGCTATGGCCTGCAAGGCTTGGGCCACCCTCTGGGGGCGATCTCTGGCATCGAGCAGCAAAGCAATTATCGCCGCCGCAAACTCACGTATCGCCACGCAAATCAGGTACTGGGTCGTCATCCCCAGGCGCGCGTATCGCTCTGCTGGCAAAGCTGCTTCCATCGCGCTGGCAAGCGCCTGCACTTTAGAGCGGGCCGCTTTGGTCTCGCTTCGGAGCCAGCGGAAAATCTGCTGCCGGTTATTGTTGATGGCGCGCCAGTCTGCGTTCCCGGCTGCGTCTTCCATAGCGTGAAGCTTCACAGAACCGCGATTGCCACCCATGCGAAACCACATTCTCGTAATCTCGATTGCGACATGCTCCTGCCCTGCTTCGACTGCCCAGTTCATGACTTCTCGCTTCAGATCGTTGATGTTTTTATCCATGGTCGCGTCTCCTGTCGCTAAACCTGAAAACCTGATTATGCGTAATCAGATTTTTATCTAACCTTGCATTAACCTACGCCATGGAATGCATGATTTCGGCACTTATAAACATCCGGGTCATACTTTAATTCCCCGTCTGTGATTATGGACAAACGAGCGGCACGCCCTTCTGGTACAAGCTCTCCCCATGCATACACAGTTGGAGTTTTTACGCCGGCAGCCTCTGCTAATTTACGCTTACTGCCAAAATGTTTTATTGCTTCTGACGTTAACATGAACACCTCCATTGTTAGATTTTCCTAACAATTTATTTGTTCAGGATAGCGAAGTCAAGAAAATTTAGAATTCCCTAACTATGACAATTCCAGGTGAGCGCATTAGAGCGCGAAGAAAAGAACTTAAACTCACCCAGCGTGCTCTTGCAAAGCTGGTTAAGGTTTCACACGTCACCATTTCCCAGTGGGAAACAGGGGATAGTGAGCCAGGAGGAAAGAATCTGTTTTCACTTAGCAATTCTTTACAATGTTCCCCCACCTGGATTCTCTATGGTGACGAAGGTAGTGAGCCCGGTACACCAGAAGCACTTCCACGAGAGTTAGACCCACAGGAAAAAGAGCTTGTAGAGCTCTTTTCATCCCTTCCCGAATCTGAAAAAGAGCGCCATCTTGACGAGCTAAGAGAAAAAGTCGATGGATTCAATCGTCTTTTCGAAGAGCTGTTGAAAGCCAGAAAGAAAAATAAATAACTCTTACTATCAATGTGTTATGTGTTTTTTTGTCTTTTTTGTTCGTTTTGTCTAACTTTTTAATTGACTGAAAAGTTAGATTTGTCTAAATTCATCCCATCAACGACGCACTAACCACGCGGCGATTGTTCAGAAACGTTCTGGCAGTTCGGGAAGACGAACAGTGAGGTGACCCATGACAGGTACACAAGAAAAAAGGCTCATCAATGACGTGAAGAGCCTGAGAGGCGAGATAGAAACGCAGCTTACCCGTAGCAAGTTACGGATTAATGAGATTCATTTTCGTGTTGAAGACGCAATCCACGAAGCATTTTGTAAGTTTCAATCTCAACATAACGAGCAAACTCTTTAATTTCATCGCTTTCGTCACCTGCTGGACTGACAAAAGCATTTAGCAGTTTTTCCGTCATTGATAACGCTGACGCTCTTTGCTCAGGTGACATCGCGGCCAGGATACCGGAAATGATGAGTTGAGTTGCTATATCACGTGGATTTGGAGTGTATTCATTTTCCATGAGTAAAAACCTCTTTGCTGTTGTGGAGATAGCAAAGATAGCACGGCCGGGCGTGCCAAAAAATCCCGGAAAAATTACGCGGCCACAGCGGGAAAGAGTGGTGAGGAAAGACCATACCAACAGCCAGAAGTCGCTGGAACGGTCGCCCAGTCTGACCAACCTGGGCGACGCCGGATAACGTAACCGGCAACCATTAGACGTAAAAAAACCCACCGAAGTGGGTTTCTTTACCCGGGTAGGCGACCAAACCTTCCCGGAGAGTGCCACAGGGGACCAACCCTGCGGCGAGGAAAGACCAACAACCCGAAGGGCTATCGATCAGCCCTGAGTATACGAAATCAGGAGTCGCTATGGAAGCGCTACAGATCCCCGTTACGCTGTATATCCACCTTGATAACAGATCATATTCTACCGAAAAATATTTAGTCGCAGCCTGTGACATGTCACAAGGTTTTAAGGACTTTATATTGCTGGAAACCAGGCAGATCACCATCCCCTTTACTGAGCCTGAACCATTCGATCTCATTGAACGCCAGGTAACCTCTCTGCGCGACAAAAAGGCGGCAATTCAACAAACGACCGACGCAGCGGTGGCCGCTATCGACGACCAGATACAGCAGCTGTTGTGCATCGATCATACCCCCGTGGACGAAGACGAAATTCCCTACTGAGGTGCCCGTATGGATACCGACATCATGCGCGAAGACCTGATCAGCGATGAGGCCCATGCCGCCGAACGGCGCGACGAATTCGAAGCGGCCGCCACACTCGGTTATACCGACGAAGCCGTGGAGGTATTCACCTGGATCGATGGCGAGGCGCCGGAGGTTCGGGATCGCCTACTGATGGCCGTCATGATGGCAACGCCCGATACCCTGGCCCGGCGTCAGATCGAGCTTTACTGCTGGTACTGCGACCAGGTGCGTACCGTAGCGCGCAACAAGTTTTGACCACTGGCGCCAGAACGGCGCCTTTTAACCACAGAGGAAAGACCAACAATGACCATTTTCAACGTTTTCCTGGAGCCCAAGAAGGGCTCAATCAAAAAGGGGGCGAAGCCACTGGCAGCAGCGGTCGAAGCACCTAACAAGAAAGCGGCGGAGGGGATCGCTACCGGGATGTTGTGGCAGCACTACCCCGCCCACGGCGACGACTATTTTAAGCCCAAAGTCTGGGAAGTTGCCGACGGCCAGCAGCACCCCACTGTCGGCGCGTTCGATGAACAGTTCGCCGAGTCTCATAGCTTCAACGGTGAGCAGTGGATCGATAATGCGGATCAGCAGCAGGAAACCAGCCCGGAATCTGGTGATCTCAACATTATGAAGCTCCCGGCGCGCGAGCGTTTCGCCTTCGTTCTCCTGTTCAGTAATGCTGAACTGGATAGCGCCCTGCTCTCTCAGACCCGGGATTATCTCGATAACCTCGACAATGGCGACGAGTGCAATAAAGACGACGAGGATCTCTTTAACCGCAACATTCTCAATGTGATGACTGAGATTCCGTCCGTTGCTCACATGCATATCGACGGGCTGAATAACCTGATTCAAGGTATCTATAGCAACTTCGATAACCAGCTGCCGGGCCAGGCCGAGATATACCAGTTTGCTAAAAAGTGGGTAGACAACCCCAGCGACCGTGACTCCCTCGTTACGCCGGCAGCGGCCCAGGCACAGCGTAAACCGTCGGCGCCGCGCAGCTACTCCCACACCTATGCAACCCTGGATCAGGAAGTTGCGCTGGCGCTGATCCCTGTCAACGAATCAGAACCAGTAACGGCCAGAGTCCTGGCCGCAGCAAAGGACATCATCAGCGCTGATCGCGAGGATTTTAAACGCTGGTCTATGGCACTGCGCACTACTGAAGCGATCCTGAAATATGACCGCGCCAGCATTTTCGGGGTTATCCAGAATGCGCCGGCATCCGATACGTATCGTTTCCCTGATTCCCTGCGTCGGTATATCGATTCATGGCTGGCAGAGAACGGTATCAGGGAAGAAACCGAAGAATCCCCCTCAAATCAGGGCGAAAAAACGGAAGTGGCCGCGCCAGCGTCGGCACCAGCACCAACGCAGGAGCAGGAGCAGGAGCAGGAGACTGTAACCGACGACCAGGCGAAACAGGCACGCGAAACCCTTAACAACATGGGGTATGGCGTCTATGCAGAAGAGCCGCTCAGCGAAAAAGCTAAGGCGCTCGCGGATAATGCCGAAGCGCTGGCGCGCCAGGTCGGCGGTGACGACTTCCAGCAACGCGCCAGCAGCGTAGAAAAAGCACTGTCTGAGAAGCCTGAGCCTGAACAGGAGAACCTAAATATCTGGCGCCGGGTCATGCGCACAGATCCGCAATACACCAAGCCACTGGATGCCGGGGGATTTTCTGGCACGTCTATCAACGCTGAATACATGTTTATGCGCGCAACCGAGCTTTTCGGCCCTGTTGGTGCAGGGTGGGGTTATGAAGTGCTAGAAGAGAAGTTGCTCCCGGGTGCTCCCATGTCAGAAGCCGTATACGACGATAAAGGGAAATTTTCCCGTAACGTTTTGTTGCGCGACGGTGACGGTACGTTGATTTTTGAACAAAACCATTCGATGAAGATCGAGTTCTGGTACCGGAATGGCGAGACACGCGGCACGGTAGAAGCGTATGGCGCCACTAAATACCTTTATAAAAGCGGTAACGGCCGCATCATTGCCGATAGTGAAGCCATGAAAAAGAGCCTCACTGACGCGATTAAGAAAGCGCTATCACTCCTTGGCTTCTCCGCTGATATTTACCTTGGCTGGTATGACAGCGAGGAATACAAGGCAGAGAACAAAACGGAATTCGAGATCCGCAACGCAAGCGATAAAGCCGAAGATGTCACCCGGTTACGCCAGGAACTGGACGATAAGCTGGCCCGGGTTGCTAAAACCCTCGAAGGCGCGATCACCGTTAATGAAGCAACAAAGGTATACAGCCAGATCGCCCGTGAAGTGGAGACTCACCGCAAAGCTGCAGAGGCTAAAGGCGATACCGAACATGCCCGTTACCTGGCTGGCCGTCTTCGCCGCCTGACCACCATCAAAGATGAGCGCACAGCCGCCCTGAAAGCCGCAGAGGAGAAAACCGCATGACTACCGCTATCGCATTAGCTAACGACTTTGCAGCGCTGCAGGAGCTGCTGGAGACCTCAGACGACCTGACGCCGGAAATGGTAGCCGATACTCTGGAAGGTCTGGGCGGCGAGCTGGCCGACAAGCTCGACGCTGTATATTCCCACGTCCGCAATATTGAGGGGCTGGCGAAGACCTGCGACGAAGAAGCCAAACGTCTGGCGGCGCGTAAGAAGTCATTCGACGGCAAAGCTAAATCACTGCGTGGCTACGTTCTGCAGTGTCTGCTTGCATCCGGTCAGGACAAGCTTAAGACCGCTAAAAACACGTTCACGGCGCGCAAAGGATCCGCCAGCGTCGTGATCGATGATGTCGATGCTCTTCCTGATGAACTGGTTACTGTTCAGACGCAGGTAGCACCGGATAAGAAGGCTATCAAAGAAGCTCTTGAAAACGGCGTGGACGTCCCGGGCGCTCACATTGAGATCGGCGAACGTAGCCTGGCGGTGAGGTGATTATGCTCAAATTGTCACTCCGCCGCGGTGATGCGGTACACGTCATTTTGCCGGACGGTACGAACGGCATCATTGAGGCCCGCAGTCGCTGCGAACTGGGTATGCATATGCCACCGGCCGTTAAGCTGACGCGTGAGAAAGCCGCCTTTTCTCCGCCCGAAAACCTGATTACGCGTAATCAGAAATAAACCGCCGCCATCGCTACATTGTTCCCTCACCCACCAGCGAGGTACAGCAATGCAGCGATGGCAACCAGGGGAGCTTCTGCTCTCCGATTTCGATATCAAAATTGGCCGACTTTCGGCCAGCGTTAGAAAAGCGAGCCTGACCAGCTCGGATATAGAGCGGGCATGTCGTGAGACCGACGACGCTATAGCCCGAATGATGGGGAAAGACTATGAACGACCTGCTGACCGACGAGGAACTGACTGAACTGACCGGCTATGTATTCCCGTCGAAACAATGTGCGGCTCTGACCCGGGCCGGCATCTCGTTTATTCGACGTCGGGATGGCCGCCCCCGCGTCACCTGGACGCATGTTAACGCAGCCCTGACTGGTGTTCGTCAGTCGGTCGCTGAGGAAGAAGACCGCCCAAACTTTGACGCTATCTGATTATGACCAGACGTAGAAAAAACCCGGAGGATAATAAACTCCCTCCCCGCGTTTATAAAAACAAATACAGCTATTACTACAAACCAACATCGAAAGAATGCATCACCATTGGCCCGGTAACTATGCCTATTTCTCAACTGTGGGCTAAATATGAGGCTCTATTATCGGAACAGGCTAACGTTATGTCCTTCTCCCGGTTATGGGATATGTTCCTTAAAAGTGCGTACTACCTGGAATTAAAGCCCCGAACTCAAAAGGACTACCTACAGCACCAGAAAAAACTACTGGTGGTTTTTGGGAAGGTTCAGGCAGATAAAATAAAACCGGAAGATGTCAGAAAATTTATGGATCGCCGTGGACTCCAAAGTAAAACCCAGGCCAACCATGAAATGAGCAGTATGTCCCGCGTTTATCGGTGGGGATATGAAAGGGGATATGTGAAAGGTAACCCATGCCAGGGGGTAAGCAAATTTAAATCGGAGGCACGCGACAGGTATATCACCGATAAAGAATATGAGGCGATTTATCTGGTCGCTGATAACGTCGTAAGAGTGGCAATGGAAATAGCCTACCTGTGCGCGGCCCGGCTCTCTGACGTTCTGGGCCTGAAATGGAAACAGGTAGCTGATGAGGGGATCTTCATCCAGCAGGGAAAGACTGGCACAAAGCAGATTAAGCTATGGACGCCCCGACTACGCCAGGCGGTAGAGCTGGCCCACAGCTTCTCAACACCCAACAACCCGGAATCATGTGTACTTCTGGGAAACCACGGTAGCGGCTTTACGAAGCGTGGATTTAGCAACCGCTGGGAGACGGCGAGACAGAAAGCTTCCCTTTCTCTGGGGTATGCGCTCGACTGTACCTTCCATGACCTCAAAGCGAAGGGGATATCAGATTATGAAGGCAGCAGCAGAGATAAGCAGCTTTTCAGCGGCCACAAAACTGAAAGCCAGGTGCTGGTCTATGACCGAAAAATTAAGCGCTCCCCAACACTGGATCGCCCTTCTCTCACCGGGAGTAATTCTAAGCGTTAATTCTAAGTCCGTTCTAAGAGCGCATACGAAAAAGGGGCTGCCATTCGGCAACCCCTTGTTTTATATGGCGGAAGCGCAGAGATTCGAACTCTGGGAGGGTTTCCCCTCGCCGGTTTTCAAGACCGGTGCCTTCAACCGCTCGGCCACACTTCCGTAATGAGGCGCACTATAAACATCCCCCCGTCGTCTGTAAAGCCTCAATGCGTTCGATCGGGCGAAAAAACAGCAACCTGGCTTTATTTGCCGCTAATATCACCAAATAGCTCAGCAATGCAGCAGCATATCGGTCGTATCCCCCTGAGATAGGGTGATACCACTCTGCGGGTCAGCTTCCCGTTATGCAAACAGATAGCAGGCGAATAAAGAGTGATTTATCAGTAATAAAGCGCGTTCTGCGGCCTGACGCCACAAAGCGCACATTTTGAGTAAAGATGGGTAAACCCCCTTCCCCCCTTACAGCCGCGCCTCTATTCTCAGACACTACTACACCTGTATATAAAAAGAGAGTGACTAATGGATCGCATCATTACCTCTTCGCGCGACAGAGCGTCGCTGCTCAGCACCAACAAAGTGCTGCGTAATACCTATTTTCTTCTGGGGCTAACCCTGGCCTTCTCGGCGCTGACCGCAACAGCCAGCACCATGCTGGCGCTGCCGTCCCCGGGGCTTATCCTGACGCTGGTCGGGATGTACGGCCTGATGTTCCTGACCTATCGCCTGGCGAATAGGCCCTCTGGTATTCTGGCAGCTTTCGCTTTTACCGGCTTCCTGGGTTATATCCTTGGGCCAATCCTGAATAGCTACCTCTCTGCCGGCATGGGCGATATTATCGGCATGGCGCTGGGCGGCACCGCACTGGTTTTCTTCTGCTGTTCAGCCTACGTGCTGACCACCCGCAAGGATATGTCTTTCCTGGGCGGTATGCTGATGGCGGGTATCGTGGTGGTTCTGGTGGGCATGGTCGCGAACCTGTTTCTGCAGATTCCGGCCCTGCACCTGGCAATCAGCGCGCTGTTTATCCTGATCTCTTCCGGCGCGATTCTGTTTGAGACCAGCAACATCATTCACGGCGGCGAGACCAACTATATTCGCGCCACCGTCAGCCTGTATGTTTCGCTGTACAACATCTTTGTCAGCCTGCTCAGCATTCTGGGCTTCGCCAGCCGCGACTAACGCAGTATCTGGCCCTGTCCACTCCGACCCCGCTCCGGCGGGGTTTTGTTTTTTGGGACGCCGGAAATTTGCTAGACTGGCTGCCGTTTGACAGTAACGGACAGCATCCCGTGTTGATATTTGAAGGTAAAGAGTTTGAAACCGATAGCGAAGGCTATCTGAAAAACAGTCATGAATGGTGTGAAGCGCTGGCGCCGGTTATCGCTCAGGGCGAAGGTATTACTCTGACGCCGGAGCACTGGGAAGTGGTGCGTTTCGTGCGCGACTTTTATCTGGAGTTTAATACCTCCCCCGCCATCCGCATGCTGGTCAAAGCCATGGCGAAAAAATTTGGCGAAGAGAAAGGCAACAGCCGTTATCTGTATCGCCTTTTCCCTAAAGGGCCGGCAAAGCAGGCCACAAAAATTGCCGGCCTGCCAAAGCCCGTTAAGTGCATCTGATTCAGGATTAATAGCGAATATCGAAGCTGTCCCATGCCCGTGACGGGGTATGGGGCTCTTTCAGCACCCGCTCCACCCGGGCGCCGCGCGGCCCGCCCTGTTCCAGCCAGGCCATCAGCTGCTCCACCTGCGCCTTATCGCCGCAGACCAGCACTTCCACACTGCCGTCATCCAGATTACGCGCATAGCCACTCAGCCCCAGGCGACGAGCCTCCCGCTGAGTGTTATAGCGAAAACCTACGCCCTGAACCCGTCCGTATACCCAGGCTATCATACATATCGACATGCAATTTCTCCCTGTTGTCTGATGTAACGCGTTGCAATTCCCCGATGAACTCGGGAGAATGGCGCCCATTTTCTTTCTGCCAGACATACTATTATGAGCATACGTTTAGTATTAGCCAAAGGGCGCGAGAAATCGCTGCTGCGCCGTCATCCATGGGTCTTTTCCGGCGCCATCGCCCGGATGGAAGGCAAGGCCTCACCTGGCGAAACCGTCGATGTCGTCGACCATAAAGGCACCTGGCTGGCCCGGGCCGCCTGGTCTCCTGCCTCACAGATCCGCGCCCGGGTCTGGACCTTCGATCGCAACGAAGCGGTGGATATCGACTTCTTCATTCGGCGTCTGCAAAAAGCCCAACAGTGGCGCGACTGGCTGGCCGCCCGCGACGGTCTTGATAGCTACCGTCTGATAGCCGGTGAATCCGACGGCCTGCCAGGCGTGACTATCGATCGCTTTGGTAATTTTCTGGTGCTGCAGCTGCTCTGCGCAGGTGCGGAATACCAGCGCCCGGCGCTGGTGAGCGCGCTACAGAGCCTGTATCCCGACTGCAGCATTTACGATCGTTCCGATGTCGCGGTGCGTAAAAAAGAGGGAATGGCGCTGACTCAGGGGCCGGTCTGCGGCGAACTGCCCCCGGATCTGCTGACCATCGAAGAGCACGGAATGAAGCTGCTGGTAGACATTAAAGCCGGACACAAAACGGGTTATTATCTGGACCAGCGCGACAGCCGTTTCGCCACCCGTCGTTACGTGAAGGACAAACGGGTGCTGAACTGCTTTTCATATACCGGCGGCTTTGCCGTCTCGGCGCTGCTCGGCGGCTGCCGCGAAGTGATCAGCGTCGATACATCGGAAGAAGCCCTGGCCATCGCTCGTCAGAACGTCACGCTAAACCAGCAGGATCCCAGCCGTGCTCAGTTTGTCCGCGACGATGTCTTTAAGCTGCTGCGCCGCTATCGCGAACAGGGCGAAACCTTTGATGTTATCGTGATGGATCCGCCGAAATTCGTCGAAAACAAAAACCAGCTCGCCGGCGCCTGTCGCGGCTATAAGGATATCAACCTGCTGGCGCTGCAACTTCTGAACCCTGGCGGGATACTGCTGACTTTCTCCTGCTCCGGACTGATGGCCAGCGATTTATTTCAGAAAATTGTGGCGGATGCCGCCGTCGATGCCGGTCGTGATGTACAATTTATAGAGCAGTTCCGTCAGGCGGCCGATCATCCGGTGATCGCCTCCTACCCGGAGGGGCTGTATCTGAAAGGATTTGCCTGCCGTCTTATGTGACTTGATAAAGGGAAGCGCCGCCCTCATATCCGAGGAAGATATGTGTTTCCCGGGAGGTGACTATGATTGCCAGCAAATTCGGTATTGGTCAGCAGGTACGCCACACGCTGCTGGGCTATCTTGGCGTGATCGTCGACATTGACCCTGTCTACTCGCTGGATGAGCCATCGGCAGATGAACTGGCCGTTAGCGACGATCTGCGGGCGGCCCCCTGGTATCACGTAGTGATGGAAGATGACGACGGCCATCCGGTACACACCTACCTGGCCGAAGCGCAGCTTAGCGGCGAAATTCAGCGGGAACACCCGGAACAGCCAACGCTGGACGAGCTGGCGGCCTCGATTCGCCAGCAGCTTCAGGCTCCGCGCCTGCGTAACTAACCGCATTAGCCACCTCCCCTGTCCCCCGCTCGCCGTACTGGCAGCCGGGGGCCAGGTTACTTCGCCAGCCCCAGCCGGGGAATTTCAATCGCCGGACAGCGATCCATAACCACGTTCAGCCCCGACTCCCGGGCCAGTACCGCCGCCTGTTCATTAATCACGCCAAGCTGCAGCCACAGCGTTTTCGCGCCGATGGCGATGGCCTCCTGAGCCACGCCCCAGGCCGCTTCTGCATTACGGAAAACATCCACCATATCGATCTTTTCCGGTATCTCTTCCAGACTGGCATAGCCTTGCTGGCCCAGCAGCGTCTTACCGGCGACCTTTGGCGATACGGGAATAACGTGGTAACCCTGATCTAGCAGGTATTTCATCACCCGATAGCTGGGGCGTTCCGGTTTATCGCTGGCGCCCACCAGTGCGATAGTGCGGGTTTGTGTCAGAATCCGGCTGATTTCGCTGTCTGTCATCGTACTCTCCTAAAAGCGATTAGACTAAATATCAGTGTAAAGCACCGCGCCCCGGCTCTCCACGCCCGCGCGCTTTTTTGATTTCACACGTTTGCAGCACCAGTGGCTTCCAGTAAGCTGTAGCCAGTTCAACGATCACAGCAGGAAAACAATATGGAACTGACAACCCGCACCCTGGCGCCGCACAAACATATCGCCCTGGTCGCTCACGATCACTGCAAAGATATGCTGATGAAGTGGGTGGAGCGTCATAAGGCGCTGCTGGCTAACCATACGCTGTATGGAACCGGCACCACCGGGAACCTGATTCAGCGCGCTACCGGGCTTGAGGTTAACGCCATGTTGAGTGGCCCGATGGGGGGCGACCAGCAGGTTGGCGCACTGATCTCTGAAGGTAAAATCGATGTGCTGATTTTCTTCTGGGATCCGCTTAACGCCGTGCCTCACGACCCCGACGTTAAAGCGCTGCTGCGCCTGGCCACAGTCTGGAATATTCCGGTGGCCACCAACCTGTCCACCGCCGACTTTATTATCCAGTCGCCGCACTTTAACGACAGCGTCGATATCCTGATCCCGGATTATCAGCGCTACCTCGCTTCACGCCTGAAGTAACTCAGGGCTTACGTGCTACCGGGACGCCAAGCGCTTTCAGCGCCTCTACAAACGGGGAAGGTTGCTCCCGGTTATACAGCAGCCATTCCCGATGGCGGGCGCGGGTCAGCGCTACATAGAGCAGGCGTCGCTCTTCGGCATCAGGAAAATCCTCCGGTTGCGGCAGCAGCGCCTGTTCCATAATCGACTCACGTGCCGGCGCCGGAAAACCGTCCTTCCCTTCCTGCAATCCCAGAATAATCACATAATCCGCCTGTTGCCCCTTGCTGGCGTGGATGGTCATAAAATCTATGTGCAGCTTCGGCCAGCGGGTCTGGGCTTTTTCCAGCAGCGCCGGGCGCAGGTGGTGATAACGGGCCAGAATCAGGATCCGCTGTTCCGGCTTAACGTACCCACTGAGCTTATCCAGCAGCGCCTCCAGCTTATCGTCCGGCAGCAGCATTACGGCTTTTTTATCCCCTTTGGCCAGACTGTTCAGCGGCTTGGCCAACTGATGCGGATTCTGCTGAATAAAGCCGTTGGCGATATCGCCGATGCGACTGTTGAAGCGATAGGTTATGTCGAGCGCGCAGCTATCGCCTTCGCCAAAATGGTGGGTAAAAGCGGTGGTCAGCGCCATTTCCGCACCGCTAAAGCGATAGATAGCCTGCCAGTCATCCCCCACGGCGAATAGCGTGGTATGGGAATTCTGACGGCGCAGTGCCGCCAGCAGCGCCGCACGCTGGGGGGAGATATCCTGGAACTCGTCCACCAGAATATGTTTCCAGGGGCTGATAAAACGCCCCTTATCAAGCACGTTAATCGCCTGGTGGATCAGGCCAGAAAAATCCACGGCGCCTTCATCCTTCAGCGCGGCCTTCCACGCTTTTAGCAACGGCGCCATCAGCTTAATTCGCTTTTGAAACAGTTCACGCTGCGGCTCCGGACAGTCGGCCACCATCTGCGCCTGACTACCGCCGTGCATCCGCATCAGACCCAGCCAGCGATCGAGCCGCCCGGCCAGGCGACGGGCCAGCTTTTCGTCCTGCCAGAATGCCTCTTCCGGTACTTCCCACTGCAGCTCTTCCGTCAACCACTGGCGCCATCCTTTAGCCTGGGCCTTTTTCTCCTGGCACTGCTGACGCCAGCAGTCGAGCAACAGGGCATGACGCGCGGCGCTGTCGCTTTCAAGCGTACTTATCTGGGGCGCCTTGCGCCCTCCCTGCTGGATGATGTGTAACGCCAGCGCATGAAAGGTGCGGGCGGTAATGCCTTCCGCGCCGGCCTGAAGCCGCTGTTCGATACGCTCGTCCATTTCGCGGGCCGCGTCGCGCCCGAAAGCCAGCAGTAAAATCTGATCGGCGCTGGCTTCGCCGCGCGTCAGCAGCCAGCCTGCACGGGCCACCAGCACCGAGGTTTTACCGCTGCCAGCCCCCGCCAGCACCAGCAGCGAGGATTCGCCATTCACCACCGCACGGGCCTGTGAAGGGTTGAGGGGCGAACTTTCCACCTGCGCGAAAAACTCAGAATACTGTTCGAGCATCCTTTCCGTCCAGGCCTGGTTAATGGCCAGTCGACGCTCTTCCCCCTCCTCCAGCCAGGCCTGACACTGGTGCCATAATTCCCGGCAGTTATCGAACTCCTCCATGCGTTCATGTGGCAGGGGCAACGCCGTAAAGGCATCGCGGATCTTCTCCCGCAGCCTCTGCATTTCGCTGCGCTTCAGCCAGCGTTCCGCATCACACTCTGCCAGTTCATCCAGCGTCTGGCGTAGCACTCCCGCCGCGATGATGCTCATCTCTTCGCTCCAGCTCTGCCATTGGTGCTGCAGATGCTGGAAAAAGCTGCGGGTTTCCACCCACTCGGTACCATGCAGGCGTACCACCTTATTTTGCGGCAGCACAAACTCCAGCTCTCCCCAGACCAGACCGCGTTTGCAGTTGATCCCCAGCAGTTGATTAAAGGGGATTAGATACTGATGGCGTTCGCCGGAGACTTCAACGCCGGCGCTCAATAGCCGGACGCGGTCGTAGGGATGCTGCGCCAGGCGCTTGCCAAGAGAAGTTGCTTTTAATTCCATGCTGATACTCGAACCTGCCCTGTGACTCATGGAGACGCTCAGTTTACCCGTCACAGAAATCCCGCTCCAGGCAAAAACGCGTTACAATTGGCGTGGTTATTGATTGTGCCGTTATTCGGCTAACGTAAGAGTGATTATGCGCACCGTTCTTAATATTCTCAATTTTGTCCTGGGTGGATTTTTCACCACTCTCTCCTGGCTGCTGGCGACTCTGGTAAGCATTCTGCTGATTTTTACCCTGCCGCTTACCCGTTCCTGCTGGGAAATCACCAAACTGTCACTGCTGCCCTACGGCAACGAGGCGGTGCACGTGGATGTCCTCTCTCCCGGTAGCAAGAGTTCGCTGATGAATGCAGGTGGAACCCTACTGAATATCTTCTGGGTTGTGATCTTTGGCTGGTGGCTGTGCCTGGCGCACATTGCGGCGGGTATTACCCAGTGTCTGACGATTATCGGCATTCCGGTGGGCATCGCGAATTTCAAGATCGCCGCCATTGCGCTGTGGCCCGTGGGACGCCGCGTAGTCTCTGTCGAAACCGCGCGCGCAGCGCGCGAGGCGAATGCCCGCAGCCAGTTCCGCTAAGCCGAGGTTATCGTGCCCAAACTCAGTCCCCTGCTGCGCCGCTACGCCTGGAACAGCGCCTGGCTCTATAACCTGCGTATTTTTATCGCCCTGAGCGGCACCACTCTTGTGCCCTGGTGGCTTAACGAAGTTAAACTCACGATCCCTGTCACCCTGGGCGTTGTGGCTGCCGCGCTGGCGGATCTGGATGACCGCCTGACGGGCAGGTTGCGTAACCTGCTCATCACCCTGATCTGCTTCTTTATTGCCTCGGTCTCCGTAGAGCTGCTGTTTCCCTGGCCATGGCTGTTCGCCGCCGGGCTCACCACCTCAACCATCGGCTTTATTCTACTGGGCGGTCTGGGCCAGCGCTACGCCACCATCGCCTTCGGAGCGCTGCTGATCGCCATCTATACCATGCTGGGTATCACGCTGTTCGATAACTGGTACCAGCAGCCTGTACTGCTGCTGGCGGGGGCCATCTGGTATAACGTTCTGACCCTGGTGGGACATCTGATCTTTCCGGTGCGCCCGCTTCAGGATAACCTGGCTCGCTGCTACGAGCAGTTGGCTCACTATCTGGAACTGAAGTCGCGCCAGTTCGATCCCGACATCGAAGATGAAAGCCAGGAGCCTCTGGTCAACCTGGCTATGGCCAACGGCCAGCTGGTTCAGACGCTGAATCAGACCAAGGCTTCGCTACTGACCCGCCTGCGCGGCGATCGAGGCCAGCGCGGAACCCGGCGCACCCTGCACTACTATTTTGTGGCGCAGGACATTCACGAACGCGCCAGCTCTTCGCACGTGCAATATCAGGCGCTGCGCGTGAAGTTTCGCCACAGCGATCTGATGTTCCGCTTTCAGCGTCTGCTCTCCATGCAGGCACTGGCCTGCCAACAACTCTCCCATTCAATACTGCTACGCACGCCTTATCAACACGATCCGCGTTTCGAACGCGCGTTTACCCATCTGGAGTCGGCGATTGGACAGCTACCGGCCAATGCCATTACCGCTAGCGAGCGCGAAGCGATTGGTTTTCTGATAGCCAATCTGCGCGCCATCGACGCCCAACTGGCGACGATTGAATCGGAGCAGGCGCTGGCCATGCCGGCCGACTCTGCCGAAAACCGCCTGTCCGATGACGGACTTAGCGGATTTAGCGATATCTGGCTCCGCCTGAGCCGCCACCTGACGCCGGAATCGGCCCTGTTCCGCCACGCGGTTCGGATGTCGATCGTCCTGTGCGTAGGTTATGCCTTTATTCAGATAACTGGCCTGCAACGCGGCTACTGGATACTGCTGACCAGTCTGTTTGTGTGCCAGCCCAACTACAACGCCACCCGCAGGCGTCTGGCGCTGCGTATTATCGGAACGCTGTTAGGGGTCGCGATCGGCCTGCCGGTACTATGGCTGGTGCCTTCGCAGGAAGGACAGCTCGCGCTTATCGTGATTACCGGCGTGCTGTTCTTCGCCTTTCGCAACGTCCAGTATGCTCACGCAACGGTCTTCATCACCATGCTGGTGTTGCTGTGTTTTAACCTGCTGGGCGAAGGTTTTGTGGTGGCGCTGCCGCGCATTGTCGATACCCTTATAGGCTGCGCAATCGCCTGGGCGGCGGTGAGCTTTATCTGGCCGGACTGGCGCTTCCGACGCCTGCCGCTGGTGGTGGAGCGCGCATTCAGTGCCAACTGCCGCTATCTCGATGCGATTATGGCCCAGTACCATCAGGGGCGTGATAATCACCTGGATTATCGCATCGCCCGACGCGACGCCCATAACCGCGATGCCGAGCTGGCTTCGGTTGTCTCTAACCTGTCGGTCGAACCGCGTGCCACTCCGGAGATTCGTGAAATGGCTTTTCGCCTGCTGTGCCTCAACCATACGTTGACCAGCTACGTTTCAACGCTGGGGGCGCACAGAGAACGGCTCGAAAATCCAGAGATTCTGGCCCTGCTGGATGATGCGGTCTGCTATGTCGATGCGGCATTGCTCCCCTTGTACACAAATGGCGCAGACGCGGAGCGGATTCGGCAGGCTCTGGAGCAATTGAGCATTCGCCTGGAAAAAAGCCATCCTACCGCCGGAACCAAAGAGCCGTTGGTCATCCAGCAGATAGGATTGCTGGTCGCCTTACTGCCGGAGCTGTCGGCCCTACAGCAGCAGTTACATCAGCTACCTGAATAGAGCGTATCATTAACGATCTGCTCCGAAGCCCACTCCATAAGCTCCTGTCGCATCTGCAACGGGAGCGCTGCTTCATGCAGACCATAAATCGCTCCCGCCAGCGCCAGCAAAACCTTAACGCCAATCTCTTTATTAATACTCCGTAGTTTCAGCCAGCTCGCTTTCGCCCCCATAACCTGTAACGCCTCGACGTTTCGGATACCCACCACCCATAGCATGCTCTCCAGCCCGGAAGTGAGATTGGGTAGATCCTTGAGACGAGTAATAACGCTACGCGCTATTTTTTCTTGCCTGGCGCCGTTCAACGCCTGCCAGGACAGCGCCAGAAGCTGGACAGGTTCGCGCCACAGCGCTTCGCCTACCAGATAGTATTTGAGCGCGATTTGGCGACCGCGGCGGGAAAACGAGAGCGTGGGAAGCTGTTTTTGCAGGAAATAGCCTTCGTTTTGCTCACAGGCCCGAAGGTAAAGCTGTCCATTCGCAACCATCGCAAATACGGTATCATCAATATAGAGGCTGTAGCCGCCAAAGAGCGCGCGACACTGAATATCCCCCAGAGGCGACAGATACCTCCGTGTTCTGTCGATCTGTAAATAGCACGAATCTTTCATTTTATTTTCCTTAAAATCAAAGACTAATGTACATCCATCACATTAGCGATTCCATTTACAACAATCGACCATAGGCAACTTCCACGCCCCGGGCAATATGATTTTCTCCAGACCGGCCATCGAAGCTCAAAATTGCGAGACGCTTTCATAAATTGAGGTTGATCTTTGCGCGTACAGGTATTACTGTATATTCATACAGTAACCGATAAGGCTGGATACAATATGTCTTTACCTGCATCTCACGATCGTACGCAAAACTTAGCGCGCACCGTTCGCCCCCACGCGGCTTTTCATCACAACGATGGACATTTTGCGGGCGTTATCAGTGAAGTAGTCTATAGTGAAGATCGTGCCGGTTTGACGGAACTAATGCTTTTGCCACTATTACAGCAGCTTGGGCAACAGTCACGCTGGCAGCTTTGGCTAACGCCATGTCAGAAACTGAGTCGCCAGTGGCTGCAGTCTGCAGGCTTACCGCTAAGTAAAATGATGCAGGTTAATCAGGTCACACCGCAGACGACTGTCGAAACCATGGCGAAAGCGATGCGCACGGGAAACTACAGTGCAGTGATCGGTTGGTTGCCGCACGAATTGAGCGACGATCAACACAACTTGCTCAATCTCGCGGCCTGTGAAGGACAGACCACCGGCCTGATTTTACGCCCTGTCCCCTCCCTTTACCCCAGCGCCAGACCACGGGCAGGGCTAAAGATTCACTCCAGTTTGTATCATTAAGTAAATTTAGGATGACTCTTAGAAATTTTTTTGAGATGCCTCTCAGGTCATTGTGATTATAAAGAAAACCGCTTGTGGCAAGGCCTTGACAGGGGTTTAACGAAAAATCTCAGGCACAAACTTTAATCGCAAATGTAACAAACAGTGTCAAAGAAACGTTTTTTTTTATTCCCGAAACCTGCTGCGTACTTGTAACTTTTTAACTACGTTGTAGACTTTACAACGCCGGGGTTACTCAGCAATAACCGTCTTGAGCGGTAGAGCAACAATTTGAGTAGCGACCCGGGCGAAGGATTTAACCGTAGGCTCTGTAAAAATATTGAAGCCTATGGCCTTTTTGGATGATAACGAGGCGCAAAAAATGAAAAAGACAGCTATCGCGATTGCAGTGGCACTGGCTGGCTTCGCTACCGTAGCGCAGGCCGCACCGAAAGATAACACCTGGTATGCTGGTGCGAAACTGGGCTGGTCTCAGTACCACGATACCGGTTTCTACGGTAATGGTTATGACTCTGGCATCGGTAGTGGTTCTACCCACGACAGCCAGCTGGGCGCAGGCGCGTTCGGCGGCTACCAGGTTAACCCGTACGTTGGTTTCGAAATGGGTTATGACTGGCTGGGTCGTATGGAATACACTGGCAAGCCGGAAAGCGGCGCCTTCAAGGCCCAGGGTATCCAGCTGACCGCTAAACTGAGCTACCCGATTCTGGACGATCTGGATATCTATACCCGTCTGGGTGGTATGGTATGGCGTGCAGACTCTACTGCGAAAAACGCCGCTGGTGAGCGTCTGAAAGACCACGACACCGGCGTTTCTCCGGTATACGCAGCTGGTTTCGAGTGGGCGGTTACCCGCGATATCGCTACCCGTCTGGAATACCAGTGGATCAACAACATCGGCGACGCACACACCGTGGGTACTCGTCCGGACAACGGTATGCTGAGCCTGGGCGTTTCCTATCGCTTCGGTCAGCAGGAAGAAGCTGCTCCGGTTGTAGCTCCGGCTCCGGCTCCGCAGGTTCAGACCAAGCGCTTCACCCTGAAGTCTGACGTTCTGTTCAACTTCAACAAGGCTTCTCTGAAGCCGGAAGGTCAGCAGGCGCTGGATCAGCTGTACACCCAGCTGGCTAACCTGGATCCGAAAGACGGCAACGTCGTGGTTCTGGGCTTCACCGACCGCATCGGTTCTGACGCTTACAACCAGAAGCTGTCCGAGCGTCGTGCACAGTCTGTTGTTGACTACCTGATCTCTAAAGGTATCCCGTCCAACAAGATCTCTGCACAGGGCATGGGCGAGTCTAACCCGGTTACCGGCAATACCTGCGACAACGTTAAGCGTCGCGCAGCTCTGATCGACTGCCTGGCTCCGGATCGTCGCGTAGAAATCGAAGTGAAAGGCGTTAAAGACGTTGTAACTCAGCCGCAGGCTTAAGTTACATTGCTTCGAAAAAACCCCGCTCTGGCGGGGTTTTTTATTGCCCGCCGTTTGATAAACCAAAAAACGCCAGGCCTGGGTTGATAACGGCGAGAATTACGACTCTTTTCCCAGTAGCGCCTGGAGGTCCTGCTTAAGGCTCGACATCTGATTCGCGTATTTCTCTTTACGCTCCGCATCCTCGATTAACTGCACAATAGTTTCTGAAAGCGTACAGCCCCTACGCTGGGCCAGCCCCGCCAGACGCTGCCAGACCAGAAACTCAAGATCGATAGACTTCTTACGGGTGTGCTGATGTTCAGCATTGAAGTGACGTTTGCGGCGAGCGCGAATGGTCTGCTTCATCCGGTTCATCAGCGCCGGATTCATATGTTGTTCAATCCAGGACTGCACCAGCACCGGTTCATTTTCCATATTGAGCAGAAGCTCCACTGCCTCCCGGGCCGCGCTGGTTTCAATATAACGGGTGATCAACTCTCCCTCCCGGTGCTTCTTCACCAGGTATTTCCACTTCCAGCCGCTTTCGAGATTTTCCAGTTGTTGGTATTTCATTCTGATCTCAGGGTGACCGCGTAACTATGTTCAGGATATCAGCTTTTCCGGGCTTTAGCTTAGCGGAAAATCATTGATGTGAAGCCATAACGCTTTTCACTACTCCCCCGCACACGCTACCCGTGTGAAGCACGTCCGCTTACTGTATAATCGCGCCTTTGATATCTCAACAAACGCACATAATTTTGACAATAAACCAACTATCATGGCGCGAGCTTGTTCCGGATACCCAGGCGTATCTACAGCAGCCGACACAGCCAACCTCTCCCGACGCTCATATTTTTAGCCAGCTTCAGGCCCGGCTCTGTTACGGCCTGACGCAGTTGCTTCACCCCAGCGCTCCCGCAGATATCATGCTGGTTAAAAGTCCCGAGGCTCCCGGGTACCCGGCGCGGATCGGTGCGGCGGCGCGCGAAATGATATCCGGCGATCTTCCCCTGTGCGGCGGCCGTTATCAGATAGATGCAGAGTCCATCACGCTGCATCCCCCCCACTCGCCTGACGATGACTTCTCCGCTGCGGGTGCGGTGGTCGCCGGCGACTGGGTTGAAAGCGAGCAGCTGTTTGGTTGCGTACGCTGGCGCGGCGCCACACCGCAGCTGCAACCCGGCCTGCTGCATCAGGCCAACGGCGGCGTACTAGTGCTCTCTTTACGCAGCCTGCTGGCGCAGCCGCTACTGTGGCTGCGTCTGAAGCAGATGATGACTAACGGCCAGTTCGAGTGGCTCTCGCCAGACGAGCGGCGCCCGTTCCCGATAGAGATTCCCCCCCTGCCGCTGCGGGTGAAGCTTATTCTGTGCGGCGAGCGCGATGCGCTGGCCGAATTCCAGGAGATGGAGCCGGAAATCGCCGAACTGGCCATCTATAGTGAATTTGAAGATAACCTGCAGATCGTCGAACCTCAATCGTTCGCGCTGTGGCGCGCCTGGGTTCATCATCTCGCTGGCCAGTACCGGTTACCACGGCCGCAGGAGGATGCCTGGGTTCCGCTGGTACGGGAAGGTGTTCGCTATACCGGCGATCAGCTAACGCTACCACTGGAGCCGGAATGGGTTCTTCGCCAACTGAGGGAAGTGGCCCCGTTCTGCCAGGAGAGTTTCAGCGGCGAGCTGTTCAGCCAGATGCTGGCCCAGCGCGAATGGCGGGAAGGCTTCCTGAGCGAACGTATGCAGGATGAGATCCTGCTGGAGCAAATTCTGATTGAAACCGAAGGCGTCCGCACAGGCCAGGTCAATGCCCTGTCGGTCATTGAGTTTCCGGGGCATCCGCGCCCCTTTGGCGAACCTTCGCGTATCACCTGCGTGGCGCATATCGGCGACGGCGAATTTACCGATATCGAACGCAAGGCCGAATTGGGTGGTAATATTCACGCCAAGGGCATGATGATCATGCAGGCGTTTTTAATGGCCGAACTCGAACTGGAGCAGCAGCTCCCCTTCTCTGCTTCGCTGACCTTTGAACAGTCATACAGCGAGGTAGATGGCGACAGCGCCTCCATGGCGGAACTGTGCGCGCTGGTCAGTGCCCTGTCAGGCGTTCCCCTGCGCCAGGGCATCGCGATAACCGGTTCGGTGGATCAGTTTGGCCGCTCTCAGCCGGTGGGCGGTCTTAACGAGAAGATCGAAGGCTTCTTCCGTATTTGCCAGCAGCGCGAACTGACCGGGCACCAGGGCGTGATTATTCCCAACGCCAACGTACGCCATCTGGCGCTGCACCAGGATCTGCTGGACGCCGTTGAGGCGGGGCAGTTTTCCCTGTGGGCGGTAGATGATGCCCGCGAGGCGCTGACGCTGCTCAGTGGTCTTCCCTGGGACGACGAGCAACGCCCGGGGCTGTTACAGATAATTCAGGGCCGTATCGCTCAGGCGACGCAACAGGAAGCCCGACACCGTTATCCCTGGCCGCTGCGTTGGCTAAACTGGTTTAACCACAACTGATCGGAGTTGTTGAGCGTACAGCTGTTAGCTAACCTGCGACCTTCATTAAAATAAGGCTTAATTCAGACATGGTTGATAAACGCGAATCCTATACGAAAGAAGATCTTCTTGCCTCCGGACGCGGAGAGCTATTTGGCGCTGAAGGCCCGCAGCTCCCCGCCCCCAATATGCTGATGATGGACCGCGTGGTCAAAATGACCGAAGCCGGCGGAAACTATGATAAAGGCTACGTGGAAGCCGAGCTGGATATTAATCCGGATCTCTGGTTCTTCGGTTGCCACTTCATCGGCGATCCGGTTATGCCCGGTTGTCTGGGCCTGGATGCCATGTGGCAGCTGGTTGGTTTCTATCTGGGCTGGCTGGGCGGCGAAGGCAAAGGCCGCGCGCTGGGCGTTGGCGAGGTGAAGTTTACCGGCCAGGTACTGCCGAGTGCGAAGAAAGTAACCTACCGAATCCACTTCAAGCGCATCATCAACCGCAAGCTGATCATGGGCGTTGCCGATGGCGAAGTCTTTGTCGACGATCACAAGATTTATGACGCCAAAGACCTGAAAGTCGGCCTGTTCAAAGATACTTCTACTTTCTGATTCCGTAAACAGCGTCCTGTAAACGGCGAAACCTCCGCACTGCGGAGGTTTCTGTTTTCTAAAGAGACAGTGGCATGCCTCAGGCCAGTACCGCTTTGTCAGCCATGGCTTCTCGCCAACCTCCCAGCCAGTGCGACCTCTGATCCAGGGCCTGATAGGGGCACATCTCCTTTGAACGACCGGCGATACCCGCCTGGTAACCACGCTTCTGAGCCCGTGTCATGCGATCTCGTTTTTGTCTCTTCATGCCTCATTTCCCTCATTGTCTTAGCTGTGGAAAAGAAAACAGTGATTACAAAACGTGCAACCACAGATAACGAATACCCCTATTCAGCGTCGGCGTCAATGCGCAAAATTCACGCCAGTGTCATATTGATACGCTATTATTCCCTGCTTCTGGTCACGGGATGGCGCATCTTGCTGACTCGCATCAAAAAAAATGCCGCGCGCTTTCCACAAAGCGCGCGGCATCGCCTTACGTAAAAATTTTTAAATTACGGCAGACGCGTTAGCTCGCCGACAATCCCCTGGGTAGCCTGCTGCCACCCCTGGGCCAGGCTTTTTACCATGGCGTCATAACCGTCTTCCTGCTGCTTTAGCTCCACAAAGAACGGACGCTTAATCATCCGCCCCTGGTGATTAAGCAGCCATTCACCGCTGACAATCACATGCCCGTCATAGCGGCCGTGGAAGCCGGTAACGTTAACGCTCAGAACATCCTGATCGCTGCCCAGCGGCTGGGAGGAAACCACCCACCCCGGAAGCCGGGCGCTCAGGTTGGCCACCAGCGTGTTACGCAACTGCTGGTCAAGAGGACTGGCCCACAGATTGCTGTTGGCGATGGTGTACTGCACATCAGTGGTTTGATAGGCCAGCCCGTTACCGGCCAGGTAGTCCGGAATAGTGACCTGCTCCACCCACAGCTGGCGCTGACTGCTTTGCGTCATGCTCTGGGTTACCGGCTGCACCGCAACCGGAAGCTGGTAATAGGTCTTATCATCGCCACTGCTGCTACAGGCGCTCAGCGCCGCCGCCATTATCAGCGCAAGCCACTTTTTCATTCTTTAGCCCTCTTCGGCTGGGGATCTTTTTTCTGTTTCGCCTCAAACACCAGCGCGTTGCTCTTATCATTGAGCGTGCGCAGTACCGGCTGCAGTTCACGCAGAACCTGATCCAGGCGCTGCATATCACCCACCATCTTGTTATAAGCGGCGGAACCAGGCTGGAAGCCTTTCATACTGCGATTCAGCTCCTGTAGCGTCTTCTGCATATCCTGCGGCAACTGCTGCATCGACTGGCTGTTCATAATCTGATTCAGGCTGTCGACCGTTTTTTGCAGATGCTGCATGGTGCGCTGGCTTTCAGACAGCGTATTGGTCGCCTGCGCGATCATTGGATTCAGCGGCAGATTGTTGATCTTATCCAGCACGTCCATCAGGCGCTGCTGAATCTGCGCCAGACCGCCGCTCACCGTTGGAATGATCGGGTATCCCGAGAAGCTGCGCATCCTTTTCACCGGCTCCTCTTTCGGATAGAAGTCCAGATCGATATACAGCTGTCCGGTCACCAGGTTGCCGGTTTTCAGCGAGGCACGCAGACCGCGCTTCAGCAGTTCCTCCAGATGCGCCTGTACGTCCGGATTTTCGCCCAGCTGATTTTCCACCCGTTCCGGTTCAATACGAATCAGTACCGGGATACGGTAATCCGTATTCAGCTTCTGCTGAAGCCCGGGCACCGAGAAGGGGACTTCAGAAACCGTGCCAAGGCGAATACCGCGGAATTCCACCGGCGCGCCAGGCTGCAGGCCGCGAATCGAATCCTGGAAGAACATCAGGAAATCCACATGCTGGGTATAGAGTGAATCCTGAATGCTCTTGCGATCGTCAAACAGTGAAAACTCAGTCTGGTTGGCTACCGGCTCGCCCTGAGGCCAGCCTTCCGGCACGTCGAAGCTGACGCCGCCGCTAAACAGCGTAGTGAGCGATCCCATCTCGACCCGCATTCCCGAAGAGGACATATCCACCGCAATGCCGCTGTCTTTCCAGAAACGGACGTTAGTGGTAACCAGGCGATCGTAGGGCGCCTTCACAAACAGCTGGTAATGGATGCTGCGGGTTTTCGGGTCAAACTGGCTGGTTTCCACATTCCCCACCGGATAACCGCGGAACAGTACCGGGTCGCCAGGATTCAACTGTCCGGCGCGACTGCTTTCCAGCACCACCCGGATCCCTTTGGCATCCGGCGGCGCCAGCGGCGGCGAATCCAGCAGCTCATACTGTTCCGGAGCTTCACCTTTGCTACCCGGCTGTAATTCGATATAAGCGCCGGACAGCAGCGTTCCCAGTCCGGTAACTCCTTCACGGCCAATCTGGGGCTTAACCACCCAGAAGACCGAATCTTTATGCAGCAGCTTTTCCATGCCGGCATTCAGCCGCGCCTTAATCTCCACGTGGTGCAGATCGTCGCTCAATACCGCACTTTCCACCACGCCGACATCAACGCTACGACTCTTAATCGCTGTCTTTCCTCCTTCGATCCCTTCGGCAGAGGTGGTGATTAGCGTCACTTCCGGCCCCAGATGGCTGTAATGATAAAACAGAATCCAGGCGCCGATCAGCGCCGTCACAATGGGGAAGATCCACACCGGCGACCAGCGTCTCACCTTGCGCACCTGGGCTTCTCCGTTATTATTTTCCATGCTCAGTTAACTCCTCATGAGCCGGCTCCGGCGTACGATCCCACGACAATCGCGGGTCAAAACTCATCGCCGCCACCATGGTTATGATAACCACTAACGCAAACATTAAGGCCCCCATCGCAGGGTAAATGCTCATCAGGGCCCCCATGCGCACCAACGCCGACAAAACGGCGATAACAAAAACGTCGATCATCGACCAGCGGCCGACAAACTCCACCACCTCGTAAATTTTATGCATCCGTTCGCAGTCCGCCCGGCCGTGGCCGTTGGCGTCCCAGCACAGCCAGCCGATAGCCAGCATCTTTAAGGTCGGCACCATAATACTGGCGATAAAAATCACCATCGCCACCGGATACGATCCCTCATTCCACAGCAGGATCACGCCGGCGATAATGGTTGACGGCATCTTATCGCCCAGCAGGTCGGTAATCATAATGGGCAGAATATTGGCGGGCAGATAGAGAATGATAGAGGTGAACAGCAGCGCCAGCGTCCACTGCAGGCTGTTACGCCGCCGCGCGTACCCTTTTGAATGACAGCGGGGGCACACCAGTTGTTCCGCCGGCAAAATGGCGGTACAGCAGGCGCAGGATCGCAGCCCCTGGCGCAGTCCGGTGGCGCCAATCTTTAGCGGCTGGCGCACCTCCGGCATCGGTTCGATATCATCCCACAGCCAGCGTCGATCCACGCACTGGAAAGCCCTCAGTTGCAGCACGCAGAACAGGCACCAGGGTATGAAGCTCGCCCCCACGCCGATATCACCATATGCGATAAGCTTAACGAAGCTGACCAAAACCCCGGCGAGAAATATTTCCGCCATCCCCCAGCCTTTAAGCAGAAACAGCACCCGGGCCAGAATCCGGGCCAGGCGAAGATCCATCCGCACCTGGTTAATCAACAACAGGATGCTGACCAGGCAAAATGCAGGCACCAGTTGGACGAACAGAATAAAGAAGAATCCCAGGCTGGCGTAATCCTGGGAAAACATCACTTCCGGGATCTCCAGTAGCGCGATCTCGCTGCTGACCCCTTTCACATTCATGCTGATAAAGGGGAACAGGTTGGCCAGCACCAGCATAAACAGTGCCGCCAGCGCGTAGGCAGTCGGACGCTGACGCGGCGAGCTCCAGCGGGTCGTTAATGTGGTATGACAGCGCGGGCAGCAGGCCTTCTCTCCGGTCGCCAGCCGGGGTAAGGCCACCAGTAGATCGCACTGCGGACACAAAATATGCTGCCCGTCCTGGTGTTGCTGGCACATGGCCCTCTCTCCCTTATCCGCCGTTTTTTAACGATTCAAGATGTTCCCAGCGTTCAAACGCGGTTTCAAGCGCCTGCTCTGCTTCCGCCATTGCCGACAGCACCTTTTGCGTATTTTCATGGGGCTGATTAAAGAATTCAGGGTCGCTGACCTGACTCTGCAGCGCTTCCAGCTCCGCCTCAAGCTGTTCGAGCTTGTGCGGCAGCTGTTCCAGCTCACGCTGCAAATTATAGCTAAGCTTGCCGCCGCTGGTGCCGGCGCGTCGTTCCGGCTGCGTTTTTTCCTGCTCCGGCGCTTTCGGGCTCGCTTTCTGGGCTACCGACTGGCGCAGCGGTTGGGCCTGGGCCTGCTGCTCGCGAGCGTCATGATAGCCGCCGACATACTGCCCAATGCGCCCTTCTCCTTCGAAGATCCAGCATTCAGTTACGGTATTATCGACGAACTGACGGTCGTGGCTGACCAGCAGCACGGTGCCGGTATAGCTGTCGATCAGCTCTTCCAGCAGTTCCAGCGTTTCTACGTCGAGATCGTTGGTCGGTTCATCAAGAATCAGTAGATTGCTGGGTTTCAGAAACAGGCGCGCCAGCAGCAGACGATTGCGTTCGCCGCCGGAAAGCGCTCGCACCGGCGTCATGGCTCGCCTGGGCGGGAACAGGAACTCCTGCAAATAGCCCAACACGTGGCGCGGTTTACCGTTAACCATCACCTCCTGCTTGCCATCCGCCAGGTTATCCATCACCGTGCGATCCGGATCGAGCGCCGCCCGGTGCTGATCGAAATAGGCGACTTCCAGCTTAGTGCCGACATGCACCCGCCCACTGTCCGCCTTGAGATCGCCCAGCATCAGTTTGAGCAGCGTAGTTTTGCCGCAGCCGTTGGGCCCCACCAGCGCAATCTTATCGCCGCGCTGAACCTGAGCGGTAAAGCCTGTCACCAGCGGCCGTCCGTCAATGGCGTAATTTACGTCTTCCAGTTCAAAGACAATCTTGCCGGAGCGTACCGCCTCCTCGACCTGCATTTTCGCACTGCCCAGCACTTCCCGGCGATCTGAACGTTCGCGACGCATGGCTTTCAGTGCCCGTACCCGTCCCTCGTTACGGGTTCGGCGCGCCTTAATGCCCTGACGGATCCAGACCTCTTCCTGGGCAAGCCGGCGATCGAATTCAGCATTCTGCTGCTCTTCAACCCGCAGCGCCTCTTCTTTGGCCAGCAGATATTTATCGTAATCGCCGGGGTAGGAGACCGGCTGACCGCGATCGAGATCGACGATGCGGGTCGCCATATTGCGAATAAACGAACGATCGTGGGAAATAAAAACGATAGTGCCAGGGAAGGACTTCAGGAATCCCTCCAGCCAGTCGATAGCTTCAATGTCCAGGTGGTTAGTCGGCTCATCAAGCAGCAGCACGCGGGGGGAACTGACCAGCGCCCGTCCCAGCGCCGCTTTGCGCAGCCAGCCGCCGGAAAGCGAAGAGAGCGGCGCATCGGCTTCCAGCCCCAGTTGGGCCAGCACTTCACTAATGCGGTTTTCCAGCTGCCACAGCCCGTGGTGCTCCAGGATCTCCTGAATACGCGCCATCTGGTTCAGATTCTTATCGCTGGGATCCTGCATCACCTTCTGGGAGATATCATGATAGGCCTTCAGATGTTCGGCCTGCTCCTCCACCCCTTCAGCGACAAAATCATAAACGCTGCCAACGATATCCCGCGGCGGATCCTGCTGCAGACGTGCCACCACCAGATCCTGCTCGTACACGATCCGTCCGTCATCCAGCGGGATTTCCTGATTCAGCACCTTCAGCAGGGTCGATTTACCGGCCCCGTTACGCCCTACCAGACAGACCCGCTCGTTATCTTCGATATGGAGCTCTGCGTTATCCAGAAGCGGCGCATCGCTAAACGACAGCCAGGCACCGTGCATACTAATTAATGACATAGACTCAATCCTTTACCGCATGGCGGATCAGCCAGCAGTTATGTATCTGACGATTGCGGGCGAAATCCTGCGACAGCGTATCGCGGGTGATCTCCCGGGCGCTGAGTCCCAGCGCCGCCAGCCCGTCAATATCCATACTGAAACCGCGTTTGTTGTTCGAAAACATAATAGTGCCGTCCGGCCTCAGCAGGCGCTTCAGATCCCGCATCAGTGAAATATGGTCGCGCTGAACGTCAAAGGCGCCCGCCATACGTTTGGAGTTAGAAAAGGTCGGCGGATCGATAAAGATAAGATCGAACTGCTCATCCGCATGGCGCAGCCAGTCCAGGCAATCCGCCTGCATCAGCCTGTGGGCGCGTCCGGTCAGACCGTTGAGTCGCAAATTGCGCTCCGCCCATTCCAGATAGGTGCGCGACATATCCACGCTGGTGGTGGAACGAGCGCCACCCAGCCCGGCATGAACGCTGGCGCTGCCGGTGTAGCAAAAAAGGTTCAGGAAATCTTTGCCCCGGCTCATCTCGCCAAGCATGCGACGGGCAATACGATGATCGAGGAACAGACCGGTGTCCAGATAGTCGGTCAGGTTCACCCACAGCCGGGCATTGTACTCCTGAATCTCCATAAAATCGCCCTTCTCGGCCAGTTTCTGATACTGGCGCTTCCCCTTCTGACGCTCGCGGGTCTTCAGCACCAGTTGGCCCGGCGCCAGTTGCAGCACTTCCATGGTGGCGCTGATGGCATCGAACAGGCGCTGACGGGCCCTGGCCGGATCGATATTCTTCGGCGGCGCATACTCCTGGATCACCACGCGATCGGCATAGCGATCGACAGCCAGGTTATATTCCGGCAGATCGGCGTCATAGATGCGATAGCACTCAATGCCCTGTTGCTTCGCCCACTTTTCCAGCTTCTTCAGGTTTTTGCGCAGGCGATTAGCGTAATCCGCCGCAATAGTTTGCGGCTCGGTTCCGGCCGGCATTTCGGCCAGCCGATAGTTTTTCTGTACGCACTCCAGCGGGCCATTCTTCGCGTGAAACTGGCGATCGGCCCGCAGTTGCAGGCAGTTCAGCAGATCCGGCGAGGCGCTAAACAGCGACAGCTGCCAGCCGCCGAAGCGGGCCTTCACCAGGCGCCCTAACTGGCTGTGCAGCGCAATCAGCGCAGGCTCGCTTTCCAGACGCTCTCCATATGGTGGGTTGCTGATAATCGTACCGCACGGCCCTTCCGGTAGCGGGTTGGTCAACTGCGCCACGTCACGCACATCAATCTGAATAAGCGAAGCGAACCCGGCGCGCCGTACTGCAGAGCGCGCCATCTCCACCACCCGACTATCGCGGTCGGAACCCAATAAACGGGCCTCATAGCCGTTCAGGCCACGCTGGGCCCGAACCTGAGCCTCGGCCACCACCGATTTCCACAGCTCCTCGTCGTGACCGCGCCAGCCCTGGAATCCCCAGTGCTGACGACGCAGCCCCGGCGCCCGATCGGTAGCGATCATCGCCGCTTCGATCAGCAACGTACCGGTGCCGCACATCGGATCGAGCAGCGGCGTACCCGGCTGCCAGCCGGAACGCAGTACGATGGCCGCTGCCAGGTTCTCTTTAATCGGCGCCTGGCCGGTACGATCGCGATAGCCGCGCTGGTGCAGGCCTTCACCGCTGAGATCCAGGGAAATGCTGGCCGTATCGCGAGAAAGCCGCACCTGAACCCGAAAGTCCGGCGATTCGCGATCCACCGTCGGGCGCGGCAGATTTTTGCGGGTAAAGGCGTCGACGATGGCGTCTTTTACCTTCATCGCGCCATACTGGCTGTTGCGGATGCTGTCATTCAGGCCACTGAAGTGCACCGCAAAAGTGCTGCCCGGCGCCAGCAGCGCTGTCCAATCGACAGACTGCGCGCCCAGATAGAGATCGAGATCGCTGTATACGCCGCATTCGCCCAACGGCAGCAGAATGCGCGATGCCAGGCGGCTCCACAGCAGGCTCTGGTACATCAGGCGGCTGTCGCCCTGATAATGTACCCCGCCCTGGACCACCCGGCACTCCCGGGCGCCCAGAGCTTCCAGTTCGCTTTTTAACAGCTCTTCGAGCCCACGCGCCGTGCTGGCAAACAGAGAATTCATATCGTCACTTATCTTTATAGAAAATTGCCGCGCATTATAGCTAATCTGAGACACATGTCATAAAGTTGCCTGCTAAGTTATTCCCTGATTCTCTTTCCCCGGAGGCGTCGTGCTCACTCTCTCCCGTCTGGCTATTCATCCGGTAAAATCGATGCGCGGGTTGCAACTGTCGCACACCCATGTCGGGCCAGGCGGGCCGGCATTTGACCGTATTTTTATGCTGACGGAGCCGGATGGTACCTTTATTACCGCCCGCCAGTTGCCGCATCTGGTGCTGTTTACCCCAACGCTGCTGCCGGAAGGGCTATGGCTGAACGGGCCGGATGGCAGCCAGTGCCAGGTACGCTTCGAGGATTTTCTGCCCCAGCCTTCTCCCACCGAAGTCTGGGGGAATCATTTTAGCGCCCTGATAGCCCCGGAGCCGGTCAACCGCTGGCTGAGCGCCCTTCTCCAGCGGGAAGTTCAGCTACGCTGGATTGGCCCTCAGCCGGATCGCCGGGTGGCGCGCCATCCGGAAGTGCCGCTGGCCTTTGCCGACGGTTATCCCTGTCTGTTAACCAGTGAAAGCTCACTCGACGATCTGCGCCGCCGCTGCCCGGCAGGCGTGGAAATGAGTCAGTTCCGCCCGAACCTGGTGGTGCGCGGCGCCGCCCCCTGGCAGGAAGATAGCTGGCGCCTGCTGCGCATTGGCGGTATACGTTTTCAGGTCGCCAAACCCTGTAGCCGCTGCATCTTCACCACCGTCAGTCCCTCTCAGGGCGTACGCCATCCCAACGGCGAGCCGCTGGCCACGCTTAAAGGCTTTCGCACTGCCGACAATGGCGACGTCGATTTTGGGCTAAACCTGATAGCGCTTGATAGCGGTATTATCCGGGTCGGCGATGAAGTGGAAGTGCTGGAAAGCGGCCCGGCCCGACGCTACGGCGCAGGCGATGAGCCGACAGCCGTCGCCGCTCCCTCAACCGCGCCTGTCGAAATCGCCCTGGAATGGAATGGCCGCCAGCTGCGTGGAAACAATCAGCAACCGCTACTCGATCAGCTGGAAAATCAGGGAATTCGGGTGCCCTGGTCGTGTCGGGCCGGGGTATGCGGCAGCTGCCGTATTCGCCTGTTGGATGGCGATGTCAGGCCGCTAAACGGAAAGGCGGTAGCCGATGACGGCACTATTCTGTGCTGCAGTTGTATACCGCAAAGCTCACTCAAACTGAGCGACGGTTAAACCGCCGCCCGGGATAGCGGCGTCTCCTGTTGCTGCAGGGGGCGCAGGCGATCGTTCATAATCTTGATGGCGTCGCCCAGTTGCATGGTGCGCCCCGCCAGATGCAGCCCTGGCTGAGCCAGCAGGCACAGCGACGCGCTGCTGCCGGCTTCCGCCACCAGCAGATTGACCTGTCGATTATCCTCGCTTATCCAGACGCAGGCGACATCCGCCGCCACGGGCTGCCACACCTCATGGTGGGTGACGAAATGCCAGCTTTTCGGCATCTGCGGCTTCAGAAAACGAATCGCCACCAGCGCATTCAGCACCAGCTCCGCGCGCTGCTCCCGGGAAATCGTCAGTTCGCGGCAGCGCTCCTCAAAAGAGAACCACAGCGCGGCATCGTCAACGCAAAAATCCGGTGCGTCGAAAGCATCCGGCGTCAACATTCGACGAGAATAACGCGAACGAAAGACCATGCCATTGGCCAGGTCGAGCATCATCCGATCGTGCTCTTCGTCGTAATACCAACGCCAGTTATCGTCCGGTTTAATCCGCATAATTTTAACCCTGTTCTATCCCACCAGCTAATAGCTAATATTAATGTCGCATTCCAATTTATTGTTCATTTAAGCAAAGACCAGAATGTCTAAATAAGCAACAACTGACAGAAATATAAAACAGCCAGGGCTAAAAATAAAGCCCTGGCGTTATCATGAGGTGTGAAAAGGTTAGATATGAGTAACAATTTCTTTAATTAGTGGCGGGCCTTTGAAGATAAAACCAGAATAAATCTGAATCAGCGTCGCGCCAGCGGCTATCTTCTCGCGCGCTGCCACTACGCTATCGATACCGCCAACGCCGACGATCGGCAAACGATCGTTTAATTCGGCTGCCAGCAGGCGGATAATTTCGGTACTTTTTAACTGTAATGGACGGCCACTTAATCCACCGGCTTCTTCGCAATATTTCATCCCGGAAACCAGGCTACGATCTAATGTGGTATTGGTGGCAATAACCCCATCAATATTATGGCGCAGGAGGCTATCAGCAACCTGGATCAATTCTTCATGAGAAAGATCCGGGGCGATCTTTACCGCCACCGGAACATATTTATGGTGCTGTTCCGCCAGTTGCTGCTGTTTATTTTTAATAGCGCTAAGCAGATCGTCCAGCGCTTCACCATACTGAAGGGTACGCAGCCCTGGCGTATTCGGTGAAGAAATGTTGATCGCGATATAACCGGCGTAAGGATAGACTTTTTCCATACAAATCAGATAGTCATCTTTACCCTGCTCTACCGGCGTATCTTTATTTTTGCCGATATTAATGCCGAGTACGCCATCGTAATGGGCGCGTTTCACATTCTCCACCAGATGATCGACCCCGTGGTTATTAAAACCCATACGGTTGATCAATCCCTCCGCAGCCACCAGACGGAACAGACGCGGCTTGTCGTTTCCCGGTTGCGGGCGCGGCGTTACGGTACCGATCTCGATCGAACCAAATCCCATCGCGCCCAGGGCATCGATGCACTCACCGTTTTTGTCCAGCCCGGCGGCCAGCCCCAGCGGGTTTTTAAAGGTCAGCCCCATACAGGAGACCGGTTTTGCCGGTACCTTCTGGCGCACCAGACACTCCAGCGGCGTTCCCGTCACGCGACGCAGCTGTTGAAAAGTCAATTCATGGGCACGCTCAGGATCGAGCTGAAATAACGCTTTACGAACGAAGGGGTAGTACATGAATTCTCCAGGATTCCCGTCAGGCAGACCGGGGCCGTATTATTATGCATCCGCGCTCTAATGTGAATTGACCTGTGGCAAAAAAGCCATCCCCTTCCGTTTTGGTTATGCATAAACCGGCAAACCAACTGCGAAAAAAGCATTTAATCCCGACGCCAGGCTCTGAGAATATCATTTCGTAATCAATTAACAGCTAAACCAAACTAATGGTTATAAGGAGAGCCCATGCGAGTGATAACCCTGTCCGGCAGTCCCCGTTATCCTTCCCGTTCCGGCGCCATGCTGGAGTACGCCCGGGAGACGCTTAACCCGGCGGATATCGAAGTATGCCACTGGCATCTGCATAACTTCGCGCCGGAAGATCTCCTGTACGCCCGCTTCGACAGTCCGGCGTTACAGACCTTTATTCAGCAACTCCGGGAAGCGGACGGATTAATTGTGGCGACACCGGTCTATAAAGCCTCTTTTTCCGGCGCGCTGAAAACGCTGCTCGATCTGCTACCCGAACGGGCGCTGGAGCACAAGGTGGTGCTTCCACTCGCAAGCGGCGGCACCCTGGCTCATATGCTGGCGCTGGACTACACCCTGAAACCGGTGCTTAACGCCCTGAAGGCTCAGGAGATCCTGCATGGCGTTTTCGCCCTGGATACGCAAATTAGCGACTATCAGCACCGGGCTGTCTTCGAGCCAACGCTGCGCCAGCGGCTGAATGATGCACTGGAAACCTTTCGACTACGAATCAGCCAGTCCCGGGAGGTGGCACATGCGTAAGCTGTTACGCAGGACGCTCTCCCTGCTGCTGATGCTGGGAGTAACGGCCAGCGCCGTTGCCGCGCCGAATGCGCCCGACCAGTTGCGGATTGGTTATCAGAAAGGCGCCGTTGGCATGGTGCTGGCAAAGAGCCATCGCCTGCTGGAACAGCGCTATCCTGGCACCCAAATCCGCTGGGTGGAGTTTCCCGCCGGGCCGCAACTACTGGAAGCACTGAATGTCGGCAGTATCGATCTGGGCGGTACCGGCGATATTCCGCCGATCTTCGCCCAGGCGGCCGGGGCCGATCTGCTCTATGTCGGAGCCGAGCCCGCTAAACCGCGCGCGGAAGTCATCCTGGTGGCGCAAAACAGTCCAATCAAAAGCGTCGCCGAACTCAAAGGGCGCCGGGTCGCGCTACAGAAAGGCTCCAGCGCCCATAATCTGGTACTACGGGCCTTGCAGAGAGCCGGGCTGCGTTTCTCCGACATTCATCCCGTCTGGCTGACTCCGGCCGATGCCCGGGCGGCCTTTCAGCAGGGTAGCGTCGACGCCTGGGCTATCTGGGATCCCTACTATTCGGCAACCGTACTGCACGGCGGCGCCCGGGTACTGACCGACGGTGAAGGGCTGGATCTGACCGGATCTTTCTATCTGGCTTCCCGGGAATGGGCCAACGCCAACGGCCCCTTCCTGCGCCAGGTGCTCGATACCTTTAGCCAGGCGGATGAACTGGTACGTAGCCAGCGCCAGCAGAGTATCGACCTGCTCTCCGCCACCATTGGATTACCACCGGCGGTGATCGTCCGCTACCTGGAAAATCGCCCGGTCATGACCATCCGCCCCGTTGACGCCGCGACCGCTGCCCGTCAGCAAAAGACCGCAGATCTGTTTTATGCCAACCGCCTGATTCCGAAACCGGTCGATATTCGCGATCGAATCTGGCACCCCACCGCACCGCAAGGAGAAAAACGATGAGTCTGAATATGTTCTGGTTTCTGCCCACTCACGGTGATGGCCGCTATCTCGGCAGCGATGAAAACGCCAGGCCTGTGGATCACGGCTATCTGCAACAGGTGGCCCAGGCCGCCGAGCGTCAGGGATTTAGCGGCGTGCTGATCCCCACCGGGCGCTCCTGCGAAGACGCCTGGCTGGTGGCCGCGTCGCTGATTCCGGTCACCCGTCATCTGAAGTTTCTGGTAGCGTTGCGCCCTGGCGTGGTCTCTCCTACGGTAGCGGCGCGCCAGGCGGCTACCCTGGACCGGCTTTCCGGCGGCCGGGCACTGTTTAATCTGGTGACCGGCGGCGACCCCGAAGAGCTGGCGGGGGACGGCATCTGGCTGGATCATAGCGCCCGCTATCAGGCTGCGGATGAATTTACCCATATCTGGCGCCGGGTGCTGGAAGGCGAAAGCGTCGATTACGACGGACGCCATTTGCAGGTCAAAGGCGCCCGACTGCTGTTTCCCCCGCTTCAGCAACCACGCCCGCCGCTGTGGTTTGGCGGCTCTTCGGCTCCGGCGCAGGCGCTGGCGGCAGAACAGGTTGACTGCTATCTCACCTGGGGCGAGCCGCCGGAGCAGGTACGGGAAAAAATCGCTCAGGTTCGGGAGCAGGCAGCCGCTCACGGGCGCCATGTGCGCTTCGGTATTCGTCTGCATGTGATCGTGCGTGAAACCAACGACGAGGCCTGGCAGGCCGCGGAGCGCCTGATTTCCCGGCTGGATGACGACACCATCGCCCGGGCCCAGGCCGCTTTTGCCCGCAGCGACTCTGTTGGGCAGCAGCGTATGGCAGCGCTGCACGGCGGGCAGCGCGACCGGCTGGAGATCTCCCCTAACCTGTGGGCCGGTGTCGGCCTGGTGCGTGGCGGCGCCGGTACGGCGCTGGTGGGCGACGGCCCCACCGTAGCGGCGCGGATCCGTGAGTATGCCGACCTCGGCATCGACAGTTTTATTCTCTCCGGTTATCCCCATCTGGAAGAAGCATACCGCGCTGGCGAACTGCTGTTCCCGCACCTGGACATCGCGCGCCCTCACGCAGACGAAACGCCGAAAATCCAGGCTTTTGGCGAGACCGTCGCTAACGATTTCGTTCCGGCTCGTGCCGCGGAAAGCTAAGGAGGCCATAGATGGACAAAAAAAGCCGACTCAACGGGATACTGCCCTGGATACTGCCACTGATGTTACTGCTCGCCTGGCAGATAGCCTCCGCCAGCGGCTGGCTAAGCACTCGCGTCTTTCCTTCACCGGAAGGCGTGGTGAACGCCTTCTGGCAACTGTGCGTCAGCGGCGAATTGTGGAATAGCCTGGCCATCAGCTGCTGGCGGGCGCTGCTCGGCTTTACCATTGGCGGCGGGTTGGGTCTGGCGCTGGGTCTGATAAGCGGCCTGTCCCGCACCGGCGAACGCCTGCTGGACAGTTCCATTCAGATGCTACGCAATGTGCCGCATCTGGCCCTGATTCCGCTGGTGATCCTGTGGTTCGGCATCGACGAAACCGCCAGGATATTCCTGGTGGCGCTGGGCACAATGTTTCCCATCTATATCAATACCTGGCACGGCATCCGCAATATCGACCGCGGCCTGCTGGAGATGGCGCGCAGCTACGGCCTTTCCGGTTTCAGCCTGTTCAGTCAGGTGATTCTGCCGGGCGCCCTGCCTTCAATTATGGTGGGCGTGCGCTTTGCGCTGGGGCTGATGTGGCTGACGTTGATTGTGGCGGAAACTATCTCCGCCAGCGCCGGTATCGGTTATCTGGCCATGAACGCCCGGGAGTTTCTGCAAACGGATGTGGTGGTGGTTGCCATCATTCTGTACGCGCTGCTCGGCAAACTGGCGGATGTCAGCGCCCGACTGCTGGAGCGCATCTGGCTGCGCTGGAATCCAGCATATATCACCAGACAGGAGGCACCATGAATACCGCTCGCCTGAATCAGGGACTACCGCTGCTGTTGAACGGCGTCGCTAAACGCTATGCCGATAACCCGGTACTTAACGATCTGGATCTTCACATTCCCGCTGGCCAGTTCGTGGCCGTGGTGGGCCGTAGCGGCGGTGGTAAAAGCACCCTGCTGCGCCTGCTGGCCGGGCTGGAATCCGCCAGCGCCGGCGAGCTGCTGGCAGGCAACGGCCCGCTTAGCGCAGCGCGGGAAGAGACCCGCCTGATGTTTCAGGATGCCAGGCTGCTGCCCTGGAAATCGGTTATTGATAACGTCGGGCTGGGGTTGAAGGGAGACTGGCGGCCAGCCGCCCGGGAGGCGCTGGCGGCGGTAGGGCTGGAGAGCCGCGCCACCGAATGGCCTGCCGCCCTGTCCGGCGGCCAGAAACAGCGAGTGGCGCTGGCCCGGGCGCTGATCCATCGTCCGGCGCTGCTGTTGCTGGACGAGCCGTTGGGTGCGCTGGACGCCCTGACCCGTATCGAAATGCAGGGACTCATCGAAACGCTGTGGCTGGAACACGGTTTTACCGTTCTGCTGGTGACCCACGACGTCAGCGAAGCGGTCGCTATGGCCGACAGGGTACTGCTGATCGAGCATGGCAGGATCGGGATGGATCTGACTATCGACGTGCCGCGCCCACGCCGCCACGGTTCGCCGCCCCTGGCGGAGCTGGAAACCCGGGTACTGGATCGGGTGATGGCCCGGGGGCATAAGGAAGAAGAAAAACCGACGCGCCGCCGCGCCGGGCAGTAAAAGAGAGGGAGGGAGCCATCGGTTCCCTCCCTCTGTCTGACGATCAGGCCAGCGCCTTGTCGATCTTCTCGCCGAGATCCCGGGACAGATTCTCCAGCCCCTGCAGCTGTTCCAGCGCGCTGCGCATCAGCCCCTGACGGCCGCTGTCATAACGCTTAAAGCGGATCAGCGGCTCAATCAGGCGCGACGCCACCTGTGGATTACGGCTGTTGAGCTCGGTCAGCATCTCGACCAGGAACCGGTATCCGCTGCCATCCTGCGCGTGAAACGCCGCCGGATTGCCGCTGACGAAAGCGCCAATCAGGGAGCGGATCCGGTTGGGGTTGCCCATTGAGAAGCTGCGGTGGTTCAGCAGCGCGCGTACCTGCTTCAGCACATCGTCCGCAGGGCTGGTGGCCTGTAGAATAAACCACTTATCCATCACCAGACCGTCGTTATGCCACTTGTCGTCGTACTCCGCCAGCAGACGCTCACGGCACGGCAACTGTGCCGCTACCGCCGCGGACAACGCCGCCAGCGAGTCGGTCATATTGTCGGCATGGTACTGGGCAATTACCCGTTTTTCCGCCAGTTCCGGTTCGCCAAAAGCCAGATAGTGCAGGCAGACGTTACGCAGCGCCCGCTTGCCGATATCATCGTGATCGACGCGATACTGCTTCAGCGCCATGGCGTTATATATTGCCAGCAGCTCGTCCGCCAGTTCGTTGGCCAGTACCCGGGTCAAAGACTCATGCACTGCGGCAATCGCGCCCGGATCGATGGTGGTAAACAGCTCCGCCATCTCGTTCTGGGACGGCAACGTCATAATCTCCGCCGCCAGCGCCGGGTCGATCTTCTCATCCAGCAGCACGGCGCGGAAGGCATCGGCGATATGCTGCGGTACCGAAAGCGGCTGCCCCTGCTGGTGGCGCGCCACGTTAAGCTTAATCACATTGGCCAGCAGGCTCTGAGCCGCATCCCAGCGTGAAAAATCGTTGCGGGCATGGCGCATCAGGAAGGTAAGCTGGCTATCGCTCCATTTATATTCCAGCTTCACCGGCGCGGAAAATTCACGCAGCAGCGACGGAACCGGCTGGAAATAAACATTATCGAAGACGAAGGTCTGCTCCGCCTGAGTCACATTCAGTACGTGGTGTACCGGATGGCCATTATGCTGCAGCGCAATCACCTTGCCTTCGCCATCGTACAGTTCGATATCGAACGGAATATGCAGCGGCTGCTTATCCTGCTGATCCGCAGTGGGCGGCGTATGCTGCTTAATAGTCAGCCGGTACTCTTCGGTTTCCGGATTATAGTCATCGTGCACGGTGACGACCGGCGTACCGGACTGGCTATACCAGCGGCGGAAATGAGAGAGATCGATATTGGAAGCATCCTCCATCGCCTGCACAAAATCGTCGCAGGTCGCGGCGCTGCCGTCATGGCGTTCGAAATAGAGCTGCATTCCTTTCTGGAAGTTTGCTTCCCCCAGCAGGGTGTGCAGCATACGAATCACCTCTGCCCCTTTCTCGTAGACGGTCAGGGTATAGAAGTTATTCATCTCCACCACTTTTTCCGGACGGATCGGATGCGCCATCGGGCTGGCATCTTCAGCGAACTGCATACCGCGCATGGTACGCACGTTGCTGATACGATTAACGGCCCGCGAGCCCAGATCGGAACTGAATTCCTGGTCGCGGAACACCGTCAGTCCCTCTTTCAGGCTGAGCTGGAACCAGTCGCGGCAGGTCACGCGGTTACCGGTCCAGTTATGGAAGTATTCATGGCCGATCACCCGCTCGATGTTCAGGTAATCCTTATCGGTAGCGGTTTCCGCCCGGGCCAGCACGTACTTGGAGTTAAAGACGTTCAGACCTTTATTTTCCATCGCGCCCATATTAAAGAAGTCCACCGCCACGATCATATAGATGTCGAGGTCGTACTCCAGGCCGAAACGGGTTTCGTCCCACTTCATGGAGTTTTTCAGCGAGGTCATCGCCCAGTCGGCGCGATCGAGGTTGCCGCGATCGACATAGAGTTCCAGCGCCACTTCACGGCCAGAGCGGGTGGTAAAGCTATCGCGCAGCACGTCGAAGTCGCCAGCGACCAGCGCGAACAGATAGCAGGGTTTCGGGAAAGGGTCCTGCCACTGAACCCAATGGCGCCCGCCATCCAGTTCCCCCTGATCCACGCGGTTGCCATTAGACAGCAGGAAGGGATAGCTGGCTTTATCGGCGATAATTTTAGTGGTAAATCGCGCCAGAACATCCGGCCTGTCCAGATACCAGGTAATATGGCGGAAGCCTTCAGCTTCGCACTGGGTACAGAGCGCCTCGCCGGACTGATAGAGCCCTTCCAGAGCGGTATTGGCCGCCGGGCTAATTTCGTTAACCACCGTCAGCGTAAAGCGATCCGGCAAATTGTTGATAACCAGCGCCCCTGACTCCAGCGCATAATCCTGCCAGGCGTTGCCATCTACCTGCAGCTCAATCAGGGTCAGATCTTCGCCATCCAGACGCAGCGGCGAGCGATGGCTGCCCTGGCGCTGAACCTGACTTACGGCGGTCACCCGGGTTTTTTCGGCATCCAGTTCAAAGGTCAGGTCGATATCTGTAATCGAAAATTCCGGCGCCTGGTAATCATGGCGATATTTGGCTTGTAGCTGTTGAGTCATAAAAAACCTTTTGCATCGTCCGTAAGTTATCCCGCCTCAGTCTATTCCTGTTGCGCGGATGTTGCCATGGCGAATCGCTCAGTTGCGCATCGCCCGCACCAGGTTTATACATTTACGCAACACGCGGCACAAATTGCCCTCGACCCGATGCGGTGGTTGTGTTGTGATTCTGGTTCAATAAAACGATAATCAGGGTATACTCCTGCGTCTTTATCTGACCAAGCCATAGATGGAAACGCTTCCTGTGAGAGGATGCCGCTACGCGCCATGACACGATACGCTTCCCCGATATTGCAAACGCTGCTGGATACTGATGCCTACAAGCTTCATATGCAGCAGGCGGTCTTTCACCACTACTATGATGTCGATGTCGCTGCGGAGTTTCGCTGCCGGGGTGACGATCTGCTGGGCATCTACGCTGATGCCATTCGCGAGCAGGTCGACGCCATGCAGCATCTCGCCCTGACGGATGACGAGTTTAACTGGCTTTCCGGGCTGCCCTTTTTTAAAAGCGACTACCTGGCGTGGCTGCGCGATTTTCGCTACGACCCGGAACAGGTGGAAATCCACAATCAGAACGGCAAACTGGATATTCGCCTGCAGGGCCCCTGGCGCGAAGTCATCATGTGGGAAGTGCCGCTGCTGGCGGTGATAAGCGAGGTGGTGCACCGCTTCCGTTCACCGGAAATCACCGTTTCTATGGCGCTCGACCACCTGGAAAATAAGCTGCGCGACTTTTCGCAACTGACCGAATCCCTGGACATGAGCCAGTTCCGGCTGATGGATTTTGGCACCCGGCGCCGCTTTTCCCGCGAAGTGCAGCAGGCCATTGTCGAACGCCTGCAGCAGGAGCCGTGGTTTATCGGCACCAGCAACTACGATCTGGCCCGCCGTCTGCGGCTAACGCCAATGGGCACTCAGGCTCACGAATGGTTCCAGGCGCATCAGCAAATCAGCCCCGATCTGGCCAACAGCCAGCGCGCGGCATTGCAGGCCTGGCTGGACGAATATCCCGATCGTCTGGGGATTGCTCTGACTGACTGCATCACCATGGATGCCTTCCTGCGTGATTTTGGCCATGAGTTCGCCACCCAATACCAGGGGCTGCGTCACGACTCCGGCGATCCGGTTCAGTGGGGCGAAAAGGCTATCGCCCACTATGAAAAACTGGGTATCGATCCCATGAGCAAAACGCTGATCTTTTCCGACAACCTCGATCTTGAGAAGGCCGTCGGACTGTATCGCCACTTCGCCTCCCGGGTTCAGTTAGGGTTTGGCATCGGCACCCGGCTGACCTGCGATATTCCCGACGTGAAGCCGCTGAATATCGTGATTAAACTGGTGGAATGCAACGGTAAACCGGTTGCCAAGCTTTCCGACAGCCCCGGAAAAACCATCTGCGAAGATAAAGCCTTCGTTCGCGCGTTGCGTAAAGCTTTCGACCTTCCCCGGGTACGCAAAGCCAGTTAGTTCTGTAAAAGCAGGGGCCCCCGCCCCTGCTTTTACGCGATTTTATCGCCGCCCTCGTGATTTCTGCTTGTCTGGCAAGCTCCAACAGGTAACATAGATAACCCCCCTGTATCAGGGGCAAACTTATTGTTATTGACCACCAAATTAGAGAGAAAACTATGAGCGTTGTGCCTGTAGCCGACGTACTCCAGGGCCGCGTCGCCGTTGACAGTGAAGTCACCGTGCGCGGATGGGTACGGACACGTCGAGATTCAAAAGCTGGTATCTCCTTCCTCGCCGTTTATGACGGCTCCTGCTTTGATCCTGTACAGGCCGTCATAAATCATTCTCTGCCGAATTACGAAAGCGAAGTACTGCGTCTGACTACCGGTTGCTCCGTTATCGTAACCGGCACCGTGGTGGCCTCGCCGGGCCAGGGGCAGAGCTTCGAGCTACAGGCAAGCCGCGTCGACGTCGTAGGCTGGGTTGAGGATCCCGACAGCTACCCCATGGCCGCCAAGCGTCACAGCATCGAATATCTGCGTGAAGTGGCACACCTGCGTCCGCGCACCAACCTGATTGGCGCTGTGGCCCGCGTTCGCCATACTCTGGCACAGGCGCTGCACCGCTTTTTTGATGAGCAGGGCTTCTTTTGGGTTTCGACTCCGCTCATTACCGCTTCTGATACCGAAGGCGCCGGCGAGATGTTCCGGGTTTCCACGCTGGATATGGAAAACCTGCCGCGCAACGATCGGGGCAAGATCGACTACGACAAGGACTTCTTCGGCAAAGAGGCCTTCCTGACAGTTTCCGGGCAGCTAAACGGTGAAACCTACGCCTGCGCGCTGTCGAAAATCTACACCTTCGGCCCGACTTTCCGCGCCGAAAACTCGAACACCAGCCGCCACCTTGCTGAATTCTGGATGCTGGAACCGGAAGTGGCTTTCGCCAGTCTGGACGATGCGGCATCGCTCGCAGAGGCCATGCTGAAGTACGTCTTTAAGGCGGTACTGGAAGAGCGCCGTGACGATATGGAATTCTTCGCTCAGCGTGTGGATAAAGAAGCGATCGAGCGTCTGGAACGCTTCGTCGCTGCCGACTTTGCGCAGGTTGACTACACCGATGCCGTCGCCATTCTGGAAAAATGCGGCGAAAAATTCGAAAATCCGGTGTACTGGGGCGTGGATCTGGCCTCTGAACACGAACGCTATCTGGCCGAAAAACACTTCAGGGCGCCGGTGGTGGTAAAAAACTACCCGAAAGACATCAAAGCATTTTATATGCGTATGAACGACGACGGTAAGACCGTTGCCGCAATGGACGTGCTGGCGCCGGGTATTGGCGAAATCATCGGCGGTTCCCAGCGAGAAGAGCGCCTTGATGTGCTGGATGCCCGCATGGAGGAGATGGGCCTCAATAAAGAGGACTACTGGTGGTATCGCGACCTGCGTCGCTACGGTACCGTGCCACATGCCGGTTTTGGCCTGGGCTTTGAGCGTCTGATCGCCTATGTCACCGGCGTTCAGAACGTACGTGACGTGATCCCCTTCCCCCGTACGCCGCGTAACGCTAACTTCTGATTGTCACCACTACTGATAATCTCAGGCCGGCTTATGCCGGCCTTTTTATTGACCAGAGTCAATCCTAAGCACTAACCAACCGGTCTAATTGCTCACAACATCACACAATTTTCAAGCCCCTTACCATCGCCATCAGTTACTAAATATTTCATCAATGAAAACATATTTACCACATTTGGTTAATATAGCGTCCCTCAACGGCAACAATCAGGTAGCACACATAGCTTAAAATGCAACAGCGCGACAGGCTCAGGAAGTGACTCATACTGACAAACAATCGTCTGAGAAAAACAGAAATCCATCACCCAAAAACCCATAAAAAAGCAATATAATCAAAAATATAAAAACAAAAATCCTGTTGTACACCAGTGTTATGCCAGAATTTTGAATCGCTTCACAAAGTTCCCAAAAATACACATTTTGTTACACACAGTATCTACTAGATACTCTTTATTGATATTGGTAGCACATTCAAACTAGCGAAACGGTACCCCCGATGGAAATATGCTTTCCAGACACAGAAAGACACCAAATCTCTCATCAATAATTCTGTACGGAATTGTTGACGGCAGTGGCAGGTGTCCATAAAAAACACCAATGAGGGTAATAAATAATGATGAAGCGTAATCTCCTTGCAGTGGTTATCCCTGCCCTGTTAGCAGCAGGTGCGGCTAACGCAGCAGAAATCTATAATAAAGACGGCAACAAACTGGATCTGTACGGTAAAGTCGCCGCCGAGCATAAGTGGACGAATAATTCCAGCAACGACAGCAATGACGGCACCTATGCTCAGCTGGGTTTCAAAGGGGAAACGCAGATCAATGATATGCTGACCGGTTACGGCCAGTGGGAATACCGTATGTACGCCAATGAGCCGGAAGGCGAGCAGACCAATAAAACGCGTCTGGCCTATGCCGGTCTGCGTGTTGGTGACTACGGCTCTCTGGACTATGGTCGTAACTACGGTATCGTCTACGACGTAGAAGCCTGGACCGATATGTCTCCGTCCTACTCCGGCGAAACCTGGGCAGGCAGCACCGACACCTATATGACCAACCGTACCGCAGGCGTACTGACCTACCGTAACAATAACTTCTTCGGTCTGGTTGACGGCCTGCACTTCGGCATTCAGTACCAGGGCAAGAACGAGCACGATAACATCAAGAACCAGAATGGCGACGGTTTCGGCTTCTCCCTGGGTTATGACTACGAAGGTTTCGGCATTATCGGTGCCTACAGCAAGTCCGATCGTTCTACCAAACAGTCTGCCGACGGTCTGGGCGACAACGCAGAATCCTGGGCAACCGGTCTGAAGTATGACGCCAACAATATCTACCTGGCGGCCGTCTATTCCGAAACCCGTAATATGAACTACCTGTCCAAAGGTGCTAACAGCACGTTCATCAACAAGACTCAGAACTATGAGCTGATTGCTCAGTACCAGTTCGACTTTGGTCTGCGTCCGTCCGTTTCTTACGTGAAGAGCAAGGGTAAGGATCTGCCGGTTGGTGCCAACGGCTACACCGATGCCGATCTGGCTGAATACGTAACCGTAGGCGCCTCCTACTACTTCAACAAGAACTTCAGCGTATACGGTGACTATCGTATCAACCTGCTGGATGAAAACGACTTCACCCGTACTTACGGCAGCTTCGTCGGTACCGACAACCAGTACATGCTGGGCGTTGCTTACCAGTTCTAAAAGCAGTTCGGATATAAAACCAACAACAGACGTAACCACCTCATTTTGAACAGGGCCTCGGCCCTGTTTTTTTATGGGCTGGAACCATTTGTCACAGAGTTTGATGTCCGCCGCTCTTTTTCCTGCTAACGGTTGGCATTTTGTTGATCAGCCGTTAACCTGATAACGAATTCCCTTCTGATACCAATGGAACCTCGTCATGTTTGAAAACATAACCGCAGCCCCAGCCGATCCCATTCTTGGACTGGCCGAACTTTTTCGTACCGACGATCGCCCGAACAAAATCAACCTCGGTATTGGGGTATATAAGGACGAAACAGGTAAAACGCCCATTCTGACCAGCGTGAAGAAAGCAGAACAGTATCTGCTGGAGAATGAAACCACCAAAAACTACCTGGGGATTGACGGCATCCCGGAATTTGGACGCTGCACCCAGGAGCTGCTGTTTGGTAAGGGAAGCGCGATTATCGACGCTAAACGCGGCCGCACGGCCCAGACGCCGGGTGGAACCGGTGCCCTGCGCGTGGCCGCCGATTTCCTGGCGAAAAACACCAGCGTCAAGCGCATTTGGGTCAGCAATCCCAGTTGGCCTAACCATAAAGGCGTTTTCAGCTCCGCCGGTCTTGAAGTGTGCGAATACGCATACTACGACGCGCAAAACCATACCCTTGATTTCAACGGCCTGCTGGCCAGCCTGCAGAACGCAGAAAAAGGTGATGTCGTACTGTTCCACGGCTGCTGCCACAACCCCACCGGTATCGATCCGACGCTATCACAGTGGGAAGAGCTGGCGAAGCTGTCACAGGAAAAAGGCTGGCTGCCGCTGTTCGACTTCGCCTACCAGGGCTTTGCCCGCGGTCTGGAAGAGGATGCAGAAGGCCTGCGCGCCTTTGCTGCCCTTCATCAGGAGCTGATCGTCGCCAGTTCTTACTCTAAAAACTTCGGTCTCTATAATGAGCGCGTCGGCGCCTGTACGCTGGTCGCGGCAGACAGCGATCAGGCCGATCGCGCGTTCAGCCAGATGAAGTCCTGCATTCGCGCCAACTATTCCAACCCGCCGGCTCATGGCGCATCCGTTGTGGCAACCATCCTCAGCAACGACGCGCTGCGCGCTATCTGGGAGCAGGAGCTAACCGATATGCGTCAGCGTATCCAGCGTATGCGGCAGCTGTTCGTTAACACCCTGCAGGAAAAAGGAGCCAATCGCGACTTCAGCTTTATCACCCGTCAGAACGGCATGTTTTCGTTTAGCGGTCTGACCAAAGATCAGGTACTGCGCCTGCGCGAAGAGTTCGCCATCTATGCCGTCGCCTCCGGGCGCGTTAACGTTGCTGGTATGACTCCCGACAATATGGCGCCGCTGTGCGAGGCCATCGTAGCCGTGCTGTAATCGCCCGTCATAAAAAAACGCCCCGGCCGCTTTGCTGCCGGGGCGTTTTTTATTCAGCGAGATAACCTGCCGTCGTGGGCAGCGTTCCCCGGGATCAGAGCCCCTGCAAAAACGGATTGTGCAGTCGCTCTTCTCCGAGCGTCGAGAGCGGGCCATGGCCGGGAATAAAAGTAACATCATCCCCCAGCGGCAGCAGCTTATTACAAATAGAAGCGATCAACTGGCTGTGGTCGCCACGCGGGAAGTCACTGCGCCCAACGCCCCCTTTAAAGATCACATCGCCGGAGATAAGCCTGCGCGAAGCCGCATCGAAAAAGACGATATGGCCTGGGGTATGCCCCGGGCAGTGCAGAACCTGAAGCGTAACCTTACCCACGGCAACGGTATCTCCTTCTTCCAGCCAGCGATCGGGCGTCAGCGGTTGACACTCATCAAGCCCGAACATGCGACTCTGCTGCGGCAGCCCCTGAAGCCAGAACTCGTCCTCTTTCTGAGGGCCGATGACCGGCACCCCATAGTGCGCCGCCAGCTCCGCCGCAGCGCCCACATGGTCAAGATGACCGTGTGTCAGCAGGATCTGAGTGACCGAAACGCCCTTCGCGACCACCTCTTCCTTGATGCGCCCGGCATCGCCGCCTGGGTCCACCAGCGCCGCCAGTCGGGTTTCAGGACACCATATCAGCGAACAGTTCTGAGAGAACGCCGTAACCGGAATAATGTGATAGTTCATACCGCTCCCATTGTGCCCGTTACCGGGCCTTTCGTTAATTACCAGTGCCTTACCGGCCCGGTATCAATATGCACAAAGTTGCTACGTGGGTAGTATCCTACACCACCGGCGCGCATAGATAACGCGGCTTTGCGGATATTGCTTAACGAAATGCCTTCGATGTGGAAATCCATCGCCTGGCCTTTGGTGTGGTAACTGTGCTTCGCCACGCCCGAACTGCGGGCACGCAAACGGTTATTGGTCACAGGTGAACGATAACCGGAAATTAACTGCACCGGTTTACTGGTGCCCAGCATCCCCTGAAGGCGATAGAGCTGGTCAAACAGTCCGGGGTCAATCATTTTGACTTTGTTGGCGCGAAAATCGCGGAAGAAATGGTTTAAGCGACTCAGCTCATCCTGAATGTAGTGTCTGCCGTCGAAAAATTCGGCTTTGATCGTTTCTCCGGTGTGGAGATTGTTCATGGTCAGGATGCGCGGACGCGGCGTAGAGAGTGTGGCAAATGCAGAGGTCGGCAAGATGGCTACACCCAGGGCAGCCCCCCCCAACGCCAGCAATTTGCGGCGGTTAGCGTCGAATTTATCCATGATATCCGGGTCTACAGGTAAAAATAAAAATGGAACAATAAATATGCACTTCTAGCGCATTCAGACGCACCTTAACCGCCAAAACTTAAGACGTCAAGATAGCGCCAGCCCATGTCCTGCGGGCTCTGTAGCGATTCGAGCCCGCGAATGACATAAGTTTACGACAGTTAATTTATTAGAATTACTGCATTTACTGGATGAGCTTTTGCGCTTTTGCCAGGATTTGTGCGCCCGATCGCGCAGTGAGATCGTAATTGTAAATATCTGTTCGAAACGCGGTCCGTCCATCGTTATCGACAAAAGCGGTCAGATAGTAAAGATTTACCGGAATGCGCTGACGGATATTCACGTAACGAGTATTCCCTTCCTGCAGCGCAGAAGAGACGCGCGCCTGATTCCAGCCGGCGTCCTGCAATAGCATTCCAGCCAGCTCAGAAGCCTTATTGACCCTGACGCATCCTGAACTCAGCGCCCGCTCGCTCTTGTTAAACAGCGAGTGATTCGGCGTATCATGCAAATAGATGGCATCCGAGCTTGGCATATTGAACTTATAGCGGCCTAATGCATTACGCGGCCCCGGCGCCTGCTGGAAGCGGAATGGCAGATTCGATGGGGTAATCGTCGCCCAGTCCACCTGCCAGGGGTTAATCGCAGCGTTACTGTTCCAGCCCCTCAGCACCTTGTAGTTATGGCGATCGAGATAGCCGGGATCGCGCCAGACCTTTGGCAGGATATCTTTGCGCGCCATGCTCATCGGCACGTTCCACGGCGGATTTACCACCACGTTATTCAGCGCGCTGCTCATCATCGGCGTCCTGCGGTCGGGACGCCCGACAATCACCTTTGATGCCAGCGCCAGATTACCGTCCAGATAATAAACCAGCGAGTAATCGGGAATATTGACCAGAATGCCGGTACGGGTTTCCGCAGGCAGCAGGCGCAGCCGCTGAATATTCAATGCCAGCAGGCTGGCGCGCTGGCGCGGCGTAACGTTAAGCCAGTAACGCGTCGACGGCCCGATGACGCCATCCGCACCCAGCCCCTGCCATACCTGGAATCGCTTCACCGCCGCCACCAGTTGCCTGTCGTAGGACTGACTGGCGTCAGAAGGTCGGGAAGAGCTCACCGCCCCGCCCTCGTCCAGCATCCCTGAGTTACGCAGAATCTGGCGCAGCGCCGGAACATCGCGGCTCAATTCGCCGGGGCGCAGCGTTCTGCTATCGCTTAACTGTGGCCACGGGCGCTTATCTTCCAGCAGCCGACGCAGTGATTGATGCATCTCGCTGTACCAGGGATGCTGGGGCGTCAGCGATTCCACAAATGGCGCGACGCGATCGCTATCGACCGCCAGCTGCCACTGGTTAATCACCGACAGCGGCGGCAGCGACATCTTCCAGGCGCTCTCGCTGTATAACCAACGATTGCCCTGATCTGGCATAGAAGCGATAAAATACAGATATCCCAGCAGCGCGTCGGAAAGCACCACATCACGATCCATTCCCTGAACCTCAGGATCGGTCAGTTTTTCGACCCAGGCGCTGAATCGCGGATGAACGCCCGCCATCGCTACTTCCGCCAGCTGTTGTTCAAAGGAACGAACCGCCTGAGCGTTATCCCACATGGGTTTCATATCACGCGCCACGTAAAGCTGTGCCAGGGCGTCGGAATAGAGCGGCGTATAGCCGGACGACAGCACGGACTGCAGGCGGGCGCGATTATCGGCCGCCGAGGTGTCGGCCTGAGCTGGCTGGCTGCCGTACAGCGCAGCCATAGCCGGCGATGCCGGCGCGGTCTGCATTAGACCGGGATGTTCCAGGGTCGTTTCACTACCATCGGCCGGTACCACAGCGGGTTCATCGGCCAGAGCGCCGGTTAGCGGCATCAGCCCCAGAGCCAGCGCCACGGCCGCAGCCAGCTGTCGGCGCCCCAAAAAGTTCATAAGCAACATCCCTTGCCCCCTAATTAATTGCCTCTGCGTCAAAAGTGACAGGCTCTTACTCTCAGTATATAAAGAGAAAAATGGCTTTGCAGCGCCAAATGTAAAGAAATTTAAAGACCCGAAACCACAAAGTCAATGGAAGAAAAGAAGAGGCCCCTCACCGGAAGGGCCTGAAACTGATGACAAACCTGGGCCGAACGCGTTCGGCCAGAATTACCAGAAAAATAAACACGGAAAATCAATTCATTGATTTTCGGCTGATAACCACAAAGAGGGAAAAACCACGTTTTTTCCCTCTTTGTCATCAACCTGAGGCCCCTCGCGAGAAGGGCCTCTGTTCAGCCGCGATCAGGAAGCGTCAGCGTCCGGTTCGTCGTCCTCGTCCGGCTCCGCTACCATCGGCTCGCTGCGCGGTAGCGTCTCCGGCAGCGTAGCGGCAAATCCGCGTAGCCCCACCACGTGTACGTGTTCGGTGTTCTGAACCACCTTACGCACCAGCTTATAGGTAGTACCTTTCTCCGGACTGATGTTTTCCGGCGCCGCGATAACCAGCTGCATCTCCAGACGCTCGCACAGTTCGAACAGGGTGTTGATGGACCGGGCGTCAAGACGCGCCGCTTCATCAAGGAACAGCAGACGACACGGCGAGATATCTTTACCGCGTAGACGGCGGGACTCTTCTTCCCAGGACTGCACCACCATCACCAGGATCGACATACCGGTACCGATGGCTTCGCCGGTAGAGAGCGCGCCGCTCTCGGCGCGCAGCCAGCCGTCTGAGCCTCTGTTGACTTCTACTTCCATCTCCAGATAGTTACGGTAGTCCAGCAGCTCTTCACCGATGGTTTGCGCCGTACGGTTGCCCATATCGATCTGCGGGTTCAGGCGCTGGTACAGCTTCGCCAGGGCTTCAGAAAAACTCAGGCGACTGCTGTTAAACAGATCCTGATGCTGTTCATGCTCGGCGGACAGCACCTCCAGCAGCGTGGCGTGGGCCTCTCGCACGTTCACGTTGAGCCGCACGCTATTCACCTGGCCAAAGGAGACGCTCTGCAGCCCCTGGTTCAGCATCCGAATACGGTTCTGTTCGCGCTGGATGGTTTTACGAATAATATTCGCCACGCTGCGCGAGCTGATAGCCAGCTTCTGCTCACGGGCGGTCAGCTCTTCCGTCAGGCGGCCCAGTTCGATCTCCATCTGTTCAATGGCCTCGACCGGATCGTCAGTGCGTATGATATCCTGGCGGATACGCTCGCGCAGATGCTGGTAAACCGCGACAAAGAACTGAATCTTGCGCTCCGGCCGTTTCGGATCTTCTGACATCCGCAGTACGTCACGCAGATGCTCATTATCCGCCACGGCCTGACGCAGGGCGCCGAGCGCCTTATCCGACATCGAACGCAGATCGTCGCCAGACTGATAAGCCAGCTCGCGACGGTGCAAACGCTTCTCGACGCCGTTCTCTTTGACCATGCGCATCACCGCGCACCAGCCCGCTTTGGCGCTCACCACCTGCTCACGCTTCTCGCGGTAATCCCGCTCCTGACGCTTCAGGCGGCGGGTCAGGTTTTCCATTTCCGCTTCGCAGTACGTCAGCTGTTTTTCCAGCTGATTGCGACGGGCACGGTTGTTGCTGAGCGCGGTATGCAGCTCATCGCGACGCATCCGGGCGCGCTCTTCCGAACCGGCATCGGCACGCACGCCAATGTCTTTCAGTTCGCGATAGAGGTCGGCCAGCAGTTCGCGTTTGGTGTCGAACGAACTCTTCAGCGAGGCCAGCAGCTGATGATACTGGCTGAGCTGGGCGGCATGGCTGCGCAGCGCTTCACGGGCTCGGGTACGCTCGGACTCCGCCTGCTCCAGCCGACGGCGCAGCTTCTCATTGAGATCGCTGTTGCCGCTCAGCATCTCTGCCGAATCGCTGTAGCTAAAGTGGGCGCGACGCTGCACCACTTCGGTCAACGCAAAGGCCTGCTGGCGCGCTTCGCGCTGCACCTGCTGCGCGTACTGGTAATCCTGCTTGAGCTGATCGAACTGCTCGGGGTCGTTTTGCAATACCGACGCCACCTGCTCCAGGCGCGTCAGTTGGTTGCCATGCTGCTGAATAAAGCGTACGGCCTCCTGCGCTTCATCCAGACGCTCCTGAATTTCATCGCAGCGGTCGGCCAGAGTTTCGTCTTCCAGCAAACTCAGACGCGGCAACAGACGGTTAAGCTGCGCCACCCCCTCTTTCGCCAGTGAAAACTGCGCCTGCTGCTGTTGGTTGTCACTTTCATGGGTGCTTAACGCACGCTCAATCTCAGTTTTACGGCTATTGAGCTGACGAATTTCCGCTTCGGGATCGTCCTCGAAAGCCACCGACAGGTGCTGGCCGATAAAGCGACTGAAGGCCTGATGCAGACGCTGGGTCTTCTGAACGTCGAACGCCAGAGTGGCGTAGCGCTCCGCCAGCGTTTCGCGCTCTGCGTGCAGTGATTCAATACGGTTTTCACGCGCGGCACGGCCAAACAGCGGCACTTCCGGAAAGCGGGAATAACGCCACTGGCGATCCGCCACCTTCACGACCACCGCCCCTTCCAGCTCTTCGGCGCCGAAGACGCTATCGTCGAAGGACTGCGGATCCCCTTCTATCAGGTAGAGATCTTCCGGACAGTCTTCCAGCGCGTCGAGCTGTTCGCGAATCTGCGAAAGATCCGGAACGACGATAGCGTGGCGCGACGGGCCGTAGAGCGCCGAAAAGTACGGTGCATCTTCCAGACTGACGTCATCGTAGATTTCCGACAGCAGAACCCCGCCGAAACGCTCCGCCAGCACGCTCAGCCGACCGTCATCGGCACCGCCAGGCTGACTCAGCCGTTCGATCTCTTCATCCACGGCGCGCTTGCGGGCGCCGACTTCGTCGCGCTCCACCGTCGCTTCGCGCTCGCGTTCCAGCAGTTGCTGAAGGTACCCGGTCACTTCCGCGCCGCTGGCGAACTCTTCCCCACTCTGTTCGCTAATCTGGTTCAGGCTGTTACGGGCCGCCAGCCAGACTGGCGCACGCTGGGTCAGCAGACGAATCCGCCCCTGCAGCTGTTCCAGCTCCTGACGCAGATTCATGCGCTGTTCGCTGGCTTCGCTGACGCTGTCCTGCAGATCGGCAATACGCGCTTCCAGCTCCTGCTGCAGCGCTTCCAGCTCATCGGGCTGATACTCACGCCCCTGGCGTTTACAGAATTCCGCCAGCAGGCGTTCCGCCTCCTGCTGTTCACGCAGGCGCTGTTCCAGTTCGCTCAGGCGCATACGCAGCCCCTGAGCCTGCTCCGCCTGGTGACGCTGTTCGGACGCATCGCGCAGCAGATCGCGCGCCACAGACCAGGCCTCGCCGCGGCTCACCGGGCCATGAATGGATTCAACCAGCCTGAAGGCCTCCTCGAACTGGCTGTGAGCGGTCTGAGAGACGCTCATCTTCTGCTCAAGATTCAGCAGCTTTTCCGTGGCTTCCTGCTCGCGAGCCTGGAAAGTTTCCTGCCATTCGGCGGCGCTGTCAGGATCGAGATCCGGCAGATGACACAGCTCCCTGGCGCGCTCCAGCGCCTGGAGCGCCTGCTGATACTGAATAGCGCGAGTCTGCTGTACGTCGAGGGCCTGCTGATAGTCGGCAAGCTGGCTCTTCAGCTCGTCTACCTCCAGCTCCGCCGCCTCAGTGCGGGCCTCGTTCTCTTCCTGCATCTCCTGAGATTCAGCGACAATCTCGCTCTGCTCTTCCAGACGAATCTGCAACTCTTCCAGATCCGCCTCATAGCGTTCAATTTTTTCCTGCTGGCGCAGCGCCGTCTGCACCAGGTTCAGGTGATCGCTGGCCGCCTGATAGTCGGTTTCCAGATCCCCTTCGGCGCCGGCGTGCTCCGCCAGCTCACGGGCCATCTCGACATGTTTGTACTGTTCGGTAGCAAGCTGCTGGCGGCCGGTATAGAGCTCACGCCGCAGATCCAGCGCCTGATCCAGATGGATGCGTCGCTCATTGGCATGACGCATGTAGTCCGCCGCCACGTAATTGGTAGCTTCGGAGATCAGGTGTTTAAACAGATCGCGATCCGACTGGGTGACGCGAATCGCCTCCAGGGTCATGCGGTTTTCGCGCAGCGCCGCTTCCATATCCTGAAACGCTTTACGCACTCCGCCGTTTTCCGGCAGCAGGTAGTCGCGCAGGGAGCGGGTAATGGCGCTGGAGATCCCGCCGTAGAGCGAGGCTTCGATCAGCTTGTAGTACTTGCTGCGATCGGACGCGGAGCGCAAACGACGCGCCACCACCCCAAGATCGAACATCAGCGAGTGGTAATCGGTAATGGAGTTGAACTGCTTGAACTGCACCCCCTCCATCGCTTCCATCTTGTCCCGCAGCTCCTGAAGCGTCAGCACGCGCGCCTGACGATCGTTGAGCGTTTCGGTCAGCAGTTGGGTCGGCTGAATCGCCATCGGCAGTCCCTGAATGGCGAAAGGCTTGATATCCACCTTGCGATCGCGACCGGCAATCTGCTGCAGACGCACCCCCACCACCACGCGCTGATGGCGTGAGTTCACCACATCCAGCACCGAATAGCAGACACCGGCGCGCAGCTTGCCGTGCAGGCCCTTATCGCGCGAACCGGACGTCGCTCCGGCCTCGGTGGTGTTACGAAAGTGCAGCAGCGTCAGATCGGGAATCAGCGCCGTCACGAAGGCCGCCATGGTCGTGGATTTACCGGCACCGTTGCCCCCGGACAGCGTGGTAACCAGCGCATCCAGATCGAAGGTACGCGCGAAGAAACCGTTCCAGTTAATCAGCGTCAGCGAACGAAATTTACCGCGTTCAATCATTGTCATCCTCGACGTTATCCTGGGAAGTTTCATCACTGTCGTCGTCATTCAGCTGCAGATGGGATTCAACGGGCATCGCCTCGCCGTCCCGGATAATGCGCAGCTGCGCCTCGCGCGGGTCATCCCCGGTGCGGACATCGGCGCCGAATCGGAAGACCGACTCCATAATGCGGAATTTGCTGCTGTCATGGCCGGTAAACCAGACCATGCCGAGACGACGCAGTCGGTTCAGTGACGCGCGCACCTTTTCCTGCAGCTTCTGACGGTCGAGATCTGAGCCCGTGGAGCGGTTGTTCACCAGCTTCAGCAGTTTGCTCTCGTCGGCCAGTGCCAGCAGCTCATCGTAGAGCTCCTGCTGGGTAAAGATCCCTTCGTTAGCCAGGCGTTCCGGGCTGAGATAGAGGTAGCAAAGGATCTTGCCCACCAGCATGTCCAGCTCGGAAAGCACCGAACGCGGAATCAGCGTGGTGGAACGCGGACGCAGATAGAAAAAGCCCTCCGGCGCACGGATAAGCTCCACGTTATAGCGGGCGTAAAACTCTTCCAGCTGCTCCTGAAAATCCATTAAAAAAGCATGGTTATCCAGCTCATCCAGCCCAATATGACGACCAGAGCGTAACTGGCTGTCGAGAGCCGGAAACAGTGGATTCGCCAGCGCCTGCGCCAGCTTCACTGGCATTAATTGTTCAATATTTATCGATGACATGCGCCTGTACCCTGGCTCCGTAATCGTTAATCGGCTGCCACGGAGCTGGCATACCGAGGAAATCTGCCTCTGCCACGCCCAGGCGCACGGCCTGGTCGACGACAATACGCGCCACGTCAAAGTGGCGAGCGCGCGGATATTGCGCCAGATACTCACGCATTACAACGCTAAGATCCAGCGGCACGTTTTTCTCTTTGTAGACCTTCAAGGCCTCTTCGATCATACCGGCCAGCTGTTCGCGAATCTCGTTAAACTCTTCAAACTCCAGATCCACCGGCAGCTCGCCGGTCACCTCTTCGTCGCGCAGCGCCATCTCTTCATCGCGCATATCAAACAAGCGGTCAGCAGAAGCATAGGTCAACGCCCAGGGGGCGTCGAAATAGTTCTGTACCGACTGACGCAGACGCTGGGCGAACACCCGGTTCTTGTCCATATCGATGGCGGTACGGATAAATTTGTGTACGTGGCGGTCATAGCCGATCCACAAATCCATCGCCTGCTGCCCCCAACTGACGATGCGATCGAGCTTGCTCTGCAGTTCATAGACCAGGCGGCTGACAAAGTGCAGATCCTCGCGACCGATAATGGCCTCCTGAATCTGCAGCAGGTTAGCCTGCAGTTTGTCACCGGCCGCTTCCAGGGTGTCCTGCAGTTCACGCAGCGTGCCAGAAGTTTCCGACAGCAGAAGTTCGCAGCTGCTAATGGCCGCGCGCCAGTCCTTATTCAGCAGCTGGGCGATATCGTCTTTCACCTGCTGCTGCTGTTCGTCCATCACCCGCTGGGTCAGATCGATACTGTCGAAAATCTCCGCCACCGAATACTTCAGCGGCGCGAAGACGTTGCGATGCCAGTGAAACTCGTCGCCTCCTTCCACGGAGGCGTCCGCCGCTCCCTTAAGCTCGCCCGCGACCACGGAAAGCTGCATCGAAAGGCGCAGGGTCGAAAATTCGCGCTGGCGGATATAATAATCGGTAATACCGATGCCCAGCGGCGTAAGACGGTAAATGGCATTGCCTTCCGTCAGCTCGCTGGTAAAACGGTTAAGCAGACGCTGGCGCACCATATCGTTGATTGCGTTATTGGCGCGCTGGGCGATAGTTTCGCCGCTTTGTCCATACGCATCGCTGACATGGCGGAAGGCGTCTACCAGCTCCCCTTCGCTCAGTTCTCCATCCAACCGTTCGCCGTTCAGCGTGGCTATCGCCAGCAAAAAAGCCAGCCTGTCGCCGGGCAGCGAGATGGAGAAGTCGTTTTTTCTGGCCCAGGCAACCAGTTCTGGTACTGTCTGGGAAAAATCACTCATAGTTTATCCCTGATTTTCCGGCTTTTGCGCTGTTACATGGATGTAACGCCCCAGACTTATCCAGGGCTCCTGACGGCAGTATGCGGTCTCCAGCGCCAGGAGTTGCTCAAAACATTCGCGTTGCTGCTGCTTTTCCCGCAGATAGTCATGAAATACTCGCACGCCGGTCTTACCGGTAATAAGCCAGCCAATCTGCTCCAGCCAGTCATAAACCTGTTCCGGCCGTAGCGGATTGTCCGGCGACAGGGTGCGCTTTTTACGTTTGGGCATACCCTGCTGCACGTAAGTGAAATTACCGGCCACCATATTGTGCAACAGCAGACCGTTCGCATTATAAAACATCAGCGACAGAGCGCCGCCAGGTTTCAGACAAGACCACAGAGTGTCCAGCATCGACCGGGGATCGGAAACCCACTCCAGCACCGCGTGAAACAATATCAGATCGACGGGGCTTTCCAAATAATGAGCAACTTCCTGGGCGGCACAATGTATAAAATGCATGTTCCCGCTCACACCTTTCTGCTCCGCCGCCTGTCGGGCGCGGGCCACCATTTGCGCCGAAAGATCGCACAGGGTCACCTGATGCCCCAGCGCCGCCAGACGGCAGGCCATCTGCCCTTCGCCGCCGCCGGCGTCAAGAACGCGCAGCGGCCGGGCAGGCAGCCGGGTCAGAAGCGGCTCCAGATCCTGCCACAAAATCGCCTGACGCAGCTTACCTTTGGTAGTGCCATAAATATTGCGGGCAAACTTTTCAGCAATGTCATCAAAATTGCGATCGCTCATCGCAACAGATCCCCGATCTCATGCCCCCATCGGGCAAAGGCGCTATTTTGTCATACCCGGGCGGATAATGAACCCTTATGATGTATGATCACCGGGTTTTAACCGTTATATGGTCAAAAAAGGAACCGGATTTGCTGCTTTTTGAACTCAAAAAATATATCGGCGGCCTGCTTCTGCCGCTCCCTTTTCTGCTGCTGATGATGGGAGTCGCCATCGCGCTGCTGTGGTTCAGCCGCTGGCAGAAAACCGGGCGTACGCTACTGACCCTGAGCTGGCTGACGCTGCTGTTGCTAAGCCTGCAGCCGGTGGCCGACAGACTACTGGCGCCGCTTGAATCACGCTATCCAACCTGGCGCGGCGGGCAGCCGGTCAGGGATATTGTGGTACTGGGCGGCGGCTACACCTGGAATCCGGAATGGGCGCCGAGCTCTAATCTGATAAATAACAGTCTGCCGCGGGTAGCGGAAGGCGTGCGGCTGTGGCTGGCGAATCCGGGATCGCGGATGATCTTCACCGGTTATTCGTCACCGACTAATCCGGTCACCACCGCCGAGGCCGGCGCCCGGGTGGCGGAAAGCCTGGGCGTGCCGCGCAGTGCAATTGTCACGCTCAACAGCCCCAGGGACACCGAAGAGGAGGCCGCCGCTGTAGCTCGCCTGTTAGGGGATCACCCCTTCCTGCTGGTCAGTTCCGCCTCACATCTGCCCAGAGCGATGATCTTCTTCCACCGCCAGGGGCTGCACCCCATTGCCGCGCCGGCGAATCAACTGGCGATTACCTCGCCGCTCCAGACCTGGGAAAAAATTATGCCCTCCCCTTTGTGGCTGATGCACAGCGATCGGGCGGGTTATGAAACCCTGGGTCGACTCTGGCAGTGGGTAAAAGGCGAATTAGCTCAGCCAGGGAAGTAGCTCTCTGGCGGCGCGGTCAAAAGCAGGGCGATTGATATGGCCGCAGGTCACCAGACGCGCTACTTCGCTCCACAGCAGGTAGAGCCAGCGCCGCCACAGGAAGGATTCCGCCACCGGCGCCCGTTTCAGGTAATGCCATAGCAGGCTTTCCGGCATGCCCTCTTCCCACAGGCGAAACAGCTCATATTCCCTGGGCGCCCACAGCGTCACGCCGGGGTTAATGGCGGCAATCAGCTGATCGCTGCGGGCATCCTTAAGCAGACTACGCAGCGTCAGATTGCCGTGTACCATCACCGCCACGTCATCCGCATCGCTGAGCAGCGTCGCCAGCGCCGCTCTGGCGCGCCACAGGGTGCGCATATCCTGCATCGACAGCCCGGTACTGGTGAACTGGCCCAGGGTGCTCCACAGCACCTCGACCCGCTGCCGGTACCAGTCAGACCAGCGGTTATGCTGAATGCTGTCGATATCTCCGACATAGCCGCCGCTATCCACCCTATGCCAGCTCAGAAGCGCTTCGACAATCTGATCCTTCAGATGCGTCCAGCGCTCCGGGGTGCGGGCAGGCGCCTCTACCGGCACACCCCGCAGACGCTCCATCAGCAACAGTTCCTGACCAACGCGATCGTCATGGGTGATGACGCCGTAAACCACCGGCAGCCGCACGCTGCCATGGCGCGCCAGCTGAGACATTTTCAGACCACAGCGGGCGGCCACCCCCGGCGAGCTAAAGCATTTTGCCAGTAGCGGCAGCGGATGCCCCTGGCTGTCATAGAGCGCCCACAGCACCGAATCAGGCGCTTCGCTGACACACTCCAGACGGCTTAACTTTTCTCCCAACAGATGACTCAATTCCCTGCGCAAACGTTCCATGACCTCAATACCTCCGGAAAAACCCACTTTTTATAATGGTACCGATGGCAGTGAAATGCTTCCCGCCAGATCAAATCCTTGCCTGTGAGCATAAAAAAACCTCCGTACCGGAGGTTTTTTCTGGTTTAGCCCATCGCAGCGCGAACCCGTTCAAGATCTTCCGGGGTATCCACGCCGGTGCCGGGCACCTGTCGTGCTACCGCCACGTGGATTTTTTCGCCGTACCACAGCACCCGCAACTGCTCCAGCTTTTCGAGCTGCTCAAGCGGGCTGGGCGCCCAACTAACGTAGCGACGAATAAAACCGGCGCGATAGCCATAGATGCCAATATGACGCAGCAGCGAATCGCCAATCGCATCGCGGGAATGGGCAAAGCGGTCGCGATCCCAGGGAATGGTGGCGCGGGAGAAATAGAGCGCGAAGCCGTTTTTGTCGCACACGACCTTCACCGCATTTGGGTTAAAGGCCTCTTGCGCATCCTCAATCGGCACCGCCAGCGTGGACATCCCCACCCCGCTGGCAATCAGGTTTTCCGCCACCTGACGCAGGTTTTCCGGCGGGATCATCGGCTCATCACCTTGCAGGTTCACAATCGGCGTATCATCGGCAAAGCCGCATTTTTCCACGACTTCCGCCAGACGCTCGGTACCGGACTCATGGTCGGCTCGGGTCATGCAAACCTCGCCTCCCGCAGCCTCTACGGCTTTCGCCACGTCAGCGTGGTCGGTCGCCACGATAATACGCGCCGCGCCCGACTCCCGGGCGCGCTCCAGCACGTGAACAACCATCGGTTTACCGTGAATATCCATCAGCGGTTTGCCCGGCAGTCGGGACGACGCATAGCGGGCAGGAATAATGGCAACGAAACTCATGAGGTAGTCTCTTCCGCACTAAGTGAACGGGCTTCGGTTTCCAGTAACACGGGAATGCCGTCGCGCAGTGGAAAGGCCAGACCATCCGGTTTGCAGATAAGCTCCTGGGTTTCTTTATTGAACCAGAGTTTGCCGTTACAGACCGGGCAGGCCACGATTTCAAGTAGGCGATGATCCATAAATCCTCCAGAATGGATCGGGTAGCATAAGGCATTCAGCATATCACAGCCGCGCCGGGAATTTCCCAGCCTTTGCCCCATGGCGCTGCCAGCACGGAAGGAAGCTGGCGGCAAACGACACGCGCGGCCCCCTGCCAGCGTGCGAAATCGCTTATCATCGCCTGTATCCCGTCAATCATGCCCTGCCCAACGCGCGCCTGTGGTTCCAGCCACAGGCCGATAATTTCCAGAATGCCGTCGCGCCGCGCCATTCTGGCATCCATGCGCCCCACCAGCTCGCCGCGCCACAGCAGGGGCAGCACAAAGTAACCATACTGCCGTTTATCCGCGGGGGTATAGCATTCCAGGCGGTAGCGGAAGCCGAACAGCTGTTCGGCGCGTTTACGATCCCACACCACGGGATCAAAGGGCGACAACACTGTGCCATGGGTGGCGCGCAGCCGCCCACTGCGCGCGCGATCCAGCAGCGGCGCCAGCGAGTGGTGCAGCCACATCTCTCCCAGGCCTTCGACCTCAACCGGTATTATTTGCCGGCTCGTCTGCCACTCTGCCAGCAGAGGCTTTAGCGCCACGTGGCGCAGGCGATAATAGTCGGCCAGCCAGGCGGCGCGAAAAATCCCCAGGCTGCGGGCGCTGTTTTCCAGCATTCGTCGTTCGGCTTGCTGCCGGGGAAGCAGATCACGCTCGTCGCACCAGTCTGGCATCACCCGCTGAGTCAGATCGTAAACGCGCTGGAAGTTGCGGCGCTCACGTACCATCAGACGACCGTCGGTAAACAGCCCCTCCAGATGACGCTTATGCGGTTTCCAGTCCCACCAACCGCTACCTCCCTTGCGCGGATGTTCAAAATCGGCGGCGCGCACCGGTCCATGGCTTTCGATATGGCTTAATAATGCATCAATCTCTTGTCGATGTTCACGCATCCACTGAGCCCGATACTTCCAGCCCATTTTTTCCGGTTCCAGCATACGGTGGCGCACCAGCGCAAAATCGTCCCGGGGCAAAAAACAGGCCTCATGGGCCCAGTATTCAATCAGATCGCCACGTGCCAGCGCCTCGTCCAGCCAACTCATCGGCCAGGCTCCCAGTCTGCTGAACAGCACCAGATACGGGCTACGGGCGACGACGTGGATCGTGTCTATTTGTAACAAGGACATCCGGGAGATGGCGGACAGCATCGCCTGAGGGCCGGCGGCACGCCGCGGTTTCAGCAGCAGTCCCTGAGCGGCAAGATGGAGCCGCCGGGCGGCTTGCTGAGAAAGGGGAGTTCTGGTCACGAGATGCCTCTACGCCTTTGGGCGCCAGGGCCGCATCTCTACCGCAGAGCGGCCTTAACGCACCAGGTTAAGCAGTTCGGTTATCAGACATTCAGCCCGATCGCCAGTTAATTGCGCCTCTACTGGTAGGTACCACCAGTTTTCACGGGCGAAAGAACGACACTTAACCGCATCCTTTTCGGTCATTAACAGGGTCTGGCCTGGCTCACAGAATCCATTGACCTGGGCTTCGCTCAGGGCCTGGTGATCCGCCAACGCCTGCGTCTTTACAGGCCGAACGCCGCACTCTTCAAGGGTGGCGAAAAAGCGCGGGGGATGACCAATACCCGCTATTGCCACAACATCATTGAGCTCACAAACAGGACGGCGCTCGCCGCTCAGCAAATTTACGGCCTCGCCAGGCACCAGGCGCATCGCGATTTCGCCAGGATGCGGCTGACCACCGTTAGCAATCACCGCATCTACCGATTTCAGCCGCCCGGCACGTTCGCGCATCGGGCCTGCCGGCAGCCACCAGCCGTTGCCGAACCGACGTACGCCATCCACCACCACCACCTCTTTATCACGCGCCAGCGCATAATGCTGCAGGCCATCATCCGTGATAATAATCTGCGGCGGCGTTTCCAGCGCCAGCAACGCCTGAACCGCCTGACTGCGTACTGGCGCCACCGCCACCGGCGTGGCGGTACGCTGGTAAATCAGTACCGGCTCGTCCCCCGCCTCAGCGGTGGATGTCTGCGGTGTAAGCAGTAACGGGTAGCTGGCGGCTTTACCGCCATAGCCGCGGGAAACCACGCCGGGGCGTACCCCGCGCCGCTGTAGCTGTTCCACCAGCCACACTACCACCGGCGTTTTGCCGTTACCGCCCGCGGTCAGGTTGCCCACCACCACGACCGGCACCGGCGCCTTCCAGACCTTACTCCAGCCCAGCCGGTACCCCAGCCGACGCACGCCGCTGATTAGCCCATACAGCAGGGAAAACGGCAGCAGCAGCAACCAGAGCGGCGAACGTCCGGACCAGATTCTCTCTATCATTGGCCAAACTGCATCCGGTGAAGCTGCGCGTAAACGCCTTTATGCTCCAGTAGCTCGGTGTGCGAGCCGCGCTCCACAATACGACCGTCTTCCACTACCACTATCTGATCGGCCTGTTCGATAGTAGAGAGCCGGTGAGCAATGACCAGAGAAGTTCGGTTTTTCTGGAGTTCATCCAGCGCCGCCTGAATGGCGCGTTCGGATTCGGTATCCAGCGCCGAGGTGGCTTCGTCGAGGATCAGGATCGGGCTGTCACGCAGCAGCGCGCGCGCAATAGCAATGCGCTGACGCTGGCCGCCGGAAAGCAGTACCCCGTTTTCGCCAATCACCGTATCCAGGCCATCGTCCATTTTCTCGATAAAGTCCATGGCATATGCCATGCGCGCTGCCTTTTCGATATCTTCGCGACTGTACTGTTCAGTACGCGCGTAGGCGATATTGTTAGCGATGGTATCGTTAAACAGGTGTACGTTCTGAGAAACCAGCGCCACCTGGTTACGCAACGACGCCAGGGTATATTCGCGGATATCGTTGTCATCGATATGAATGGCACCCTTATCGATATCGTAGAAGCGGGTAATCAGGCTGGCAATCGTCGACTTACCCGAGCCAGAGCGCCCCACCAGCGCCACGGTCTTCCCTGCAGGAATGGTCAGACTGATATCGCGCAGCGCAGGAATTTCACGTCCCGGGTAGGTAAAAGTCACATCACGGAACTCAATATCCCCCTGAGAGCGTTCGATAACCTTCGTACCGGTATCTTTTTCCTGCTCGGTGTCGAGGATGCTGAACAGCGTCTGGCAGGCTGCCATACCGCGCTGGAACTGAGCGTTCACGTTAGTCAGCGATTTGAGCGGACGCATCAGCGCGATCATGGACGAAAAGACGACGGTAATGGTCCCGGCCGTCAGGTTCTCCATCACGCTGGGGAAGCTGGCGGCATAGAGCACGAACGCCAGAGCCAGAGAGGCAATAAGCTGGATCAGCGGATCGGAAATAGAGGTAGCGGAAACCATACGCATCCCCTGCTGACGCATCTTGTTACTCACCTTGTTGAAACGCTCGGCTTCCACCTGCTGGCCACCGAAGATAAGAACTTCTTTATGGCCTTTCAGCATCTGCTCTGCGCTGGTGGTCACCAGCCCCATGGTGTTCTGCATGTTCTTGCTGATGCTACGAAAGCGCTTAGACACCACGCGAATAGCGAAGGAAACGATAGGCGCCAGCACGATCAAAATCATCGACAGCTGCCAGCTGTAGTAGAACATCATGATAAACAGGCCGATGATCGATGCCCCTTCGCGCACCACGGTAATCAGTGCGCTGGATGAAGAAGAGGCCACCTGCTCAGAGTCATAAGTAATGCGCGACAGCAGCGTACCGGTGGACTGCTTATCGAAAAATGCGACCGGCATCCCCATCATGTGGTTAAACAGGCGACGTCGGATGGTCATAACCACCTTTCCGGAAACCCAGGAGATACAGTAGCTGGACACATAGCTGGTCACGCCGCGCAGAACCATCAGCCCAATGACTACCAGCGGCATCCAGAGCAGCACGGAACGGTCGGTTTTACCAAAGCCGTCATCCAGTAACGGTTTGAGCAGCGATAGCATATAGGTATCGCTGGCTGCATTGAGGATTAAGGCTATCCCTGCCACGATCAGACCCATTTTAAAAGGCGCAATTACCGGCCACAGTCGGCGGAAGGTCTGCCATGTGGAGAGATCTTTATCGTTGTGCATTAAGTCGAACCAGCTGTTAGCATTGATGAAATAGCCGCATATTCTACCTGTTAACCGGGGCCACGCCAAACCACTGATGATACCAACGGGGCAAAATTTGCGCTCTGAGGCTCATCAGCTGCGGTTTTTCCTTCCCAAAGCGTAGCGTAAGCTGGCCGTGTCGCGCTGTGTCGTACCACGCGATATGGCGTTGCCGGTAGCGCCTGACCACCACGACAGAAGGCAGTCGCCAGGCGCTGTAACGCGCCAGCGAGGCGATCGCCAGCTGCGGGTTGACCTGACGCAATAACATCGCCGTGGAGGAGGTTCGGCTGCCATGATGAGGAACCTGCAATACATCGGCGCGTAGCGCATCGCCCTGGCTGCGCACCATCGCCTGCTCGGCAGCTTTTTCGATATCGCCAGTCAACAGGATACTGTGACGTCCGTCGCTAATCTTTACTACGCATGAGCGATTATTACCCACGCCGCGCCAGTCGCGAGGGGGCCAGTGCACTGAAAAATCCAGCCCCTGCCAGCGCCAGCGCATCCCCTGCCAGCAGGGAAGATGATCTTTTTCTCCCAGCGGGCTTCGCACCCGCATCATCGGCCAGATAGCCCTCAGGCTTTCCAGCCCGCCGGCGTGATCCAGATGTTCATGGCTCAGAATCAACCACTGCGGGGTAAGATGGCGCCAGCGCAGCCAGGGGGCGATAGTACGCTGTCCGGCATCGCCCCCCGGCCAGCGATTTCCGCTGTCATAAAGCAGCACACGTCCGTTGCGCTCCACCACTAGCGCCAGCCCGTGGCCAATATCCAGCATATGCACCTGCCAGCCGGTTATCTGTTCCTGGCGCCACAGCGGCATAGTCAGCAAGGCCAGAATGCTCAGCGTTACCCCGGGAAAATAGCGCCACCCCCGCAGGCGATACAGTACCACGCCGAACCAGGGAAGCAGCATCAAGGCGGCAATACGGGCATCCAGTTCCAGCCACCCGACAGGCAGAGCGTTCAGGCTGTAAAATAGCGCCGCCAGTGAGCGATCCGCCGCCCACAGAAATCCGTAAGCCAGCGTCGGCATAGCCAGCGTCAGCAATGCGGCCAGAATTAGCGGTACGGTTATAAATGACACCAGCGGTACCGCCAGCAGATTAGCGAACCAGGTGGTCAGACTGATGCCATGAAAAATGGCCGCCTGGAGCGGTAACAGCAACAACCCAATCCCCAGCTGTAGATGACACAGCCCCAGAGGGTAACGCAGCAGTAGCGCAAGGCGTTGCCCGGTAAAAGGCACCCACTGATACCAGAACAGCAACCCGGCCACGGCTCCCGCAGAAAGCCGGAAACTGTCGGAAAGCAGCGCCATGGGATCGGCAATCAGAATGCCTGCCACGCAGCACAACCAGACTCGCCAGCCGGGCCAGTCCCGCCCGTTCAGACGCAGTAGCGCCCAGATGCTCAGCGCGCACAAACTGCGTAACGCTGGCGGCTCTGCGCCAGACAGCCAGGTATAAAGCGCAGCAAACAGCAGGCTGATGAGTAGCGGGAAACGCCAGCTGAGGCGCGCAATTCCCGCTAACGGCTGTGCCAGACGCGCCAGCAGCCAGCCAGTGCCCGCAGCCAGCCCGATATGCAGTCCGGATATCGCCATCAGGTGTGCCGTTCCGGTATCACGCAGCAGCCTTTTCGTTCCGACAGCAACCTGCCCTCGCTCGCCAAAAGCCAGAGCCATCAGGGTCTCCCGCCACTCAAGCCCCTGAATCAGCATTCGCGTTCGCGCCACCAGTGCTCCCCGCAGACCACAATCACCATGAGTCAGGCTGGCAGAGACGACCTGACCCCGAAGAACCTCAGCGCGAGCTAAGCCATAGCGTTGCGCATCAAAGCCTCCCTGATTTAACTGACCGTGGACAGGCGATAGCCGCAATACCATTTTCCAGCGTTGCCCGGGGCACGTTTTTTCGTCGCTCATAAAGCCGTGAATCCGTACCCGCGGCCCCGAAATCAGCCAGCGCTGGCCGCGGCGCAGCAGTTGTATCTGGCGTATCTGCCCATCTTCTGTCCGGGTTACCCTCACATCGGCCTCAAGCGGACGTCCTGTCAGCGCCTGTGTGGGCCACAGCGCGGCATGCGCCGCCAGCAGCCCCCAGCAGGCAAGACACAGAAGCAGTGCAAGATAGCGGCTTATTCGTGCTACGCGCCTGGCCCGACAGCCGGCGGCGCAGGTCGCCAGCGCCATCAGGCCATATATCCAGCCCATTCCAGGCAGCGTTGGTAGCCACAGCAGAGGCATCAGACCGATCAACACGCACAGAGATACTCCCGTAACCGACACCGTCACCTCCTTTTTTGCCCAGTCTGGTGACCAAAAGGGACGGCGTCATCCGGGTAATATCAGATTTGCATGGCGTTATCCGATAAAAACATGCGCCGCTGTAACGGCAGCAGTTGAACCGGAAGCAGGATTCAGAAATCAGCAGAGGAAGGAACAACAAAGCGCGGAAGTCGAAAAAGAAAAAGGCGCCACTCAGAGCGCCTTTTCGCATCAGTCAGGCTGTGCTTAACCGTAGATATTAGCGCGATCGCGTAACTCTTTACCCGGCTTAAAGTGGGGAACGTATTTACCTTCCAGCTCCACTTTATCGCCCGTTTTCGGGTTACGGCCAACGCGTGGCGCGCGATAGTGCAAGGAGAAACTGCCAAACCCCCGGATTTCAATACGCTCGCCCTGGGCAAGAGTAGAGGCCATATGTTCCAGCATCTCCTTCACCGCATCTTCCACGGCTCTGGCCGGGATATGGGTCTGCTGGCTGGCAAGTCTTTCAATCAATTCTGACTTGGTCATGTTTCCTCCGGTTTCCTTCAGGAATAGATTTTACAGCTCTCATCGAATAAAGGCGGCCGTAGCCGCCTTTCTATTTAGCGCCCTTACGGGATTACTCGCCTTTCGCCGCTTTGAAAGCTTCAGCCATAGCGTTGGTGAAGTTGCCTTCTTCCTGCTTGCTGTTAACGGAAGCGATAGCGTCTTTCTCGTCAGCTTCGTCTTTCGCACGAACAGACAGGCTGATCACGCGGTTTTTACGATCAACGCCGGTGAATTTAGCTTCAACGTCGTCGCCCACGCTCAGCACCTGAGTGGCGTCTTCGATACGGTCGCGAGAAGCTTCAGAAGCGCGCAGGTAACCCTCTACGCCGTCAGCTAATTCTACTGTAGCACCTTTTGCGTCCACAGCGGTCACTTTACCGTTAACGATCGCACCTTTCTTGTTCAGCGCAACGTAGTTGTTGAACGGATCTTCTGCCAGCTGCTTAACGCCCAGGGAGATACGCTCACGCTCTGCGTCAACCTGCAGAACCACGGCTGCGATTTCATCGCCTTTCTTGTATTCGCGAACGGCTTCTTCGCCAGCCACGTTCCAGGAGATGTCAGACAGGTGAACCAGACCGTCAATGCCGCCGTCCAGGCCGATGAAGATACCGAAGTCAGTGATAGACTTGATCTTACCTTCAACGCGATCGCCCTTGTTGTGGGTCTCAGCGAACTGCTGCCACGGGTTGGCTTTGCACTGCTTCAGGCCCAGGGAGATACGACGACGCTCTTCGTCGATGTCCAGAACCATAACTTCCACAACGTCACCAACGTTAACAACTTTGGACGGGTGGATGTTTTTGTTGGTCCAGTCCATCTCGGAAACGTGAACCAGACCTTCAACGCCTTCTTCGATTTCAACGAAGCAGCCGTAGTCAGTCAGGTTGGTCACGCGACCAGTCAGCCTGGTGCCTTCCGGGTAACGCTTAGCGATAGCAACCCACGGATCCTCGCCCAGCTGCTTCAGGCCCAGGGATACACGAGTACGCTCGCGGTCGAACTTCAGCACTTTAACAGTGATTTCGTCGCCCACGTTGACGATTTCGCTCGGATGCTTAACGCGCTTCCAGGCCATGTCAGTGATGTGCAGCAGGCCGTCAACGCCGCCCAGATCAACGAATGCACCGTAGTCAGTGAGGTTCTTAACGATACCTTTAACTTCCATGCCTTCCTGCAGGTTTTCCAGCAGCTGATCGCGCTCGGCGCTGTTTTCAGACTCGATTACCGCACGACGGGAAACAACAACGTTGTTACGCTTCTGGTCAAGCTTGATTACTTTGAATTCCAGCTCTTTGCCTTCCAGATGCACAGTGTCGCGTACCGGACGCACGTCTACCAGGGAACCCGGCAGGAACGCACGAATACCGTTCAGCTCAACAGTGAAGCCGCCCTTGACTTTGCCGTTGATAACACCAGTAACGGTTTCTGCTTCTTCGTAGGCTTTTTCCAGCATCAGCCATGCTTCGTGACGCTTGGCTTTCTCACGAGACAGCAGGGTTTCACCGAAACCGTCTTCTACTGCATCCAGAGCAACGTCAACTTCGTCACCCACCTGGATTTCAAGTTCGCCCTGGGCGTTTTTGAACTGCTCAGCCGGAATGGCAGACTCAGACTTCAGACCGGCGTCAACCAGAACTACGTCTTTGTCGATAGCAACGACAACACCGCGAACAATGGAACCCGGACGGGTTTCGATTTCTTTCAGGGACTCTTCAAAGAGTTGAGCAAAAGATTCAGTCATGTTTAATCTTCAGGATCACTTTTTTAACGTCCACCTGGCTTCATGCCGGATGGGGTTGTTTAACATGCCCGCAAACACTCCCTTGCCGCGGGTACTGCAAATTCTGTCGCTTATGCGAGCGCCAGCTTTTCGCGGGCGTATTGTAGCGCTTTTTCAATCACTTGCTCAATGCTCAAACGCGTTGAGTCCAGCACCAGAGCCTCTTCTGCCGGCACCAGAGGCGCTACCGGCCGGTTACGATCGCGGGAATCACGTTCCTGTATCTCGGCCAAAAGGCGCTCAAAGTTAACACTAAAGCCCTTCTCCTGCAACTGTAGCATACGGCGGCGCGCACGCTCTTCAGCAGAGGCGTCAAGGAAGATTTTCACCGGCGCGTCGGGGAAAACGACGGTGCCCATATCGCGCCCGTCGGCAATGAGTCCGGGGGCTTCCCGGAAGGCGCGCTGACGACGCAGCAGCGCCTCACGAACCCGGGGAAACGCCGCGGCCTTCGATGCCGCATTAGCCACCTCCTGGGTGCGTATTTCGCCGCTGACATCTTCGCCTTCCAGAATGACCTGCAAATCGCCTTTGTCCGCGACAAAGCGCACATCAAGGTGGGCAGCCAGGGGCGCCAGCGCCTCTTCGGATTCCAGATCTACCTGGTGGTGCAGCGCTGCCAGCGCCAGTACCCGATAGATCGCGCCCGAATCCAGCAGATGCCAGCCCAGAGCGCCTGCCAGCGCTTTACAGAGTGTGCCTTTGCCAGCGCCGCCGGGGCCATCGACCGTAATTACGGGTGCCGTCATCTTGTTCTCCTTTTATAGCCTGCCCCCCACTCCCGACCAGCGATGATGGCGGCAATACGCCACCGGATGCTTGCGGGATACGTCGGGCACAGGCGGCCATACGTAAACGCGGCGCATTATACGCTGCAACTCGCCCGACTGTTATCCTAAATACGTCATATCCGGAACTATCAGGCAGAGTGTAGAAGAATTCAGCGATAGGGAGTGTAATAAAGCGTCAGGAAGAGGCCCAGGATTCAGGCCTCTTTATCTGTCAGGCGAGCGTGCTGATACCAGCAAGTTTGTCGAAATAATCCGGGAAGGTTTTGGCAGTACAACCGGGATCCTGAATGGTGACCGGCGTATCCGACAGCGCCACCAGCGAGAAGCACATCGCCATACGGTGATCGTTGTAGGTGCCGATTTCAGCAAATTTAAGCTGCTGCGGCGGCGTGATGCGAATGTAATCTTCACCCTCTTCCACTTCAGCGCCGACTTTGCGCAGTTCGGTCGCCATTGCGTAAAGCCTGTCGGTTTCTTTCACCCGCCAGTTGTAGATGTTGCGCAGGCAGGTGGTGCCGCGAGCGAACAGCGCCGTAGTGGCGATAGTCATGGCCGCATCGGGAATATGGTTCATATCCATATCGATACCGTTCAGCTCACCACGAGTACAGGCGATGTAGTCATCGCCCCAGACGATCTTCGCCCCCATTTTTTCCAGCACGTCAGCAAAACGAATATCGCCCTGAACGCTGTTACGACCGATACCGCTCACGGTAACGGTACCGCCCCGGATAGCCGCAGCAGCCAGGAAGTATGAGGCCGAGGAAGCGTCACCTTCGACCAGATAGTCGCCTGGAGCCTGATACTGCTGGCCGGCTCGGATAGTAAAGCGCTGATAGTTATCGTTTTCCACGACAACGCCGAAGCTCTTCATCAGGTGCAGCGTGATGTCGATATAGGGTTTTGAAACCAGTTCGCCCTTAATGGTAATCAGAGTGTCTTCCGGCGCCAGCGGCGCGGCCATCAGCAGCGCGGTCAGAAACTGGCTGGAAACGCTGCCGTCAACTGACACATTTCCGCCGCAGAACCCGCCGCGCAGGCGCAATGGCGGATAATCCTGCTGCTCCAGATAATCGATCTGCGCGCCCCCCTGACGCAGCGCATCCACCAGATGGCCGATGGGGCGTTCCTTCATGCGCGGTTCACCGGTCAGCACGATATCGTTGTCCGCAAGGCTTAGCGCCGCCGCCAGCGGACGCATAGCGGTACCGGCGTTACCCAGAAACAGTTCCAGCGCGCCGGATGCGTGCAGCGGGCCACCCACACCGGTCACTTCGCAGGTGGTGCGGTCGTCGGCAAGCCGATAGCTCACGCCAAGCGCCTTAAGGGCATTAAGCATATGGCGCACGTCATCGCTGTCCAGCAGATTAGTCAGGCGCGTGGTGCCATGAGCCTGGGCCGCCAGCAGCAGCGCGCGATTAGAAACGCTCTTGGAGCCGGGAAGATGAATAGCGCCGTCCACGCGAGCAACGGGCTTCAGGGTCAGGGATTCCTGCATAAAGTCAAAAACTCTCAATCAAAATAACCCGCCCCGCAAGGCTTGCGGGGCAAAGACGCGATACGGATTACCCGTGGCGTCGTTCAAAATCGACCATAAAGTCGGTCAGCGCTTTTACGCCTTCCAGCGGCATCGCATTATAGATAGAGGCGCGCATGCCTCCCACAACGCGGTGGCCTTTGAGCGCATGCAGCCCAGCGGCGAAGGACTCTTCCAGGAACAGCGCGTCCAGCTTGCTGTCCGCCAGCTGGAACGGCACATTCATCCGGGAGCGGTTAGCTGCGGCCACATCGTTGCGGTAGAAGCCACTGCGATCGATAGTACCATACAGCAGCGCCGCTTTTTGCTGGTTGATAGCCTCCATGGCAGGTACGCCGCCTTTGCCTTTCAGCCACTTAAAGACCAGCCCCGCCAGATACCAGGCGAAAGTCGGCGGCGTATTGAACATGGAGTCGTTTTCGTTAAGTACGGTGTAATCCAGGATAGACGGACAGGCTTTACTGGCTTTGCCCAGCAGATCTTCGCGCACGATAACCAGTGTCAGTCCCGCCGGGCCGATATTCTTCTGAGCGCCCGCATAGATCACGCCAAAGCGGCTAACGTCGATAGCGCTGGACAAAATGGTAGAGGAGAAATCCGCCGCAACGACCACCTCGTCACCGAAATCCGGCATTTCGTCGATGGCGATGCCGTCGATGGTTTCATTCGGGCAGTAGTGAAGCCATGCGGCACCCGGCGTCAGCTGCCATTCGCGCATCGGCTTCAGGGCCCGCTTGCCGTCAACGGTAATTTTGGCATCAATAACGTTAGGCGTCAGATACTTCTTCGCCTCCTTAACGGCGCTGGCTGCCCAGTAACCGCCATCCACATAATCGGCGGTGGTTTTATCCCCCAGCAGGTTTAACGGCAGGGCCGCAAACTGGCCCCGGCCTCCGCCATGGCAGAACAATACCCGGTAGTTATCCGGTATCCGCAGCAGATCGCGTAAATCTTTTTCCGCCTGTTCGGCTACTCCGATAAACGCCTTACCGCGGTGGCTGATCTCCATCACGGAAGTCCCCAGCCCCTGCCAGTCGCGTAACTCTTCCTGGGCCTGTTTAAGAACATCTACCGGCAACATAGCCGGGCCGGAACTAAAGTTATAGACCTGCGTCATTTCCCTCACCGAATGAATTAAGCAATCTGTTTATTCTGTGGCTATCGGTTTTATCACTCAGAGGTGCCGCCTGCAACGGATAATCCCTGAGGTTAAGCGTTTGCCGTTCGAAGCGAACAACAGATTCCACCAGAAAAATTCATCGTTCTGGCAGATATGTCTACCACTCCGATACATCCCCCGCTTCAGCACGCCATTTTTCTTTATTTCCCCGGCGCCGGGAAGATGGCACGCCGTCGCCAAAACCCGTATCATTGCGCGCTTTGCGTACGACGAAAGTGAACAGCTATGACTCAAACCTTTATTCCCGGTAAAGACGCCGCGCTGGAAGACTCCATCGCCGGCTTCCAGAAGAAGCTCGCCGACCTGGGCTTTAATATTGAAGAAGCCTCCTGGCTTAACCCGGTTCCCAACGTCTGGTCCGTACATATTCGCGATAAGGATTGCCCGCTGTGTTTCAGTAACGGCAAGGGCGCGACCAAAAAGGCGGCGCTGGCATCAGCGCTGGGCGAATATTTTGAGCGCCTGTCCACTAACTACTTCTTTGCCGACTTCTGGCTGGGAGAAACCCAGGCTAACGCCCCCTTTGTGCACTACCCCAACGAGAAGTGGTTCCCAATCCCCGAAGATGATGCCCTTCCTGAAGGGATCCTGGATGCACGACTGCGCGCTTTCTACGATCCGGATCGGGCGCTGACCGGCAGCCAACTGGTCGATCTGCAAACCGGCAACGCCCGACGCGGCGTATGCGCCCTGCCCTTCGTCCGTCAGTCAGATAATCAGACCGTCTATATTCCGATGAACATCGTCGGCAATCTGTACGTCTCCAACGGGATGTCGGCAGGTAACACCGCCAACGAAGCGCGGGTTCAGGGGCTGTCTGAAGTGTTCGAACGCCATATTAAGAACCGGATTATCGCTGAAAGCATCAGCCTGCCGGAGATTCCGTCTGAAGTTCTGGCTCGCTATCCCGGCGTGGTGGCCGCCATTGAAAAACTGGAAGCGGAAGGCTTCCCCATTTTCACTTTCGACGGTTCGCTGGGCGGTAAATATCCGGTTATCTGCGTGGTGCTTTTTAACCCGGAAAACGGCACCTGTTTTGCGTCGTTCGGCGCACACCCCGACTTTGGCGTGGCGCTGGAGCGTACCGTAACCGAACTGCTCCAGGGACGCAGCCTGAAGGATCTGGATGTCTTTACGCCGCCAACCTTCGACGATGAAGAAGTTGCCGAACACGCGAACCTGGAGACCCACTTTATCGACTCCAGCGGTCTGATCTCCTGGGATATGTTCAAACAGGATGCCGACTACCCGTTCGTGGACTGGAGTTTTTCCGGCACTACGGCCGAAGAATTTACCGCCCTGATGGCCATCTTCCAGGCCGAAGATAAAGAAGTGTATATCGCCGATTACGAGCATCTGGGCGTTTACGCCTGCCGTATTCTGGTTCCCGGTATGTCCGATATCTATCCGGCGGAAGACCTGTGGCTTGCCAACAATAATATGGGCAGCCACCTGCGCGACACTATCCTGAACCTGCCGGACAGCCGCTGGCAAAAAGAGCAATATCTGCAGTTGATCGAGCGTCTGGATGACGAAGGACTGGATGATTTTACCCGGGTTCGCGAACTGCTGGGCCTGGCCACCGGGAAAGACAACGGCTGGCATACTCTGCGCATCGGCGAACTTAAGGCCATGCTGGCGCTGGCCGGCGGCGATCTGGAGCAGGCGCTGATCTGGACCGAATGGACCATGGAGTTTAATGCGTCGATCTTTAGCCCGGCGCGTGCCCGCTACTATCGCTGCCTGCAAACGCTGCTGCTGCTCTCTATGGAAGAAGAGCGCGAGCCGCTGCAGTACCTGAACGCCTTCGTGCGTATGTACGGCGCCGAAACCGTGGAAGCCGCCAGTCAGGCCATGAGCGGCGAAGCGCCGTTCTATGGACTGCAGACGGTGGATAACGACCTGCATGCCTTCCCGGCGCACCGCGCCCTGCTGGAAGCCTGGGAAAAACTTCAGCGCGCCAAAGCGCAATTCCAGGAAAAAGCGCAATAAAATTGATTCTACCCCTCTTGGGGTAGGCACTCTTTTGTTATATTACGGGGCGTTTTTGGCGCCCCGTTTTTTATTTTACGCGGCGCCTTTTAAATGTGAATTAGCGGTTAAATATGAGTAAATAAATAATTTACCTGGCCCGCTTTTTAGTTACTTAATTTCATCAACAATTCAAATAAATTAACTACAAGGAGGGGGGCACCGAAAATAATTCAACTCAACCAATAAAATTTAAACTTTATTTTTATCATTTAATTCAAAAAGTTATACTGAAAATGTGCATTAAACACACATTTCTCAGGCCCATTAGCCAGGCGAGATATGATCTGCATCAAATTCTCATCTATAATGCTTTGTTAGTATCTCCTCGCCGACTTAGTTAAGAGAGAGTTAGTGTGAAAGCTGACAACCCTTTTGATCTGTTACTTCCACCTGCTATGGCAAAAGTTGCCGAAGAAGCGGGCGTCTATAAGGCAACAAAACATCCGCTGACCACGTTTTACCTGGCCATTACCGCGGGCGTCTTCATCTCTATCGCTTTCGTCTTTTATATTACTGCCACAACCGGCACTGCCGACATGCCGTACGGCATCGCTAAGCTGATTGGCGGTATCTGTTTCTCTCTCGGCCTTATTCTCTGCGTAATTTGCGGCGCCGACCTGTTTACCTCTACGGTGCTCATTGTCGTCGCTAAAGCCAGCGGTCGAATCAGCTGGGGACAGCTGGCAAGAAACTGGATTAACGTCTATCTTGGCAACCTGATAGGCGCGCTACTTTTTGTTCTGCTCATCTGGCTTTCCGGTGAGTATATGACGGCAAATGGCGGCTGGGGACTGAATGTCCTGCAAACGGCCGACCACAAAATGCATCACACGTTTATCGAAGCCGTATGCCTCGGTATTTTGGCTAACCTGATGGTTTGCCTGGCGGTCTGGATGAGCTACTCGGGCCGCAGCCTGATGGATAAGGCTATGATTATGGTGCTCCCCGTCGGCATGTTCGTCGCCAGCGGCTTTGAGCACAGCATCGCGAATATGTTTATGATCCCAATGGGCATCACGATTCGCTACTTCGGCTCACCAGAGTTCTGGCAGGCGACAGGCGCCACGCCGGAAAGTTTCTCACATCTGACCATAACCCATTTCATCACCGATAACCTGATTCCGGTGACAATCGGCAACATCATCGGTGGTGGTTTACTGGTCGGATTGACGTATTGGGTGATTTATCTGCGCGGCGGCGACAAGCACTAAGTCTCGCCTGGCGGTAAATAAGAATTCCACATTAGAAGGTAGGTGTTACATGTCCGAGTTTAATGAAAAGTTAACCGCAGCCTGGGAAGGTTTTGCTAAAGGCAACTGGCAGAATGAAGTTGACGTACGCGACTTCATCCAGAAAAACTACACCCCATACGAAGGCGACGAATCCTTCCTGGCGGGCGCTACCGACGCGACAACCCGTCTGTGGGATAACGTTATGGAAGGCGTTAAAATCGAAAACCGCACCCACGCACCGGTTGATTTCGATACTGCCGTACCTTCTACCATCACTTCTCACGATGCCGGTTACATCATCAAGGATCTGGAAAAGATCGTTGGTCTGCAGACTGAAAAACCGCTGAAGCGCGGTCTGATTCCGTTTGGCGGCATCAAGATGATCGTCAACTCCTGCAAGGCGTACGATCGTGAAATCGATCCGGAAACCCTGAAGATCTTCACCGAATACCGTAAAACCCACAACCAGGGCGTATTCGATGTTTATACTCCGGATATCCTGCGCTGCCGTAAATCCGGCGTACTGACCGGTCTGCCGGATGCCTACGGTCGTGGTCGTATCATTGGTGATTACCGTCGCGTAGCGCTGTACGGTATCGACTACCTGATGAAAGATAAGTTCGCTCAGTTCACCTCACTGCAGGCGAAACTGGAAAACGGCGAAGATCTGGAAGCGACCATCCGTCTGCGTGAAGAGATCGCTGAACAGCATCGCGCGCTGGGTCAGATCAAAGAGATGGCGGCTAAATACGGTTGCGATATCTCCGCTCCGGCGACCAACGCGCAGGAAGCGGTACAGTGGACCTACTTCGGCTACCTGGCCGCAGTTAAGTCCCAGAACGGCGCTGCCATGTCCTTCGGTCGCGTATCCAGCTTCCTGGATATCTACATCGAACGTGACCTGAAAGCAGGCAAAATCACTGAACAGGACGCTCAGGAACTGATCGACCACCTGGTGATGAAACTGCGTATGGTTCGCTTCCTGCGTACTCCGGAATATGATGAACTGTTCTCCGGCGACCCGATCTGGGCAACTGAATCTATCGCAGGTATGGGACTCGACGGTCGTACTCTGGTCACTAAAAACAGCTTCCGTTTCCTGAACACCCTGTACACCATGGGGCCGTCTCCGGAACCGAACATGACCATCCTGTGGTCTGAAAAACTGCCGCTGAACTTCAAGAAGTTTGCCGCTAAAGTCTCTATCGACACCTCATCCGTACAGTATGAGAACGACGACCTGATGCGTCCGGACTTCAACAACGATGACTACGCTATCGCCTGCTGTGTAAGCCCGATGATCGTTGGTAAGCAGATGCAGTTCTTCGGCGCTCGCGCTAACCTGGCGAAAACCATGCTGTATGCCATCAACGGCGGCGTGGACGAGAAGCTGAAAATGCAGGTCGGCCCGAAAGAAGCACCGATCAAAGACGAAGTGCTGAACTTCGATACCGTTATGGATCGTATGGATCACTTCATGGACTGGCTGGCTAAACAGTATGTCACCGCCCTGAACATCATCCACTACATGCACGACAAGTACAGCTATGAAGCCTCTCTGATGGCACTGCATGACCGTGATGTTATCCGCACCATGGCTTGCGGTATCGCCGGTCTGTCTGTTGCGGCTGACTCCCTGTCTGCTATCAAATACGCCAAAGTTAAACCGATTCGCGACGAAGATGGCCTGGCTATCGACTTTGAAATCGAAGGCGAATATCCGCAATTCGGTAACAACGACCCGCGCGTTGACGACCTGGCCGTTGATCTGGTTGAACGCTTCATGAAGAAAATTCAGAAGCTGCACACCTACCGCAACGCTATCCCGACTCAGTCGGTTCTGACCATTACCTCTAACGTGGTTTATGGTAAGAAAACCGGTAATACTCCGGATGGCCGTCGCGCTGGCGCACCGTTCGGCCCGGGCGCTAACCCGATGCACGGTCGTGACCAGAAAGGCGCCGTTGCCTCTCTGACTTCTGTTGCTAAACTGCCGTTCGCCTACGCGAAAGATGGTATCTCCTATACCTTCTCTATCGTACCGAACGCGCTGGGTAAAGACGACGAAGTGCGTAAGACCAACCTGGCAGGCCTGATGGATGGTTACTTCCACCATGAAGCCAGCATTGAAGGCGGTCAGCACCTGAACGTTAACGTCATGAACCGCGAAATGCTGCTCGACGCGATGGAAAACCCGGAGAAATATCCGCAGCTGACCATCCGCGTTTCCGGCTACGCTGTTCGCTTTAACTCGCTGACTAAAGAACAGCAGCAGGACGTTATTACCCGTACTTTCACTCAGTCCATGTAATGGGATTGACTGAAAAGGTGTAAAATAAAAAGGCTCCACCAGGTGTGGAGCCTTCTTCATAGAGCCTGTTTTGTCAGACGCCCTTCCGGGCCTCTCGCAAAATTGACTCGACGCGGCACTCAGACCGCGCACCCCGCTCCGGCGGACGCCCAACTGGAGATAACATCGCAATGTCAGTTATTGGTCGCATTCACTCCTTCGAATCCTGCGGAACCGTGGACGGTCCCGGCATTCGCTTTATCACCTTCTTCCAGGGCTGCCTGATGCGCTGCCTCTATTGCCACAACCGCGATACCTGGGACACCCACGGCGGTAAAGAGATTACCGTCGAAGAACTGATGAAGGACGTCGTCACTTACCGCCACTTTATGAACGCCTCCGGCGGTGGCGTTACCGCTTCCGGCGGTGAGGCGATTTTGCAGGCGGAGTTCGTACGCGACTGGTTCCGCGCCTGTAAAAAAGAGGGCATTCATACCTGTCTGGACACCAACGGCTTTGTACGACGCTACGATCCGGTAATCGACGAACTGCTGGAAGTAACCGATCTGGTGATGCTGGATCTTAAGCAGATGAACGATGAGGTGCACCAGCTGCTGGTCGGCGTCTCTAATCATCGTACCCTGGAGTTTGCCCGCTACCTGGCGGACAAAGGCGTAAACACCTGGATTCGTTACGTGGTGGTACCCGGCTGGTCAGACGATGACGATTCCGCGCATCGACTTGGCGAATTTACCCGAGATATGGGCAACGTCGAGAAGATAGAGCTGCTGCCCTACCACGAGCTGGGCAAACATAAATGGGTCGCCATGGGCGAAGAGTACAAGCTGGACGGCGTGAAACCACCGCCGAAAGAGACCATGGAACGGGTTAAGGGCATCCTTGAACAGTATGGTCATAAGGTGATGTACTAATCAATCACCAGAGCCGGCCAGGCCGGCTCTCCCCTTCTCTATCCGCCCGCCATACCTACCAGCAGAAAAACCGTCCATAAACCGAAGAGCGTCGCCGTAGATCCTCAGATCGCGTGGCCGGACTCCAGGCCTGGCGGTCACAGAGCCGTAAGCATCATAAAAGTTTGCGTCGCTACGCCCACACTACAGCATTGTAAGAATGGAGGGCTAAGACAGCATCGCCCTCAACGCCCCTGGGGTACATTGAGGGTCAGGGAAAATCAGGCGTGCGCCACCGGGGTCGGGTGGTGGCCCGCTTTGCGCAGCAGCATCATCAGGTAGACGAAAGCCACGCTGGCAATAGTGATAAACAGCAGGTTATCGGAATAACGCTCCATCAGCATCGAGGTTAGCGACGGCCCCGCCAGGCTGCCCAGGGTATAGCTCAACAGCAGCGCCTGATTCATCGCCACCAGTTGATGGTGCTCCACCTTCTCACAGGCCCATGCCATAGCGACCGGATAAAGGGTAAAGCCCGCAGCGCCCAGAATAAACAGCGACGGCCCCATCGCCGCATTACTCAGCATCGCCAGCGCCCCCAGGATAACCACAAAAACCTGAACCCGCAGCACCAGCAAGCGCCCGTAGCGCTCCGAAAGGCGACCAACAGGCCACTGACCGACAATCCCGGCACTGACCATCACCGCCATCCAGAAGCCGATATGGGAATCACTGATCCCCTGATGATTCAGCCACAGCGGCATCAGCCCATACAATGAACCGAGCACGATCCCGGAAATAATGCAGCCGTTAACGCCCAGACGCGCCTGGCTCAGACGCAGCATGCTCCACATCGGCGTGGCGGCCTGGTGTTCACCGTGGCCGCTCAGGATGCGGGCAAACAGCAGCGGCAGCATCCCTGCCAGCACCAGCGCGGTGACCCAGGGCAGAACGCTCATCAGCGCCGTCGACACCTTGCTAATCAGCAACTGACCTGCGACAGTGCCCAGATAATAGACCATCATATAAGCAGCCAGCAGACGCCCACGGTTACGGGAAGTACCGCTGCACATCAGCGCGCTTTCCACTACTACCCAGATCATGGCGCAGCCGATACCGGCAGCAAAGCGCCACATCAGCCAACTCCAGAACCCAACCGCCAGCCCCAGGCCTGCGCAAGCTACGGCGAAAATCAGCGAAGCCAGCCAGTAACTACGGTTAAAACCCAGCTTTTTCACCAGCATGCCAGTAATTAGGGTACCCAGCAGATTACCGGTGAAATAGGAAGAACTGACCATCCCCACCTGCCAGGTCGGCAGTTGGTCATGGGCAAGCCACAGCGGCACCAGCGTGTTCATCACCGCTATCGCCAGGGTCAGCAAAAGCAGGCCACAGAGCAGAAAAAGCACTGGCCGGGTCCAGACAGACATGAGTTTTAAACCGTATGGAAGGATGTGAATGAGCGCATCATGCCACCGGCAAAAACATTGTCAATCCACCCTCAGTACCGGATTTTCGCCGCAGCGAAGCGACGATTTGAAATACTAATCCTTATGCGAGATCGCACAGCGCCATTATTTTATATCTCATTGTTATGTAAGAAATTAAAAAGGAGAGATGCGAAACAGATCACACTAAAAATTTCATCGAAAAAGCAGAATATTTTTTATCACGCTTACCCATAAAAAAGGTTCATCGCGGATTGTCGTGAAGCTGAAGTGACCGGTGGCTGCCCCGGATTCCGGGTGAGTATGTCGCGTTGGCGAAGGTTCCGTTCACCTTAAGGTGATTTCTCTTATGCCGGTTGCGGAACCGGTGAACGGGTCGGGCATAACGGCATCCCTGTACCGCACACCCTCAGCCCGACGTCCTGTCGGGCTGACCCTGGCCGCCGAAAATACTCCGGCGATTTTCAGGCCGGAGTGTCATCGCCTGTCATCTTCTGCCCTGAGACAGCAAAGAATGATGCTGGTCGCTTTTGAGCACCCCGTCTGAAGCGATGAGGGGGTTACGTCCCGGCTTAAAAAACGCCGTAGCGTTCACGACGGGTCAGGGGGGCCGACAGGGATGTCGGCCCAGGGCGTGGCCGGCAGGGACGCCGGCTCACGCCCGTCCCGGTTAAACCCGTCGGGAATTAGCGTAGGGGCCCGCGTCAGCGGCGTTTTTTACCGCCGGGGAGCACGGGTCGCCAGGGGAGCGGCGACTGAGCCCCCTGTCACCCTCACCCCGGCCCTCTCCCGAAACGGGAGAGGGAGTTTCCCGACAATGAACGGAACAGCCCACCGCATCACCATATTCCGCCGCTTCTGTTCTGAAAGCGGGCGCCGAAGCGCCTGTCATCCTCACCCGGAACGTACACCCTGGAAGGGAGAGTGAGTTTCCCGGCAATGAGCGGAACAGCCCGCCGCATCATCATATTCCGCCGCTTCTGTTCTGAAAGCGGACACCGAAGCGCCTGTAATCCTCACCCGGAACGTACACCCTGGAAGGGAGAGTGAGTTTCCCGGCAATGAACGGAACAGCCCGCTGCATCATCATATTCTGCTGCTTTTGTTCTGAAACCGGGCGCCAGAGCTGCCTGTCACCCTCACCCGGCCTTCTCCCTGGAAGGGAGAAGGGGCCCCCAGCCCACCGCATCATTATATTCTGCCGGTTTTTTGTTTCCGCTTTCGAACACTCCTCGCTAATCCGCGATGAACCATAAAAAAGCCGACCCGCAGGCCGGCTTATGAACGCCCTGCCGCTCCTTATCCGGCGACCGCCATACCGACCGTCATATGCAGCCCGTAAAAGATGCCGCGGCCAATCAGCTCGCCGGTCAGCACCAGCACAAAAGCGATAACCAGCAGACCGGTTCCCGGCAGCGCGCCGCGCAATTGCGGCACAATCCACAGCGCCAGGGCCAGCGCCACCAGCGCCAGACGCCAGGAAAGCAGCGCGCCGAAATCCGGCACCAGCGCCGTCGCCTGCTGCACAGAACTATGAATTTCCGGAAGTTGCGCCCCCAGCAAAGCAAGCACCACCAGGCTTGCCAGCAGCCCCAGAAGCGTAATGGCGGGCAGCAGGCGAAGCGCCCAGCCTTCCACACCGGCAACCCGCAGCAGCAGGTAGCCCAGCAGCGGGCCACCGATAAACATCGTCAGGAAGAAACTCAGCGGAGTCCAGAAACCATACCAGGTCGGCACCGTATCAATGGTGCTGTATACCCGGCTGGTCAGCCAGACGAATACCACCGCCAGCACCATCATCGCCACCAGCCACAAACGCGACAGCAGCGGCGGCAGCTTATTTACCGCCGTCAGCAGCCAGCCGATGCCGCCCACGGCAAAGAACAGCGAACCTCCGGCAATCTCATTACTGAGCGCCGACTGACCGATACGGTTGAGCGAATTAAAGGCACGCAGCGGCGATCCCAGGTGCAACACAGAGGCGATAAAGGCGATCCCCATCAGCACCCATAGCACCACCATCGCCAGTTCAGCGCGGCGCCGCTGTTCCGCCGGCAGGTTGCCCCCCAGTAGCGCCAGCGCTATCACAATCGCCCCGCCAGCCACACACTGCCCCAGAACGGTGAAGACCATCAGCGGCCACTCATGCCATCCACTTCCCATCTCACACCTCCTTCGGGTTGGCCAGGTAGCCGGTGGTATCCCCACAAGGACGGCTGCTGGCGTTAGGTTTAATCACAATATTGGGGCTGGTAAAGCGCGCCGCAGGCAGCGGCGCCACTTCCGCCAGCTCACCATGAGTGCGACGCAGTTCTTCTATCGGGCCGAAATCCAGCGCCCGCAGCGGGCAAGACTCCACGCAAATCGGTTTATGACCTTCAGCAACCCGCTCATAGCAGCCATCACACTTAGTCATATGCCCTTTTTCCGCGTTGTACTGCGGCGCGCCGTAGGGGCAGGCCATATGGCAATAGCGGCAGCCGATGCAGACATCTTCATTCACCACCACGAAGCCATCTTCCCGCTTGTGCATAGCGCCGCTCGGGCACACTTTGGTACAGGCCGGATCCGCGCAGTGGTTACAGGAGATCGAAAGGTAATAGGCAAACACGTTCTGATGCCAGACGCCGTTGTCCTCTTGCCAGTCGCCCCCGGCATACTCATAGATGCGGCGAAAGCTGACCTCCGGCGTCAGATCTTTGTAGTCCTTACATGCCAGCTCGCAGGTTTTGCAACCGGTGCAGCGGCTGGAGTCGATATAAAAGCCATACTGGGTCGTCATTCTCTACTCCTTAAACCTTCGCCACCTGAACCAGGTTGGTATGGGATGGATTACCTTTCGCCAGCGGAGAGGGGCGCTGGGTGGTTAAAACGTTAATGCAGCCTGCGCGATCGATACGGTTGGCGTCCGGGTTGTACCAGGCACCTTCCCCCATCGCAACGACACCCGGCAAAATACGCGGCGTGACTTTAGCGTGAATATGCACTTCGCCGCGGCCGTTAAAAATGCGTACCTTCTCGCCATTGCGGATACCGCGCGCCCGGGCATCCAACGGATTGATCCACATCTCCTGACGGCAGGCGGCCTTCAGCACATCGACGTTGCCGTAGGTTGAGTGGGTGCGGGCCTTGTAGTGGAAACCGGTCAGCTGTAGCGGATATTTATCACTGAGCGGATCGTCGTAGTTTTCAAACCCGGGGCTGTAGATCGGCAGCGGGTCGATCACATCACCCTCTTGCAACTGCCAGCGACTGGCGATCTGCGCAAGCTGCTCCGAGTAGATCTCGATTTTTCCCGACTGCGTGGTCAGCGGATTGGCCAGGGGATCGGCGCGGAATGCCTTGTAGGCCACGTGATGGCCTTCTGGATCGCGCTTTTTAAAGATGCCCTGGCGACGGAAGCTGTCAAAGTCCGGCAGTTCAGGAATCGCTTCCCGGGACTGGGCATAGAGATGACGCAACCATTCTTCCTGGGTACGCCCTTCGGTAAATTTCTGCTCTACCCCCATCCGGCGCGCGATTTCGCTGGTCATCTCATAGATGGTTTTGCATTCGAAACGCGGTTTAATCGCCTGGTCGGCAAAAATGACGTAGGCCATATTGCCGCAGGAGGCATCAAGCGCAAAATCCATCTGCTCAGAGGCGGTGCAGTCCGGCAACAGAATATCGGCATATTTCGCCGACGCGGTCATATGGTTATCAATCACCACGATCAGCTCGCACTTTTTATCGTCCTGCAGGATCTCGTGGGTGCGGTTGATTTCCGAATGCTGATTCACCAGGCAGTTGCCAGCATAGTTCCAGATCATTTTGATCGGCACATCCAGTTTATCTTTGCCGCGTACGCCGTCTTTCAGCGCCGTCATTTCCGGGCCGCGCTCGATAGCATCCGTCCACAGGAACATCGAAATACTGGTTTTCACCGGGTTTTCCAGGGTTGGCATCCGCACGAACGGCAGGCTGTAAGAGCCTTCGCGTGCCCCGCTGTTACCGCCGTGAATTCCCACATTGCCGGTCAGGATCGGCAGCATAGCAATAGCTCTGGAGACCAGTTCGCCGTTAGCGTGGCGCTGCGGGCCCCAGCCCTGAGAGATAAAAGCCGGCCTGGCTGCGGCTATCTCCCGGGCCAGCTTAATGATGCGCGCTTCGGGAATACCGGTAATAGCCGAAGCCCAGGCGGGCGTTTTAGCGACACCGTCGCTGCCCTGCCCCAGGATATACGCCTTATAGTGACCGTTAGCCGGCGCGCCGGCGGGCAGCGTTTTTTCATCGTATCCCACGCAGTACTTATCGAGGAACGCCTGATCAACCCGATTTTCACTGATCATCACCCAGGCAAGCCCCGCCACAAGCGCCGCGTCGGTTCCTGGCCGGATCGGGATCCACTCATCTTCACGGCCGGCGCCGGTGTCGGTATAGCGCGGATCGATGATAATCATGCGGGCGTTAAAGCGCTCACGGGCCTGTTCCACATAGTAAGTCACCCCGCCACCGCTCATGCGGGTTTCACCAGGGTTATTGCCGAACAGCACCACCAGCTGGCTGTTTTCGATATCAGAGGGGCTGTTACCGTCAGCCCAGCCGCCGTAGGTATAGTTCAGACCTTCAGCAATCTGCGCCGTGGAGTAATCGCCGTAATGGTTGAGATAACCGCCGCAGCAGTTCATCAGGCGGGCCACCAGGGTGTTACCCGGCGGCCATGAGCGGGTCATAGTGCCGCCCAGCGTGCCGGTGCCGTAATTCAGGTAGATAGATTCGTTGCCGTAATCTTTAATCAGGCGCTGCATATTGGCAGCGATAGTATCGAACGCCTCTTCCCAGGTGATACGTTCAAACTTGCCTTCCCCCCGCTTACCGGATCGCTTCATGGGATATTTCAGGCGGTCGGCGTTATAGACCCGGCGCCGCATTGAACGCCCGCGCAAACAGGCGCGCACCTGATGCAGCCCTTCGTAGTTGTCGTCGCCGGTATTATCCGTTTCGACATAGCGGATCTCATCATTCACCACATGCATCCGCAGCGGACAGCGACTGCCGCAGTTAACGGTACAGGCGCTCCAGACCAGCTTTTCACCAGCCGCTTCACCCGCAGCCGCACCTGCGATAGCCGTTCGGGAAAAGGGCAGCGCCAATGCACCGCTGGCGGCCGCCAGTCCACAAATGGCGCCCCCTTTAACCAGCGTACGACGGCTAAGCTCCGCCGCCAGAATTGCCCCGGAGGATTTATATTCCATGTTACCCCACACATTGCTCATAAAAACGGTACGGCCAGAAACCTGCACCAGTGAAACGGTATGGGGAGCGGTTAACAGTCACCGAAGGCACTGCTGTTTTTTTGAATACGGGCTCCCCCGTGTGTGGAATGGTACTGCTTTAGTGGTAGAAGACTTTGTCAGGCATCAAAAGGCAGGCATAAAAAAGGTTCAGCGCGAATTAGCGTGGAGTGGTCGAAAGCGGAAACAAAAAACCGGCAGCATATAACGATGCGCTGGGCTGTTCCGTTCACTTTGCGTCACTGCTTCTCTGTTAATCCACAGCAGGTAGAACGGAACCTTCTCCTGCGCTACATGCTAACCCAGAAGATAAGGACTGCCGCCGGTCACTTCAGCTTCACGACAATCCGCGATGAACCTAAAAAAAAACGCCGCGAGGGCGTTTTTTCATACAGATATGGCTTAACCGATGTGCGTCAGGCCATTCATATAAGGACGCAAAACCTCTGGGATCTCAATGCGACCATCGGCCTGCTGGTAGTTTTCCAGCACCGCCACCAGGGTACGACCTACCGCCAGACCGGAGCCGTTCAGCGTATGCACCAGACGCGGTTTTTTCTCGGTCTTGCTGCGACAGCGCGCCTGCATGCGGCGAGCCTGAAAATCCCCTACGTTAGAACAGGAGGAGATTTCGCGGTAAGTGTTCTGGGCCGGTACCCAGACTTCAAGATCGTAGGTCTTACAAGCCGAAAAGCCCATATCGCCGGTGCACAGCGCAACCTTACGATACGGCAGGTCCAACAGCTGCAGCACTTTTTCAGCGTGGCCGGTCATCTCTTCCAGCGCGTCCATAGAATGGTCCGGATTAACTACCTGCACCATCTCCACCTTGTCGAACTGGTGCATACGGATCAAACCGCGAGTATCGCGCCCGTAAGAACCGGCTTCAGAGCGGAAACAAGGGGTATGAGCGGTCATCTTAATCGGCAGCGACTCTTCTTCCAGAATTTCCCCCCGCACCAGGTTAGTCAGCGGCACCTCTGCGGTAGGAATTAGCGCATAATTACTGCTATCCGCTTCTTCTTCCAGCGGACGAGTATGGAACAGGTCGCCCGCGAATTTCGGCAACTGGCCGGTACCGTACAGCGTCTCATGGTTGACCAGATAGGGAACATAGTTTTCGCTGTAACCGTGCTGTTCGGTATGCAGATCCAGCATGAACTGCGCCAGCGCGCGATGCATGCGAGCAATCTGCCCTTTCATGACCACAAAGCGCGACCCCGTCAGTTTAACCGCCGCGGCAAAATCCAGCCCGCTGTGCATTTCTCCCAGCGTCACGTGATCGCGCACGTCGAAGTCGAACTCGCGTGGAGTGCCCCAGCGGCTGACTTCAACGTTGTCATTCTCGTCTTTACCCTGCGGTACGCTGTCATCCGGCAGGTTGGGGATGGTCAGCGCATAATCGCGAATTTCATTCAGCAGGGTATCCAGTTCGGCTTTCGCCGCATCCAGCTCTTCGCCCAGCTGATTGACCTGCTGACGCAGCGGCTCGATATCTTCACCGCGCGCTTTCGCCTGGCCGATGGATTTCGATCGTGAATTGCGCTCAGCCTGCAGATTTTCCGTTTTGACCTGCAGCACTTTGCGGCGCTCTTCAAGCGCGCGCAATTTATCTACATCCAGCTTAAAGCCCCGGCGTGCCAGTTTTTCAGCGACTGCGTCTGGCTCGTTACGCAGCAGATTGGGATCGAGCATGCTTATCCTGTGCTTATCGAATTGAGAACGAACAAAAAGGCCGCAGCCTGCGGCCTGCCTGAATTAACGATAACCTTACCGCAACGCCCGCACTAGCGGTAGCGTTTTGTCGGGCTATTTTGATCCTGTTCAGCGAGCCAGGCGAGCTTTTCGCCAATCTTGCCTTCAAGCCCCCGGGAAGTGGGATGGTAATAACGGGTTTGTGCCATATCTTCCGGAAAATAGACTTCGCCGGCGGCATAGGCGCCTGGCTCATCGTGGGCATAACGATACTCCTGCCCGTACCCCATCTCTTTCATCAGTTTGGTGGGGGCATTGCGCAGATGCGGCGGCACATCGTAGTCGGGACGCTCGCGCGCATCGGCCATCGCGGCTTTGAAAGCGGTATAGACCGCATTGCTCTTGGGCGCGCACGCCAGATAGACAATCGCCTGGGCGATGGCGCGTTCTCCTTCCGCTGGCCCCACCCGGGTGAAGCAATCCCAGGCGGAAATAGCCACCTGCATGGCGCGGGGATCGGCATTGCCCACATCTTCAGATGCGATAGCCAGGCAGCGACGCGCAACATAGAGCGGATCCCCCCCGGCCGTGATAATACGGGCATACCAGTACAATGCCGCATCCGGCGCCGAACCGCGCACCGACTTATGCAGCGCCGAAATCAGATCGTAGAAACGATCGCCCTTATTATCGAAACGCGCGCTGCGCTCGCCGGCGATTTCAGTCAGCAAAGCCGGGGTCAACACCCGTTTTCCGGCATCGTCGCTATCCGCCATATCGACCATCATTTCAAGCGTATTCAGCGCTCGTCGGGCGTCGCCGTTAACCAGCTCGGCAATGGCCAGCCGCGTGTCGTCCGGCAGCACAATATTCTGACCGCCATAGCCACGCGCTTTATCCTCCATAGCCTGACTCAACACTTTCTCGATATCCGCTGTCGTCAGGGATTTCAGCAGATAAACCCTGGCCCGTGACAGCAGCGCCGAGTTGAGCTCAAACGAGGGATTTTCGGTAGTGGCGCCAATAAAGGTGATAGTGCCGTCTTCGATATGGGGCAGAAAAGCGTCCTGCTGGCTTTTGTTAAAGCGATGCACCTCATCGACGAACAGAATAGTGCGCCGGCCGGCATTACGATTCTGGCGAGCCCGCTCAATGGCCTCACGGATATCTTTAACCCCGGATGTGACCGCAGAGATACGCTCTACGTCAGCGCTGGCGTAATAGGCAATCACTTCAGCAAGGGTAGTTTTACCGGTGCCAGGCGGGCCCCAGAGTATCATCGAATGGAGTTGACCGGCCTCGATCGCCTTCGGTAGCGGTTTGCCGGGAGCCAGCAGATGCTGCTGGCCGATGTACTGCGCCAGGTTCTCTGGCCGCATCCGCGCGGCCAGAGGCTGGAAGCTGTTATCGGAAAAATCGAGCGACAGGTTGCTCACTCAGGCCTCTATTTGCGTTGGTCGTCCACCGTCACGCCCTGGGGCGGGGTAAACTTAAACTTGCTCATATCCACCGCACCATTGCGCTGGGATTTGAGCTGGTAGCGGCTTTGCTGCCCGTCCTGCTCCACGGCGCCGAACTGGTTGATGGTTCCGTTATGGCTGACGTTAATAGTGAACTCTTTCAAATTCCCGCCGCCGCGCTTCGGCGTCAGCACAAAGCTGTCGCCATTCTGCTTAATATTGTACTGCTGCCAGTCACTGGACTGGTTGCGGGCTATCAGCATAAAAGGCGTATTGCTGGCGGCGTCTTTCAGCCAGGTCGCGCTGGCCTGCTCGACAAACGGATTATAGAACCACAGCGTTTTACCGTCGGAGATCAGCACGCTTTCATCCGGCTGAGTCATATGCCAGTTGAAGAGATTGGGGCGTTTAACCCATAGCTGGCCTTCGCCCTCCTGCACCGCCGCGCCGCCCGCATCCGTCACTTTCTGGGTAAAACTGGCTTCAAAGCTGCTGACTTTATCCAGACGGCTTTTCAGGTCGCTGGCAGCATCGGCCCAGGCGTGACTCATGACAAACCCCGAGGCCAGGGCACAGGCAATTGCGACTTTTTTCATAATGTTCCCTCAACGTTTCAACCCCTGCGGGGCCGTTCTGGCTATCTATGTTGCCGTTCAGGTCGAAGCCTGCCAGCAGAAATGGCTGATTTTCCATTTCTTTACGCAACTTTGCATGGCACCGACCGGGCACGCCGCCGTTATTCGAACGGCGGCGGCGCCAGCACTTCGCGGTTGCCGTTATGGCCCTGCGGGCTGACTATCCCCTGAGCTTCCATCTGCTCGATAATACGCGCCGCGCGGTTATAACCGATACGGAACTGACGCTGTACCCCGGAAATTGAGGCTTTACGCTTCTCAACCACAAAGGCGACCGCCTGATCGAACAGCGCATCCAGCTCTTCTTCGCCGTCAAAACCGCCGCTGCCGCCTTCCCCGCCGCCGTCGGAGGTAATACCCTCAACGTACTGAGGACGACCGCGCGCTTTCCAGTCCTGAACCACGGCATGCACCTCCTGGTCGCGAACAAAGGCGCCATGGACGCGCATCGGCATGGTGGAGTTCGGAGCTGCATAGAGCATATCCCCCATCCCCAGCAGCGATTCGGCACCGCCCTGATCGAGAATGGTGCGGGAGTCAATCTTACTGGAAACGGTAAAGGCGATACGGGTCGGAATGTTAGCCTTGATAAGACCGGTGATGACATCCACCGACGGACGCTGGGTTGCCAGCACCAGATGGATACCCGCGGCACGGGCTTTCTGGGCCAGACGCGCGATCAGCTCTTCCACCTTCTTGCCCACGGTCATCATCAGGTCGGCGAACTCATCCACCAGCACCACAATATAAGGCTCTTTTTTCAGCACCGGATGGGTGGTATCCATGCTGTCGCCCGGCTTCCAGAACGGATCGGGGATAGGACGGCCCATACGTTCCGCCTCTTCCACGCGCTCGTTGTACCCGGCCAGGTTACGCACGCCCAGCGCCGACATCAGCTTATAGCGGCGCTCCATCTCGTTAACGCTCCAGCGTAGCGCGTTGGCGGCGTCCTTCATATCGGTGACCACTTCGGTCAGCAGATGCGGAATGCCTTCATAGACCGACAGTTCCAGCATTTTCGGGTCGATCATGATAAAGCGCACCTCTTCCGGCGTCGCCTTATAGAGCATGCTGATAATCATGGCGTTGACGCCCACCGACTTACCGGAACCAGTAGTACCGGCCACCAGCAGGTGAGGCATCTTCTGCAGATCGGCCACCACGGGATCGCCCGCAATATCCTTACCCAGCACCACCGAGAGCGGCGATTTGCTTTCACGGAACTTGTCGCAGTCCAGCACCTCACGTAAATAGACGGTCTGACGCTTCTTGTTCGGCAGTTCCAGGCCGACATAAGGTTTCCCCGGAATCACCTCCACGACACGCACCGCCACGGTAGAGAGCGAACGGGCCAGGTCGCGCGACAGGTTAGAAATACGCGCAGCCTTCACCCCAGGCGCCAGATTCAATTCAAAGCGGGTAATAACCGGCCCCGGCGAATAGTTCACCACATCAGCCTTAATACGGAAATCGGCCAGACGAGCTTCAACCAGACGCGCCATCTGCTGGAGCGCAAAGGTATCCACCGGTTCAACTTCCGTCGGCGGCGCCGTCAGTAGATCCAGGGTCGGCAGCGGCGTCGTTGGCTTATGCAAAGGTCGATCGTCGCCGTTGCGCACCAGGAACGGGTGAATCAGGCTGTCCTGAGGCGGCTGCTGAGGCTGTACCGGCTGCTGCGATTGGGCACCGTAGCCCTGTGGCTGGGCAGGAGACTGCTGCGGCTGAGCGCCATAGCCCGGCTGTTGCACCGGTGCCTGCTGGGGCGGTACCGGCTGCTGCGGTTGAGCACCGTAGCCCTGCGGCTGGGCCGAAGGCTGCTGAGGCTGAGCGCCATAGCCCGGCTGTTGCACCGGCGCCTGCTGGGGCGGTACCGGCTGCTGCGATTGGGCACCGTAGCCCTGCGGCTGGGCCGAAGGCTGCTGAGGCTGAGCGCCATAGCCCGGCTGTTGCACCGGCACCTGCTGGGGCGGTACCGGCTGCTGCGATTGGGTACCGTAGCCCTGTGGCTGGGCCGAAGGCTGCTGCGGTTCAACCGGTTCAAACATGGATGCCGGACGCTGAGACGGCTGCGGAGCGGCAGGCGTAGACGGGAGCTCCTCCTGCTCGCTGCTATAGCGCTGGCGCTGGCTTTCGGCGAACTGACGAGCCAGTTCGGCCTGAAGCGCGGCGTCTTCATCGTCGCTCTCATCAACCGTGGCTTCGTCGTGATGATACTCTTCACCGTAACGCTGCTGCTGGCTGGCGGCAAACTGGCGGGCCAGCTCATCCTGCTGCATGGCTTCAATCTCATCATCGCTAAGATCGTTGTTCGCAAGCCCGGCCCGGGCACGCTCTTCAGCCTGGCGCTGGGAAGGCAGCTTAATCCCATAAGAGGCCAGTTCGCGACGCGTCGGCACCCGCACCCGATTCGGGCGCGGCAGTTGCGGGCCTATCCCCTCTTTCACCTGGGGACGCGGCGTCCAGGAAGCGGCACCCGCTGCCGTCGCGGCCACAGCCGCGGCACCTGCGGCTCCCTTCGCCGCATGTGCGGCATGCTGAGGATCCGATACGGCCTCGCCATCCGGCAGGGAAGCGTCGTCTGGCATTAAGGTAGCGCCCGGCGTCTGCGAACCCGCGCCTGGGTTCAGCCCCCCGGGTTCGCGCGCCTGTTCAGGAATCGGCTGATACCAGGCTTCAAGCTGCTCGCGCTCGCGAGCGCGGCGCGCTTCAACCTCTTCAAAATAATAGAGCGGCGGACGTGAAGGTTTTCCTTCTTCCTGTCCGGCATGGGGCTGCGCTGCGTGCGGCTCCGTCTGCGAAGCGCTTTCCGGCGCGCCAGGTTCGTGCTGCTGATACCCGTCATACTGCTGCGCCTGATGATACGAGTCCGGCGCCTGAGATTGCGGATTCGGCTCTGGCTGTTGGTACGGCTGAGGCTGTTCCGCCTGTTGATACTGCTGCTCTTGCCACGGCTGCGCCGCCTGCTCAGGCGCCTGAGGCGACCAATGGCTGGTCACTTCATTCGGCAGTTGCTGCGCGGTTTGCTGATACGGTTGCTCCACCGGAATATTTTCCGGCGACGGCGCAATAACCGGCTCCGGCGTGACGGTGGTCGGCGCCGGCTCCCAGTTGATGGATGGCGCGGCGTCGGTTTCCGGCGCGGGGATCGCGACCTGCTGAGTCGAAGGCGCTGCCATTTGTGTCTCGTTCCACTCACTGGCGGGCTGATCCACGCTATTCCGGGTAATCGACTGGCCGTTCATCAGCGGATCGTCCGCAAAATCGGCAATATTTTGTCCGTTCAGTAGCGGATCGTCGCTATAGCTTTCCTGCCCGCGATAAGGCGCGGCATCCGCCGCCTGGCCGGAAAACAGCGGATCGTCTTCATCCATCCGCTTACCGGAAAAGAGCGCAGCATCGCTCTTGTGCCCTATCGGGTTGGAAAATTTCTCTGCCAGACGTCGGCGGCGAGCCAGAGCGCCCTGCAGAATCCTGGCACGGCGCGATTTATTTGACTCGGGCGCCGGTTGCTGGCTCTCCTCGTCGTCATACTCTTCATCGTCGTACTCGTAATCATCGTCCTGCCAGGTATTGTCCCGGCGGGTTCGGTTGCTGGCAAAGGTCAGCAGCGTCAGCACCAGGCTGCCAAGCTTCTCGGCGATGTTGACCCAGGACCAGCCGGTAAACAGCGTCAGACCAGCGGCCCAGACGCAAAGCAGCGCGATGGTACCGCCACTGCTGTTTAACAGCGGCATCATCGCGCTGCTGAGCAGGCTGCCAATGACGCCCCCTGAGGCAAAATACCAGATATCGTCGGCATTAATCGCCGCCAGGCCGCAGGAGGTCACAATCAGCGCCAGCGCCCCGATAAGGCGCAGCGACACGGCGAAATAATCGATGTAGTCATCATTGTCGCGACGACGCCAGGCGAAGGCACAGGCGCCGAGAATAATGATCGGGATGGCCCAGGCCATCACGCCGAAAATGAAAAACAGCGTGTCCGCGAGCCAGGCGCCAGGCGCGCCGCCCCAGTTATGGATAGGCTCGTGCCAGGCGGTCTGGGACCAGCTGGGATCGGAAGGGTTAAAGCTGAGTAAAGCCACGATCAGGTAAACGGCAAACAGTGCGATAAGCACCAGCAGCGCCTCATACAGACGGCGTCCGCTGCTCAGTCTTGTCAGTGTGACTTCTTTATCTTCTGTATATTCCTGGCTCAAGAAAAGCTCTCCAGGTTTTAGGCTGCCCGACAACGTAGAGGACGCGTTTTCGGCCCCGCGTCAACGCATTGAGCAGTTGCAGGAACAGCCCGTAGCTAAAACGGACAGCAGCGCCGGGCTGCCCCGGCACTGCTGCTGTATGGATTAACAGGAGTGTAATCAAACTGCGCCGATTTTGCACCTGCTCCGTATTAGCGGGTCTTAATTACCAGACGATTACTCTGCTTAACCTCTTCCATTACCACGTAGGTGCGGGTGTCATTAACGCCCGGAAGACGTAACAGAGTTTCCCCCAGTAACTTACGATAGGCTGACATATCCGGCACCCGGGTCTTCAACAGATAGTCGAAATCACCGGAAACCAGATGACATTCCTGAATTTCCTCGAGTTTCTGAACGGCGGCATTAAACTGCTCAAATACGTCCGGCGCCCCGCGATTCAGAGTAATCTCAACAAATACCAGTAATGATGCATCCAGATAGTGCGGATTTAGCAGCGCGGTATAGCCCTGAATAAAACCCTGCCGCTCCAGGCGACGAACGCGCTCAAGGCACGGCGTCGGCGACAGTCCCACTCTCTTTGAAAGCTCGACATTGGAAATTCGCCCATCCTTCTGCAGCTCATTAAGAATGTTACGGTCTATGCGGTCGAGATCTTTGCCAGGGCGCTTCTTGCTATCTACCATTATTATTGTCTCTCTGTATTCCTTCCTTCACCTGCCATACCCGTAAACAGCCACTGTTTCGGGTTACGTGAGAAGACCGTTGCCAAAACGACGGCAGCCATCGGCATTACCCATGGCGTCTGTCCACGCCATGGGTGCTGGCGATAACCCGGTAAAAGCGCACAACCTCCCTCGCCACGGTAGACGTGGCCTGAACTTACGCGCTATGCTCCCCCAAATGTTTTCGCAAATGCGCAGGTGATTGTCAAAGTAAAACATCGTTTTTTAGTGAAACATGCCAGATATTCATGACCCCTTGCGATTATCCCTCATTTTTTCACCCCCTTATCCCGAGTTTTTCTGTATTTTTTACTGTTTATAGCCCTACCTATCGGCACCGCCTATTACACATATCGTTAACAAAACGGTAATGCTCTTTTTTTGCTGCGACAAATTCCCTACAATCCAGTCCATTGTCAGCCAACGAAAATGAGGATCTCATGGCCACTGCGAAACATTCCCGGCTGCTGATTCTGGGCTCTGGCCCGGCGGGTTACACCGCCGCCGTCTATGCCGCCCGAGCCAATCTGAATCCGGTACTGATCACTGGTATGGAAAAAGGCGGTCAGCTTACCACCACCACCGAGGTGGAAAACTGGCCCGGCGATCCCAGCGGTCTGACCGGCCCTTTATTGATGGAGCGTATGCACGAACACGCAGAGAAATTCGAAACCGAAATTCTCTTCGATCACATCAATAAAGTGGATCTGCAGAATCGTCCGTTCCGCCTGACTGGCGACAGCGGCGAATACACCTGCGACGCACTGATTATCGCTACCGGCGCTTCGGCCCGCTATCTGGGTCTGCCTTCTGAAGAGGCTTATAAGGGCCGCGGCGTTTCCGCCTGCGCCACCTGCGACGGTTTCTTCTACCGCAATCAGAAAGTCGCGGTCATCGGTGGCGGCAATACCGCCGTGGAAGAAGCACTCTATCTGTCTAATATCGCTTCTGAAGTGCACCTGATCCACCGCCGCGACAGCTTCCGCGCCGAAAAGATCCTGGTTAAACGCCTGATGGATAAAGTGGAGAACGGCAATATCATCCTTCACACCGATCGCACGCTTGATGAAGTCACCGGCGATGAGATGGGCGTCACGGGTCTGCGTCTGCGGGATACCAAAGATCCGCAGCACAGCGAAGAGCTCGAAGTGATGGGCCTGTTCGTGGCCATTGGCCATAGCCCTAACACCGCGATTTTCGACGGCCAGTTAGCGCTGGAAAACGGTTATATCAAGGTGCAGTCCGGTAGTCAGGGCAATGCGACCCAGACCAGCATCCCCGGCGTATTCGCCGCAGGCGACGTTATGGATCATATCTACCGCCAGGCTATTACTTCTGCCGGCACTGGTTGTATGGCCGCCCTGGACGCGGAACGCTATCTGGACGGACTGGCCGATAAGGCCTGATTTTTCCTCTTCGGCATTTAAGGCGACCTCATAAGGTCGCCTTTCTTTTTGCCGCGATGTAACATTGCAGGAAACAGTCGCCGGAACGGCGAATGGAACTTAATTGACCCCCCTGGCTTGCAATGAAAAAAACCCGTCAACAAGAACTTAGCCGCTGGCTGAAGCAACAGAGCGTGACCTCCCGGCGCTGGCTTAATCTTTCGCGCCTGCTTGGCGCTATCAGCGGCCTGTTAATTGTGGCGCAGGCCTGGCTGCTGGCTCGCCTGCTGGACAATATGATCGTTGGCGCCATTCCCTCGGAAGCGCTCCTTCTGCCCTTCGCACTTTTACTGTTGGTTCTGATCCTGCGCGCCTGGGTGGTCTGGCTGCGCGAGAAAGTCGGTTTCCAGGCCGGGCTGCATATTCGTCACCAGATTCGCAGTCTGGTGCTGGATCGGTTGCAGCAGGCGGGGCCGGCCTGGATACAGGGCAAACCGGCCGGAAGCTGGGCCACCCTTATCCTCGAACAGATCGAGGATATGCATGATTACTACGCCCGCTACCTGCCACAGATGGCGCTGGCGGCCACGATTCCATTGTTGATTGTACTGGCGATTCTGCCCTCTAACTGGGCGGCTGCCCTGATTCTGCTGGGCACGGCGCCGCTGATTCCGCTGTTTATGGCGATGGTCGGCATGGGTGCCGCCGACGCCAACCGCCGTAATTTTCTGGCGCTTTCGCGCCTGAGCGGCCACTTTCTCGATCGCCTGCGCGGCATGGAAACCCTGCGTTTGTTTAACCGCGGCGCAGCCGAAACCGACAGTATTCGCCGCGCCTCTGAAGATTTTCGCAGCCGCACCATGGAGGTGCTGCGCCTGGCGTTCCTTTCATCCGGCGTGCTGGAATTTTTCGCCTCGCTCTCTATCGCCCTGGTGGCGGTCTACTTCGGCTTTTCTTACCTGGGGGAGCTCAATTTCGGCCATTATGGTGTTGGGGTCACACTGTTTTCCGGCTTTCTGACGCTGATTCTGGCGCCGGAATTTTTCCAGCCGCTGCGCGATCTGGGCGCCTTCTATCACGCAAAAGCCCAGGCGATTGGCGCGGCGGATAGTCTGCAACAATTTATGGATTCACCGCTCCAGTCCCCCGAGCGTGGAACCCGTCCCCTGGACAGCGACGGCCCTTTAAGTCTGGAAGCCCGCGATCTGGTAGTGCTGTCCCCCACCGGTACACGGCTGGCCGGGCCGCTAAACTTTACCCTTAACGCCGGCTCCAGAGTGGCGCTGGTGGGGCAAAGCGGCGCCGGAAAAAGCTCGCTGCTGAATGTGCTGTCGGGCTTCCTGCCCTATGAAGGCTCCCTGACGGTAAATGGCGCAGAGCTGCGCGAGCTGGATCCCGATAGCCTGCGCGCCAGGCTAAGCTGGCTGGGACAGAACCCGCGCTTGCCTGGCCGTACCCTGCGCGACAATATTCTGCTGGCGGCCCCCGGTAACCAGACGCGCCTTAAACAGGTGATTGACGATGCCTGGGTCAGTGAGTTTCTGACTCAGTTGCCTCGGGGGCTGGACAGCGAACTGGGGGAAAACGCCGCCAGCCTGTCGGTAGGCCAGGCCCAGCGCGTGGCGCTGGCGCGAGCGCTGCTCGTCCCCTGCGGCCTGCTGCTGCTCGACGAACCGGTCGCCAGCCTGGACGCCCACAGCGAAGAACGGGTCATGACGGCGCTGGAGCGGGCCGCACGGCACCAGAGCACGCTGATGGTCACTCACCAGCTCGATATCCTGCAGTCCTGGGATGAAATTTGGGTGATGCAGGAGGGTTACATCGTGCAACAGGGAAGCTGGCAACGCCTTGCTCAGGAAAGCGGCCCCTTCGCCCGGCTTCTGGCCCATCGACAGGAGGAAATTTAACATGCGCGCGCTACTGCCCTGGCTTAGTCTGTTTCGCCGCCATAAATGGCGCCTGACTCTGGGTATTGTGCTGGCCGTGGTGACGCTGCTGGCCAGTATCGGTCTGCTGACCCTTTCAGGCTGGTTTCTTTCCGCGTCGGCGCTGGCGGGTCTTGCCGGACTCCAGACCTTTAACTATATGCTACCTGCGGCGGGCGTACGCGGCGCGGCCATTATCCGTACCGCCGGGCGTTACTTTGAGCGCCTGGTCAGTCATGATGCGACCTTCCGCATTTTGCAACACCTGAGAGTCACCCTGTTCAGCCGTCTGCTGCCACTCTCTCCCGGCGGCCTGCGTCGCTTCCGCCAGGGGGAACTTCTGAATCGCCTGGTGGCGGACGTCGACGCCCTGGATCACCTCTATCTGCGCGTCATTTCACCGCTGGTCGGCGCACTGGCGGTCATCATTATCGTTACCTTCGGGCTGAGCTGGATAAACCTGACCCTGGCGCTGACCCTCGGGGGCATTATGCTGTTAACGCTACTGCTGTTGCCACCGCTGTTCTGGCGCGCCGGTCGCCCGATTGGCGAATCCCTGACCCGCCTGCGCGGTGAATACCGCCAGCAGCTTATCGCCTGGTTGCATGGCCAGGCAGAGCTATCGCTGTTCGGCGCCAGCCAGCGCTGGCGCGATGAGATGACCACAACTGAACAGCGCTGGCTCAATGCCCAGCGTCGCCAGGCCGGCCTCACGGCGCTCTCCCAGAGCCTGATGCTGCTAATCGGCGGTCTGACCATGCTGCTGATTCTGTGGCTTGCCGGGGCGGGCATCGGCAGCCAGCAGCCTCCCGGCGCGCTGATCGCCCTGTTTGTCTTCTGCGCGCTGGCGGCCTTTGAAGCGCTGGCCCCCATTACCGGCGCCTTCCAGCACCTGGGGCAAACCATCGCCTCCGCCCTGCGCCTTTCCCAGGTAATAGAACAAACGCCGGATGTCACCTTCCCGGATAGCCCGGCAACGCGGTTAACTCAGGCTTCCCTGAGCCTTGCGAACGTCAGCTTCGCCTGGCCAGAACAGCATCGCAACGCGCTGGAGTCGGTTTCATTGCAGGTTGCTCCCGGCGAGCATATCGCCATTCTGGGCCGCACCGGCTGTGGGAAATCCACGCTACTGAACCTGATTACCCGCGCCAGCGATCCCAACAGCGGGGAGATTTTTCTGGGGGATCGTCCGCTTCGCGATTACGACGAATCCAGCCTGCGGGCGGCCATCAGCGTCGTGCCCCAGCGCCCCTGGTTGTTCAGCGCCACCCTGCGCGACAACCTGCTGCTCGCCAGCCCTCAGGCCGATGACGCAACCCTGGCAGCGATGCTGACCCGCGTCGGGCTAAAGGGGCTGCTGCAGGATGAAGGCCTGAATGCCTGGCTTGGCGAAGGGGGACGCCAGCTCTCCGGCGGTGAACTGCGGCGTCTTGGCATCGCCCGCGCCCTGCTGCACGATGCGCCGCTGGTATTAATGGACGAGCCGACGGAAGGGCTGGATGCCGCCACCGAGCGTCAGATCCTCACTCTGCTGCACGATCTTTGTACCGACAAAACGCTGCTGATGGTCACCCATCGCCTGCACGGCCTGGCGGCCTTCGACCGTATTGTGGTGATGGACGACGGGCGTATCGTCGAACAGGGCGCTCACGAAACGCTACTGAACAACGGCGGGCGCTATGCGCAGTTTCATCGTCGTCTCCAGGCTATGATTTAACTATTCTTAGGGGTCCGGAGGGTATTCACCATGCGTCTGGTTCAGCTTTCCCGCCATATTCTCGACTTTCCGTCGCCGGAAGCGGCGCTGCGCGAGCCTAACGGCCTGCTGGCGCTGGGGGGAGATCTCAGCCCGGAACGTCTGATGCTGGCCTACCGACGCGGCATTTTCCCCTGGTATTCACCAGGAGACCCTATTCTTTGGTGGTCCCCTGACCCACGAGCCGTGCTGGATCCGCAGGAGTTTCATATCAGCCGCAGCTTTCGACGCTTTCTGAAACAGGCGAATTTCCGCGTGACTCTCAATCATGACTTTGCCGGAACGATCGCCGGCTGCGCCAGTCAGCGAACCGAAGGCACCTGGATAACGCCAGAGGTCAGCGTCGCCTGGCAGCAGTTACATCAGCTGGGACATGCCCATTCCGTAGAGGTGTGGCAGGATGAACAGTTGGTCGGCGGGCTATACGGCGTGGCGCTGGGCGCGTTATTTTGCGGCGAATCGATGTTCAGCCGTCGGGAAAACGCCTCCAAAACCGCCTTGCTCCATTTCTGCCGCTATTTTTTAGCGCGCGGCGGACGCCTTATCGACTGTCAGGTACTGAACGCCCATACCGCTTCTCTGGGCGCCAAAGAGATTCCCCGCGGTCTCTATCTCCGCCTGCTGGAAAATCTTTATTCGCAGCCGCTCGACATACGCTGCTGGCTGCCTCAAACTCTTTTGCCCTGTGGTTAAGAAGCATACCTAATATTCTGCCCATCTGCCCTCACACCATGTTATAATTGTGCCCGCAGAATGCAGAGTAAGATCTGCCCATTGCCCGCACCTCTTTGGGAGAGGCCTGGTAACGCCCGCCGTTTATCACTCCGCCCCTTTATTTTGGTTTGCGTTAAAAAACGCGCTATTGGGCGTGGGTCATTGGCAGAACAGACTTTGCCTGATGCAATTTCTTTACATGACAGGTGAACTTCGGCATTATCTTGCCGGTTCAAACTATGGTAGTGATATCCCGAGGATTAGATGGCCAAAGAAGACAATATTGAAATGCAGGGCACCGTTCTGGAAACGCTGCCTAACACCATGTTTCGCGTAGAGCTGGAAAACGGTCACGTCGTTACCGCGCATATCTCCGGTAAAATGCGTAAGAACTATATCCGTATCCTGACGGGTGACAAAGTGACCGTGGAACTGACTCCGTACGATCTGAGCAAAGGCCGCATTGTCTTCCGTAGTCGCTAACAGAATTCTTCTCTGTTGCGACAACGGTTACGCGACAGGTTATCAATAAAAACAAAAGGCCGGGCGCATCGCCCGGCCTTTTTTATCCCCTGACACCCGCTCAGTGTGCCGCTTCCGCCTTATGCTTCTGCGCGCTCTGGAAATCATATTCCAGGCGGTCTTCAGGTTTATTCAGCGTTACCGTCACCTGGCCGCCGTTCACCAGTGAGCCGAACAGCAACTCGTTAGCCAGCGGTTTCTTCAGGTTGTCCTGAATCACTCGGGCCATCGGACGCGCGCCCATGGCGCGGTCATAGCCTTTCTCCGCCAGCCAGTCGCGAGCCTCCTGCGCCACTTCCAGTGAAACGCCCTTCGCATCCAGCTGAGCCTGAAGCTCGACAATAAACTTGTCGACCACCTGGTGGATCACCTCGCTCGTCAGACTTGCGAACCAGATAATGTTATCCAGGCGATTGCGAAACTCTGGCGTGAAGATCTTTTTGATCTCCTCCATCGCATCGGTGCTGTTGTCCTGCTGAATCAGGCCAATGGACTTACGCTCGGTTTCCCGCACCCCGGCGTTGGTGGTCATCACCAGCACCACGTTACGAAAATCCGCCTTGCGACCGTTGTTGTCAGTCAGCGTTCCGTTGTCCATAACCTGCAGCAGCAGATTAAAGACGTCCGGATGCGCTTTTTCTATCTCATCAAGCAGCAGCACCGCATGGGGATGTTTAATCACCGCATCGGTCAGTAACCCGCCCTGATCGTACCCCACATATCCCGGAGGTGCGCCAATCAGACGGCTGACGGTGTGGCGCTCCATATATTCCGACATATCGAAGCGCAGCAGCTCAATCCCTAAGGATTTGGCAAGCTGCACCGTGACCTCGGTTTTACCGACTCCGGTCGGCCCCGCGAACAGGAAAGACCCCACCGGCTTATGCTCATGGCCCAGACCGGCGCGACTCATTTTGATAGCCTCGGTCAGCGCTTCGATAGCGTTGTCCTGGCCAAACACCAGCATCTTCAGACGATCGCCCAAATTTTTCAGGGTATCGCGATCGTTTTTAGATATGCTTTTCTCCGGCACTCTGGCGATACGAGCCACCACCGACTCGATATCCCCCACGTTCACCGTTTTACGGCGCTTGCTGACCGGAAGCAGGCGGCTGCGCGCGCCAGCTTCGTCAATCACATCGATGGCCTTATCCGGCAGATGGCGGTCATTGATGTATTTCACCGACAGCTCTACAGCAGCGCGCACCGCGCGCGCGGTGTAGCGCACATCATGGTGAGCTTCATACTTCGGCTTCAGGCCAGTCAGGATCTGCACCGTCTCGTCAATAGACGGTTCGGTAATATCAATTTTCTGGAAGCGACGCGCCAGCGCGCGATCCTTTTCAAAGATATTGCTGAACTCCTGATAGGTGGTAGAGCCAATCACCCGAATTCTGCCACTGGAAAGCAGCGGTTTGATCAGGTTAGCGGCATCCACCTGGCCGCCGGAAGCAGCGCCTGCGCCGATGATGGTGTGAATCTCATCGATAAACAGAATGCTGTTGCTGTCCTGCTCCAGTTGCTTAAGCAGCGCCTTAAAGCGTTTTTCGAAGTCGCCGCGGTATTTGGTGCCGGCCAGTAACGAACCGATATCCAGCGAATAGAGGGTGCAGTCGGCCATCACTTCCGGTACATCGCCCTGAACAATGCGCCATGCCAGCCCTTCGGCGATAGCGGTCTTGCCCACGCCCGACTCCCCTACCAGCAGCGGGTTGTTCTTACGACGGCGGCACAGCACCTGAATGGTGCGCTCCAGCTCCTTATCACGGCCGATCAGCGGGTCGATCCCCCCGACCCGGGCAAGCTGATTGAGATTGGTGGTGAAGTTCTCCATGCGCTCCTCCCCGCCTGCCTGCTCATCGTTGACCGGATTCTCTGCGGAGTTACCGTTTTGATTCGGTTCGTCTTTACGTGTGCCGTGCGAAATAAAATTTACCACGTCGAGGCGGCTGACTTCGTGTTTGCGCAACAGATAGGCCGCCTGGGACTCCTGCTCGCTAAAGATGGCGACCAGCACATTGGCGCCAGTAACCTCGCTGCGGCCGGAAGACTGAACGTGGAACACCGCCCGTTGCAGCACTCGCTGAAAGCTGAGTGTCGGCTGGGTGTCACGCTCTTCTACATTTTCCGGCAGTACCGGGGTTGTTTGTTCGATGAAGGCTTCAAGTTCCTGCCGTAGCGCCACCAGATCCACGGAACAGGCTTCCAGCGCCTCCCGGGCCGATGGGTTGCTGAGTAACGCCAGCAACAGATGCTCGACGGTCATAAACTCATGTCGGTGCTCGCGCGCTCTGGCGAAAGCCATATTTAAACTGAGTTCCAGTTCTTGATTGAGCATAGGGCACCCCCCTCAAATTGTCTGCCTTTTCAGGCTTGTTCCAGCGTACACAGCAACGGATGCTCGTTATCCCTCGCATATTTGTTCACCATCGCGACCTTGGTTTCCGCCACCTCGGCTGTGAAGACGCCGCAGATAGCCTTACCCTGATAGTGAACTGCAAGCATCAGTTGCGTTGCACGTTCTACATCATAAGAAAAGAACTTTTGTAGCACGTCAATAACAAATTCCATTGGCGTGTAGTCATCGTTCACTAATATAACTTTATACATAGATGGCGGCTTTATCGCATCAAGCGCTTTTTCATCCACCAGATGGTCAAATTCCAACCCGTCGTTTGTCTTACCCATCGCCAGTCATCATCATTCGGTTAAAATTCAGGCAGAAAATCTGCTACCCCTTCGCCGGAGTGTAGTGCCCTGACGCACAGACGCCACCGGGTTTTGTCCGCGCTTTGCAGCCAGGCCGCGACTCGCGTCACATTAATGCCAATAGCGTTAACTGCTTCAAATTTTGACACATTTTTGCATCCCCCCTTCGCCTGGACGCTTGACCCTGTGTTGAATTTATCTACATTGTCTAATCGTGAGTTGGCGAGGTTTTGAACACCCCGGGCTCACCCACCGGTTGATTCCATCTTACTTAATATAAAAGCTATGAAGGATGTCGAAGCATGGAAACGGGTACTGTTAAATGGTTCAATAATGCCAAAGGGTTTGGGTTCATCTGCCCTGAAGGCGGCGGCGAAGATATTTTCGCTCACTATTCCACCATCCAGATGGATGGTTACAGGACGCTCAAAGCCGGGCAGGTCGTCCGGTTTGATGTACATCAGGGCCCTAAAGGCAATCATGCCAGCGTCATCGTGCCTGTCGAAGCTGAAGCGGTCGCGTAACGCTCCAGACTTTTATTGTGTACATCCCCGAAACAAAATGCCAGCCCGGGCGGCTGGCATTTTTATATCCTTACATAAGGCGACGATTTACTCTCGCGCCAGCGCATCCACCGGATTCAGCCTCGCCGCTCGCCGCGCCGGCAACCAGCCAAACAACACGCCGGTCAGCGTCGAACACAGGAACGCCATCATCAGCGCCAGTGGCGAAAAACCCGGCGCCCAGTCCGGCAACGCCACCTGAAGCAGCAGCGCAATAATTAGCGACAGCGCCACGCCCAGAGCGCCCCCCACCAGACAGACCAGCACCGATTCAATCAGGAATTGCCGCAGCACATCGCCAGCCCTGGCGCCTACCGCCATCCGGATGCCAATCTCCCGGGTGCGCTCGGTTACCGAAACCAGCATAATATTCATGACGCCGATACCGCCTACCAGCAGCGAAATCACTGCCACCAGCGTGAGAAACAGCTGTAATGTAGCTGTGGTTCTTTCCGCCGTTTTCAAGAGTTCGTCCATATTATAAGTGAAAAAATCTCGCTTACCGTGACGCAACTCCAGCAGGCTGGAGATCTGGCGCTCCGCTTCATCGCTGGGATAGCCCTCTTTCACTCGCACGGTGATATTATTCAGCCAGCTCTGCCCGGTCACCCGTCCGGTCATGGTGTTCCAGGGAAGCCAGACCCGCAGCACCTTACTGCTGCCGAACATCGACTGCTTCTCTTCGGCCACCCCGATAACAGTGGCTGGCATATTGCCGACCAGAATCACTTCTCCCAGCACGCTGACGCGATCGGGGAACAGCTGGCGGCGGGTATTGCTGTCCACCACCACCACCTGAGCACGGGAGTCCAGCTGGAGCTGGTTAAAGGTGCCTCCTTCGCTAAAGCCCATACCATAAACATCAAAATACTGGCTGCTTACGCCATTGACGCTGGCAGCGGCGTCTTTATTGCCATAGCGCACCCGCAGGTTTTTTGAGACCGACGGCGTGGCGGAACTGACCCACGGCTGGCGGCTGATGGCCACCATATCGTCATAGCTAAGGGACTGCTGGTACTGGGGGTCGTCATCGCCGAAGTCCCGACCCGGATAGACATCGATGGTATTGGTACCGATGGAGCGAATATCGGCCAGCACCCGCTGTTGAGCCGCATCCCCCACCACCACGATAGAGACCACTGACGCGATGCCGATAATAATGCCCAGCATGGTCAGCAGCGTACGCATCTTGTTGGCCGCCATAGCAAGCCAGGCCATACGCAGGGACTCCTGAAAGGCGGGTAGCAGCCGCCAGGTGCCGGAAGGAATCTGCGGCTCGGGGCGGGAGGATTCCCGACGCGGCAGCGGCGGCGGATTACTGACGATCTCGCCGTCGCGGATCTCGATAATGCGTTCCGCCTGGGCCGCCACCTCCGGATCGTGGGTCACGATAATCACCGTATGGCCACGATCGCGCAGCTGACGCAGCGTCGCCATCACCTCAGCGCTGGAGTGGCTGTCCAGCGCCCCGGTGGGTTCATCCGCCAGAATCACCTGACCGCCATTCATCAATGCCCGGGCGATACTGACGCGCTGCTGCTGGCCACCGGAAAGCTGGGTGGGCTGGTAGTCCACCCGCTGCTCAAGTCCCAGCCGCGCCAGCAATTCTCGCGCCCGCTTCTGACGCCGGGCCACCGGCGTTCCGGCATAGATGGCGGGTACTTCCACATTCTGACTGGCGCTCAGATGCGACAGCAGATGATAGCGCTGGAAGATAAAACCAAAATGTTCGCGACGCAGCCGGGCCAGCTGATCGCCGTCGAGCTGTGCCACATCCACACCCGCCACCCGATAGCGTCCGGCGCTGGGCGTATCCAGACAGCCCAGGATATTCATCAGCGTCGACTTACCGGAGCCGGACGCCCCAATAATCGCCACCATTTCGCCGGCTTCAATACTGAGCGTGATGCCTTTCAGGACTTCAACCTGGCCCTCACCAGAAGGATAGCTACGGCGGATATCCTCCAGCTCAAGCAGCGCGCTCATCGGGCGCCTCCCTCGCGGCGGCCGGTCACCACTTCATCCCCTTCTTTCAGGCCATCGACGACTTCCACCTGAGTGTCGTTACGCTGGCCGATGGTAATCTCCCGTGGATGAGGCTCACCGTTGCGTAGCAGAGTTACCCGAAAGCGATTATTGCCGACAGGCTCACCGAGGGCGCTCTGGGGAATGGCAATGACGTCCCTTTTGCCACTCAACTGGATATGCACCTGGGCGGTCATCTCCAGACGCAGCACGCCCTGCGGGTTGGGCACTTCAAAGCGGGCGTTATAGAAAATCGCGTCGTTTACTTTTTCCGGCGTTGGCAAAATATCCTTCAGTTTGCCCTCATAGCGGGTCTGGGGATCGCCCAACACGGTAAACCAGGCTTTCAGACCTGGACGCAGATGAATCACATCCGCCTCGGAAACCTGGGCATTCACCAGCATAGTGCTCATATCCGCCAGGGTAAGGATATTCGGCGCCTGCTGGGCGGCGATAACCGTTTGGCCCTGCTGAGTGGTCACCTTCGTGACCTCGCCCGCCATCGGTGCCAGAATGCGGGTGTATTCCAGGTTGGTGCGCGCCGTATCCAGCGATGCCTGGTTGCGCTGGATCTGGGCGTCGATGGTGCCGATCTGCGCCAGCTTCACGGCCAGATCGGTTTGCGCGCTGTCCAGATCCTGGCGGGAAACCAGCTGACGGCGAGCCAGTTCGCGCTGGCGCGCCAGCGTCACCCGGGAAAGCCGCATCTCGGCTTCGGCCTGGCCGCGCTGGGCCCGCAGCTCTTTCAGGGTCGCTTCCACCTCTTTGATCTGGTTTTCCGCTTGTTCAGGATCGATGATCCCCAGTAGCTGATCCTTTTTAACCCGGGAGCCCACGTCCACCTTTAGCGTCTTGAGCTGGCCACTGACCTGGGCGCCAACATCCACCTTACTGAGCGCATCGAGCTTACCGGTCGCCAGCACGCTCTGCTGCAGTTCGCCTTTACGTACGATCATCGTTTGATACTGGGGTCCTGGCGCATTGAGTGTTTTCCACGCCCACAGCCCCCCAGATACCAACAGCAGTACCAGCGCTATATGGCGTTTTTTCACTTTTCCCTTAAACATATTCACGTCCTGATAACGAGCCTGAGCACTCAGTAATTCCGGTAATATAAACCGTTTATCAACATCAGTGCACTACATGATAAAGCCTGGCCGCTGTTGCATAAAAGTTGAGGAATGCGATGCCTTAATAGCGTCATTCCCTGACTATGACTTCCGAACGATTATGTCACAGATTGCAGTTTCTTCCCGGAGCGTCGCGACGCCGCTACACAGCTGGCAACTCTTCCTGGCTCTGAGCCAGGGTCGCTATCAGCCAGGGCCGACCTGGCGAAGAGCCGGCTGGCGCCGTAAATTTATTCTGCGCTCGCTGGCGATGCCGCTGGCGACTGCGCGCCTGTTGAACGGGCTGACCCGCCTGCCCCAGGCAGAGACGCTGTTACAGGCCCAGCCCTGTCTTCCCTGTCGTCTGCACCGACCGTGGCTGATGGCATCGGGTATGCGCCGTTCGCAGGCGCTGGAGGCGATTTTTTTTCATTATCATCAAATGGCTCAGAGCCTTCCCCGGCAGGCGATGCAGGATTATCTTTCCCCTCTGGGATGGACTCTGGCCTGGCTGGAAGGTAAAGACGGCATACCTTATCGCCTGGCGCTTAGCGCCGACAGCGATTTGGATAAAGAGGGCGAGGCCACGCTATCACTTTGTGATGACCAGGATATTGTACTGGCGCAGCTCACCTTTACCCTGTGTCGCTGGAATGGCATTACCACACTGTTTATTGGCGGGCTACAGGGGGCGAAAGCGCGGCTCGGCCACAGCCATATTCAAAAAGCGACCCGTCAGTGCCATGGGCTATTTCCCAAACGGCTGGTGCTTGAAGCTGCTCGTCTGCTGGCGTTACGTCTGGGCGTCCGCCAGATTCTGGCGGTCAGCAACCACACCCATATTTATCGCAGCTGGCGCTATCGCCTGAGCAAACGCAGCGTTTTTCTGGCCGACTATGACGCCTTCTGGCGCGAGATGGGGGGCGAGCCCGGGCAGGAGGGCCACTTTCTGCTGCCGCTCACCACGCTGCGTCGCCCGCTGACGGAGATAGCCAGTAAGAAACGGTCTGAATATCGCCGCCGTTACGCTCTGCTCGACGCCATGCATACGGCGCTGGATCAGAGCTTCACCGTCAATAAAGCCGCCGATACTTAATCGGCCCGACCGCGCGCCAGCCACATCACCCGCGAAAACATACCTCGCAGCAAAGACGGCACCGAATCGGTGCCGCGCCTCCCGGCCTCCATCGCCACCTCAATCGCTAAATCAGGCTTCGAGGAACGATGGATAGCCCGGGTGATAACCCGCCGCATATTCATCGCTACACCATCGGGCACCTGCGCCACCCGGTGGTAGATCTCGCTGAAGCCTTCACGATACATAAAATGTTCCAGATCGCGGGCCGGTAGCTGCGTCAGATGTTCACGCTCGCGGCTGCGATTGTTATCCAGCAGGCTACGCACCGTAGCGGCATACTTCTTACCCGCTTCATCGCCGTCCGCCAGTACGTGCCACTCAATCCCCATGCGCCGGGCAAATTTAATCAGCGGTCGCAGACCGCACTGGGCGAATTCAATAACCTTTACCCCTTCGGCGTCGAAGTGATGGCCGCACTGGCGCGCCAGTTCATTCATCACCCAGACTTCCGTTTCCCCTTCCACCAGCAGCCAGCAGCGGGCAAACAGCGAAGAGGGACGATTAAGCCGGATATGAAAAGCGATCCGGCGGCTATCTTCAGCGTTCATGCCATCCGGCCCCAGACGCCATGCCGCCACGCGCCCGGAATCACGCACCAGCCGGCAGACCTGCTGCACCGGAGTCAAAGAAAGCAGTTCGCCGGAATTGGTGGTCGCAATCTTTTGTAGCGGTAGCAGATTCAACAAATGCCAGGCGACCGACAGCATAATAGGGTGCAGTCGGGTTTCCGGATCCTCAACCACCACCAGCGGGCGCGCATCGCGATCGAGGCGCACGGTTCCCCGGGATTGCAACAGCGTAGAGAACATTCCTAGCAGAATGATGCGCTGGTTACGGCTGTGGGGTTTATCAAGCATGCGGTTAATCAGATCGAGATAGCGCCAGCTACGGCGTTCATCATGAGAGTGGCGGCGCATCAGGCGCTCCCGAGCCTGGGTTGTCCCCTGTTCACTAAAATAATGCTCCAGCAACTGCGCCATGGCAGACAGTCCCTGGCGCAATTGATCGTCGGTCAATACCTGGGGACGGGACGCCAGTTCCCGAGCCAGATCGGCAAACTGACGGGCTGAAACCTGCAGTTCCGGCTCCCGTGAGACATTGCTCTCGCGCAGCCTGCGGCTAAAGCGTGCGTCACGCAGGCGCAGTACCGGATTCAGCCGTATTACCTGATGCGCCATCCGATCGATATCGCTTAACGCCATCGGCTCTCCGCTGGCGTTCAGGAAGCTGCGCAACGTCATCACCGTGCCATCTTCCGCCAGTTCCCCTTCCAGACGATAAAAAATACGGCGGTAGTCATCCTCGCTGGTTACCCACACCGGCGCCAGCGCCCGATAGCGCCGACCGGGAATTCGCCCCGGAACGGCAGAACGAAAGGTCAGGATAATATGCAGATGGCGTTCGCGCTCCTGCATCTCTCCCGGCGGGAAGTGGAAGTCGCCGGGAACGAAATGATAGAGCTCATCGCGCGGCGAAAGCAGCAGCGTCAGGGCATCCAGCAGGCTGGACTTCCCCCATGCGTTCTCACCAATCAGAACGTTGTCCTGTTCCAGCAGTAGCGACAGGCGGTTAATGCCACGGAATCCAACAATCTCCACGCGCTCAAGAAACATACTTCCTCCCGATGACCCTTGTGCCTGTTTTTATTGCTATTAGCATCGAGTATAGCGATAAGCCGAAAGCGAAGGTATCCCGGAAATAGCGATAACGCAGAAGGATCCCCCAGGAATAAACCTGATATTAAGTCGACGATCGACATTATTTTTTTAAGATATTTCAGCAAATATAAGAATTTGACCCAGGAAATGTCGCGGAATTAATTCCTATTCTATACTTACTCTATCGATTCCTGGCTGAAGGAATGAATCACATTGTTTTAAATCAAATAACATTGATATATTACGCTGGTTCAGGAGGGATGATGTTTTTAAAATTATGCGACTCGATTCTACGTCACCTTCCTGATGACGATGATCAGTGGCGAGCGCCGCTCGTTATTTCTAGCCCGGCGGCAATCGTCTTTAAATAATTACATAGAGGTAAATATGTTCAGAAAATTAGCAGCCGAGTTCTTCGGAACATTTTGGTTGGTTTTCGGTGGCTGTGGTAGTGCGGTTCTGGCGGCAGCCTATCCGCAATTAGGGATTGGTTTTGTCGGTGTGGCGCTGGCGTTTGGTCTGACGGTATTAACGATGGCTTACGCAGTCGGCCATATTTCCGGTGGTCATTTTAACCCGGCGGTGACTCTGGGCCTGTGGGCCGGTGGCCGTTTCCCGGCGAAAGAGGTGATTGGTTATATTGTCGCTCAGGTTATCGGCGGTATCGCCGCTGCGGCAATTCTCTGGATTATTGCCAGCGGAAAAGCAGGCTTCGATGCGGCAGCCAGCGGCTTTGCGTCTAACGGCTTCGGTGAACATTCTCCCGATCACTACTCCATGCTGGCGGCAATCGTTATTGAAATCGTGCTGACCTGCGGTTTCCTGATCGTCATTCATGGCGCAACGGATAAACACGCTCCGGCGGGTTTTGCGCCTATCGCTATCGGCCTGGCGCTGACCCTGATCCACCTGATCAGCATTCCGGTCACCAATACTTCTGTAAACCCGGCGCGTAGCACCGCCGTCGCTATCTTCCAGGGCGGCTGGGCGCTGCAGCAGCTGTGGCTGTTCTGGGTAATGCCGATTATCGGCGGTATCCTGGGCGGTCTGATTTACCGCACCCTGCTGGAAAAACGCGACTAATTCACCTCGCCCCTGAAGCCCGGCTTATCGCCGGGCTTGTCTTTATCTGAATCCATCCGCTCCTTTACTCATCCCATTGATTTGTGTATCGTCTGCGCCGCTTATCAAATAAACAGAAGGGATTCGGCTATCATGCTGTCCGGGTTGCTCATTATCCTGGTACCGTTGCTGGCAGGCTACCTTATTCCTCTGCGCCAGCGCGCGCTTATGGTCTGGATTAACCGGCTGCTGGGCTGGATTGTCTATATCATCCTTTTCCTTATGGGGATTAGCCTTGCCTTTCTGGATAATCTGGCCACTAATCTGCTGGCGATTCTGCATTATTCTGCGGTCAGTATTACCGTGATCCTGCTGTGTAACTGCGCCGGTTTACTGATGCTGGAGCGTTTCCGGCCCTGGCATCACCAGCACCGTCAGCAGAAACTGCCGTCACGTCTGAAAATGGCGCTGGAGTCGTTGCAGCTTTGCGGCGTGGTAGTGGCGGGATTCCTTCTGGGACTCAGCGGCTGGCAATGGCTGACTCACGCCACCGAAGCCAGCGAATATACCCTGATTCTGCTGCTGCTCCTTGTTGGGGTACAGCTACGCGCCAGTGGTATGACGCTGCGCCAGATTCTGCTTAATCGCCGGGGCACGCTGGTGGCTCTGGTAGTGGTGATCAGTTCGCTGCTGGCCGGTGCCGTTAACGCCCTGCTGCTTGGCCTGCCGTTGAAAACCGGGCTGGCGATGGCCTCCGGCTATGGCTGGTACTCGCTGTCCGGCATCCTGATGACCGAGTCATACGGCCCGGTTATCGGCAGCGCCACCTTCTTTAACGATCTGGGGCGCGAGCTTATCGCTATCATCCTGATTCCGGCGCTGGTGGGTCGTAGCCGTTCAACGGCGCTGGGACTGTGCGGCGCCACCTCAATGGACTTTACCCTGCCGGTGCTGCAACGCAGCGGCGGCGTGGAGCTGGTGCCTGCCGCCATTGTCCACGGCTTTCTACTCAGCCTGCTGGTGCCGCTGATGATGGCGCTATTCGCCGCCTGACTCCCCTTTCCCGGGAACTAAATTTGCGCTAAATCAACTTACCTGCAAATTGCCGGAAAAAGCGCTTTCCACCCTTAGTCACTGAGCATAATCTTAAACATGCATATCAAATATAACTTTAAGGTGTGAACATGTTTTGCGTGCAATGTGAACAAACAATCCGCACTCCGGCAGGTGATGGCTGCTCTTATGCGCAGGGGATGTGCGGGAAAACCGCTGAAACGTCAGATCTTCAGGACCTGCTGATCGCCGCGCTGCAGGGGCTCTCAGCCTGGGCGCTGAAAGCGCGTGAGCTGGGCATTATCGACCATGAGGTGGATAGCTTCGCGCCACGCGCGTTCTTCGCCACCCTGACCAACGTAAACTTCGACTCCATTCGTATCGTCGGCTATGCCCGTCAGGCCATCGCCATGCGCGAGGATCTGAAAGCGCGCTCTCGTGCCGTCGATGCGTCAGCCAGCGTAGAACATCCGCTGGCCGACCTGCAGCTTGCCAGCGATGACCTGGGCATGCTGCAGCGCCAGGCCGCCGACTTTACCCCGAATCGCGACAAAGCGGAGATCGGCGAAGATATTCTTGGTCTGCGTCTGCTGTGCCTTTACGGCCTGAAAGGGGCCGCTGCCTATATGGAACACGCCCACGTACTGGGGCAGTACGACAACGACATCTACGCCCGGTATCACAAAATCATGTCCTGGCTCGGAACCTGGCCGTCCGACATGAACGCGCTGCTGGAATGCTCCATGGAAATCGGTCAAATAAACTTCCAGGTCATGAGCATTCTGGACGCCGGTGAAACCGGTAAATACGGTCATCCGACCCCGACCCAGGTTAACGTGAAACCGGTCGCTGGTAAGTGCATCCTGATCTCCGGACACGATCTGTTCGATCTTTACAATCTGCTGGAGCAGACCGAAGGGACTGGCGTAAACGTCTACACCCACGGCGAAATGCTGCCAGCCCACGGTTATCCGGAACTACGTAAATTCAAACATCTGGTCGGTAACTACGGCAGCGGCTGGCAGAACCAGCAGACCGAATTCGCCCGCTTCCCTGGGCCTATCGTGATGACCTCCAACTGCATCATCGACCCGACGGTGGGCAGCTATGACGATCGCATCTGGACTCGTAGCATTGTGGGCTGGCCGGGCGTTAACCACCTGGAAGGCGACGACTTTACCCCGGTTATCGCCCAGGCCCAGCAGATGTCTGGCTTCCCGTACACCGAAATTGAACACATGATCACCGTCGGCTTTGGTCGCCAGACGCTGCTCAGCGCCGCCGATACTCTGATCGATATGGTGGGCCGTAAGGCGCTGCGCCACGTCTTCCTGGTCGGCGGCTGCGACGGCAGCCGCGGCGAGCGTAGCTACTACACCGACTTCGCCACCAGCGTCCCGGACGACTGCCTGATTCTGACCCTGGCCTGCGGCAAATACCGCTTCAACAAACTGGACTTCGGCAATATCGAAGGTCTGCCGCGTCTACTGGACGCCGGTCAGTGCAATGACTCCTACTCCGCCATTATGCTGGCCGTCACCCTGGCTGAAAAACTGGGCTGTGGCGTTAACGATTTGCCGTTGAGTCTGGTGCTCTCCTGGTTCGAACAGAAAGCTATCGTGGTTCTGTTAACGCTGCTGTCGCTGGGCGTGAAGAACATCCTGACCGGGCCTACCGCGCCGGGCTTCCTGACCCCGAATCTGCTGGCTATCCTCAACGAGAAATTCGGCATGCGTTCCGTCACCACCGTTGAGCAGGATATGCAGCAGATGCTGGGCGCGGCATAAGAAGGAGTAACAAGATGACGATGCCAACCCCCCAGTGCCCGTACCGCATGCAGGTACACCACATTAAGCAGGAGACGCCGGACGTCTGGACCCTGTCGCTGTTCTGCCACGACGACTACCTCTATAAGGCGGGGCAGTATGCGCTGGTCAGTATCCGCAACTCGGCCGATACCCTGCGCGCCTATACCCTCTCGTCAACGCCGGGGGTCAGCCCCTTTATCACTCTGACCATCCGCCATATCGACGGCGGTGAAGGCTCCGGCTGGCTGACCCGCGAGGTTAAGCGCGGCGACTATCTGTGGCTTTCCGAAGCCCAGGGCGAGTTCACCTGTCAGAACCATCCGGCGGGCCGTTATCTGTTACTGGCCGGCGGTTGTGGCGTGACGCCGATTATGTCGATGCGCCGCTGGCTGGCCAAATACAGCCCGATGGCCGACGTTCAGGTGATCTACTGCGTACGCTCTCCCCAGGATGTGATCTTTGCGCAAGAGTGGCGCCAGTATCCGGTGACGCTGGTCGCGGAACAGGACGCAACCCACGGTTTCATATCCGGTCGTCTGACCCGCGAGCTGCTGGCAAGCGTGCCGGATATCGCCAGTCGCACCGTGATGACCTGCGGCCCGGCGCCCTATATGGACTTCGTGGAACAGGAAGTGAAAGCGCTGGGCGTAACCCGCTTCTGGAAAGAGAAGTTCTTCACCCCCGTGGCGGCCCCGGCGACCAGCGGCCTGAAAATCTCCACCCTCCAGCCGGCACGCGAATTCTACGCGCCGGTGGGCACCACGCTGCTTGACGCGCTGGAGAGCAATAAAGTGCCGGTCAATGCCGCCTGCCGCGCCGGCGTGTGCGGATGCTGTAAAACCAAAGTGGTTTCCGGCGACTACAGCGTCACCAGCACCATGACCCTGAGCGAACAGGAGATTGCGGACGGTTACGTTCTGGCCTGCTCCTGCCATCCGCAGGGTGATCTGGTTCTCGCCTGATTTTCACCTTCCCCGCCGCCTCCGCCCGGAGGCGGCACTTTCTGAACAGTCTTCTTCTTCACGGATCGACTAAGCTTGATCGCATCTTGCCGAAATAAAACAAAGGAGATGTGATGAAACAGACCGTTGCCGCATATATTGCCAAAACGCTGGAACAAGCGGGGGTAAAGCGCATCTGGGGCGTAACCGGAGACTCCCTTAACGGGCTGAGCGACAGCCTTAACCGCATGGGAACTATTGAATGGATGCCCACCCGCCACGAAGAGGTGGCCGCCTTTGCCGCAGGTGCCGAAGCCCAGTTGACCGGGGAGCTGGCGGTCTGCGCAGGCTCCTGCGGCCCGGGCAACCTGCACCTGATTAACGGCCTGTTCGACTGCCAGCGCAACCACGTGCCGGTACTGGCTATCGCGGCCCACATCCCGTCCAGCGAGATTGGCAGCGGCTACTTCCAGGAAACCCATCCCCAGGAGCTGTTCCGGGAATGCAGCCACTACTGCGAGCTGGTGTCCAGCCCGGAACAGATCCCCCAGGTGATGGCTATCGCCCTGCGCGAAGCCACGCTTAAGCGCGGCGTGGCGGTGATAGTGCTGCCAGGCGATGTCGCGCTGCAAGCAGCGCCGGAAGGCGCCAGCACCCACTGGTATCCTGCGCCGCTTCCCCATGTGGTGCCCCGCGCCTGCGAGCTGCAAAAACTGGCCGAAGCGCTAAACGGCGCCAGCAACATCGCATTGATGTGCGGCAGCGGCTGCGCGGGCGCTCACGACGAACTGCTGGCCTTCGCCGATAAGCTGAAGTCACCCATCGTCCACGCCCTGCGCGGTAAAGAGCATGTGGAGTACGATAACCCCTACGATGTCGGAATGACCGGCCTTATCGGCTTTTCTTCCGGCTTTCACACCATGATGAACGCCGATACCCTGATTCTGCTCGGCACCCAGTTTCCCTACCGGGCCTTCTACCCCAGTAATGCGCGAATCATTCAGATAGATATCAACCCGGCCAGCATCGGCGCCCACAGTAAGGTGGATATGGCGCTGGTGGGCGATGTGAAATCGACCCTACAATCCCTGCTGCCGCTGCTGAACGAAAAGCAGGATCGTGCGTTCCTCGATAAAGCGCTGGCGGACTATAAAGAGGCCCGCAAGGGGCTCGATGACCTCGCAAACCCCAGCGATAAGGCGATCCATCCCCAGTATCTGGCCCAGCGCATCAGCCAGTTGGCCAGCCAGGATGCGATTTTCACCTGCGATGTCGGCACCCCCACCGTCTGGGCGGCACGCTACCTGGAGATGAACGGCAAACGCCGACTGCTCGGCTCCTTTAACCATGGTTCGATGGCTAACGCCATGCCTCAGGCGCTGGGCGCGAAGGCGACAGCGCCTGATCGTCAGGTGGTGGCGATGTGCGGCGACGGCGGTTTTAGCATGCTGATGGGGGATTTCCTGTCGGTTATCCAGATGAAGCTACCGATCAAAATCGTGGTGTTCAACAACAGCGTGCTGGGCTTTGTGGCAATGGAGATGAAGGCCGGAGGCTATCTGACCGATGGCACCGAACTCAACAGCACCAACTTTGCCCGCATCGCCGAAGCCTGCGGCATTACCGGCATCCGGGTGGAAAAGGCCAGCGAAGTGGATGCCGCGCTGACGAAGGCTTTTAATACCGACGGCCCGGTGCTGGTGGACGTTACCGTCGCCAAAGAGGAACTGGCGATTCCGCCCCAGATAAAACTGGAACAGGCGAAGGGCTTCAGTCTGTACATGCTGCGCGCCATTATCAGCGGCCGCGGCGACGAAGTAGTCGAACTGGCGAAAACCAACTGGTTCAGGTAAAACACCCTTTTATCGTCAACAGTACAGACTCAGGAGTCGCCGTGATAGACCTACGCAGTGATACCGTGACGCGCCCGGGGCGCGCCATGCTGGAACAAATGATCAACGCCGCCGTCGGAGACGACGTCTACGGCGACGACCCGACGGTCAATCAGTTGCAGGAGTATGCGGCGCGCCTGGCCGGTAAAGAAGCCGCTCTGTTTCTGCCTTCCGGCACCCAGGCGAACCTGGTGGCGCTGCTCAGTCACTGTCAGCGCGGCGACGAATATATTGTGGGCCAGCAGGCCCACAACTATCTTTTCGAGGCGGGCGGCGCCGCGGTGCTGGGCAGTATTCAGCCCCAGCCCATCGACGCCGCTCGCGACGGCACCCTGCCGCTGGACAAAGTCGCCTCGGTGATTAAAGCCGACGACGTTCATTTTGCCCGCACCCGCCTGCTCTGTCTGGAAAACACCCACAACGGTAAAGTGCTGCCGCTGGAATATCTGCACGACGCCTGGCAGTTTACCCGCGAGCGCGGGCTGGGGTTGCATATCGACGGCGCCAGGCTGTTTAACGCCCTGGTGGAATACGGCTGCGAACTGGAGCAAGTGGCGCGCTACTGCGACAGCTTCACCCTTTGCCTGTCCAAAGGGCTGGGAGCGCCGGTAGGCTCGCTGCTGCTGGGCAGCCGCGATTTTATCAACCGCGCCCTGCGCTGGCGCAAGATGGCCGGTGGCGGGCTGCGTCAGGCCGGCATTCTGGCGGCGGGCGGCCTGTGGGCGTTGCAAAACAATGTGGCGCGACTGGCGGACGACCACGCCAACGCCGCCTGGCTGGCCGAAGCACTGCGCGAAATCGGTGCCGATGTCACCCGCCAGGAGACCAACATGTTGTTTATCCGACTGCCGGAAGGCGCCGCGCCACGGCTGGGCGAATTTATGGCCCATCGGGACGTACTTATCAACGCCGCGCCGGTTACCCGTCTGGTGACTCACCTGGACGTGAATCGCCAGCAGCTGGAAACCGTTGTCAGCCACTGGCGCGCCTTCCTGCAGGGCTAAGGAAAAATCAGGGATGAAAACCCCAGGCAAAATCCTGATACTCGGCGCCAGCGGCTATATCGGTCAGCGCCTGGCCCCCCGGCTGGCAGAGGCCGGTTATCCGGTTATTGCCGCCGCCCGCCGCCTGGACTGGCTGGAAAAACAGTCCTGGTTCGGCGTTGAATGCCAGGCCGTGGATTTACTGCGTCCGGAAACGCTGCGTGGGCTGCTGGACGGCGTGGAAACCGTCTATTACCTGGTGCACAGCATGGGCGACGGTTCAGATTTTATCGCCCGCGAACGCTGGGCAGCGCTGAATCTGCGCGATGCGCTGCGCGGCAAGCCGGTGCGCCAGGTCATCTATCTCAGTTCGCTACAGGCCCCCGACGGCGCCCTCAGTTCAGCCCATCTGCGGGCCCGACAAATCACCGCAGATATTCTGCGCGAATCAGAAGTGCCGGTCACCGAATTACGCGCCGGGATCATTATCGGCGCCGGATCCGCTGCCTTTGAAGTGATGCGCGACATGATCTACAACCTGCCTGTGCTAACGCCGCCGCGCTGGGTGCGCTCCCGCACCTCGCCCATCGCGCTGGAAAATTTGCTGGTCTATCTACAGGGGTTTCTGGAATGCCCGGCGCAGGAACACCGCCTGTTTGAGGCTGCCGGCCCGGAAGTGATGAGCTATCAGCAGCAGTTCGAACGCTTTATGGCGATCAGCGGACATCGCCGCCCCTTGATCCCGATCCCCTTCCCCACCCGTTGGGTTTCAGTCTGGTTTCTGAGCATGATCACCTCGGTTCCCCCCTCCATCGCCCGGGCGCTGATCCAGGGACTGCGTCACGATCTGCTGGCCGACGATCGCGCGCTACGCACGCTGATTCCCCAGCCGCTTATCGGCTTTGACGAGGCGGTGCGCCGGACCCTGGAGGAAGAAAAAAAACTGGTCGGTTCCCCGGACTGGGGCCACGCTCCCCAGGCGTTTGCTCGCTGGCGGCCGGAATACGGCTACTATCCCAAACAGGCGGGCCATACCGTTAAAACGCCCGCCCCACTCAGCGCCTTATGGGACGTGGTCAACGGCATCGGCGGCCAGCATCGCTATTTCTTCGCTAATATTCTGTGGCAGACCCGTGGCGCGCTGGATCTGCTGGTCGGCCATCGTCTGGACAAAGGCCGTCCGGAGCGCCACTGGCTACGCCCGGGGGATAAAGTGGATAGCTGGCGGGTTATCGTCGTTGAGCCGGAAAAGGAGCTGACGCTGCTGTTCGGCATGAAAGCGCCGGGGCTGGGGCGACTGCGCTTCACCCTGCGCGACAGAGGGGAATTCCGCACTCTGGACGTTCGCGCCTTCTGGCACCCCCACGGTACGCCGGGCCTGCTCTACTGGCTGTTGATGATTCCAGCGCATCTGTTTATCTTTCGCGGCATGGCGCGCCGCATTGCGCGGCTGGCTGAGCAGAGCCTGAGCAATCGCCGGGGAGAAGGCTGAATATTAGCGCTTTACCATTGCAACCAGAGAGGAATCACGAAAGAATGCCCGGCGATAACAGCAAACGCGACAGTGAATGAACATGAAGGTACTGGTCACGGGCGCCACCAGCGGACTGGGGCGTAACGCGGTCGAATATTTACGCCGGCGCGGCGTCAGCGTGACGGCCACCGGACACAATGCGGCCATGGGTAAACTGCTGCAGAAAATGGGCGCGGAATTTATCCATGCGGATATGACCGAACTGGTCTCCTCCCAGGCTAAAGCGATGCTGGCGGGCATTGACGTGCTGTGGCACTGCTCCGATTTTGTTTCACCCTGGGGTTCGCGCCAGGAGTTCGATCTGGCTAACGTCCGCGCCACTCGCCGTCTGGGCGAGTGGGCGGTGGCATGGGGCGTACGTACCTTCGTTCATATCTCTTCGCCATCGCTCTACTTCGACTATCACCACCATCGCGATATTGCAGAAGCGTATCGCCCACGCCGCTACGCCAACGATCTGGCCCGTAGCAAGGCGGAAGGCGAAGAGGTGATTCAGCAACTGGCCCGGGCCAATCCTCAGACCCGCTTTGCTATCCTGCGCCCTCAGAGCCTGTTCGGGCCTCATGATACAGTCTTCTTCCCGCGCCTTATCCAGATGGTGCGCCACTACGGCTGCATATTGCTGCCACGCGGCGGCGAAGCGCTGGTGGATATGACCTACCAGGAAAACGCGGTACATGCCATGTGGCTGGCCAGCCAGCCTGAAAGCGATAGCCTGCCTTCCGGCCGGGCATGGAATATCACTAATCTGGAGCCGCGCCCGCTGCGCATCACGGTGCAGAAGCTAATCGACGAACTGGGGCTGCGCTGTAAAATTCGCTCTGTTCCCTGGCTGATGCTGGATATGGTGGCGCGCAGTATGGAACGCTTTGGTCATAAAGAGGCCGAACCCTCCCTTACCCACTACGGCGTCGCCAAACTGAATTTCGATTTCACGCTGGATACCCAGCGCGCCAGAGATGAGCTGGGCTATAAACCCATCATCACGCTGGATGAAGGTATCGAGCGCACCGCGGCCTGGCTACGGGATCACGGTACGCTGCATCATCCCTGAGGTTTAGTGAGAATATCCCATCCCGTACTTCTCCAGTAACGCTTCAGCGATGGCCTGGGTTTCGGCATCGGCATAACCGTCGTAGCGTGCGGGACGGAAATGCATCTGAAACGCCATAATCACCCGCCGCTGCTCGGCCGGAGTCATATCGCTGTCCACCTCATAGCCATAGCGGGCGAGCAGATTCAGTAACGCTGTCTGATTCACCGGCTGGGTTGGGTGACGCTCCCCCAGGTAGAAAGCCACCCGCTCGGCATCCGGCCAGGCGCCGATGCCTGCCTGCGCCAGCTCGCGCCACGGGAACAGCGGCCCGGGATCGTCTTTACGCTGGGGCGCCACATCGGAATGGGCCACCACATTTTCCGGCGCGATGCCGTGACGTTGAATAATATCCCGGGCCAGCGGAATCAAGGTGGCGATCTGCGCCTTATCGAACGGTTCGAAATGGCGACCGGTAGCGGTACGATGCCAGCCGCTGTTTTCCAGCTCGATGCCGACGGAAGTATCGTTAATACGGGTCGCGCCGCGCCAGTAGCTCTGTCCGGCATGCCAGGCAAGCTTCTCTTCCGGCACCAGCTGATAGACCAGCGGCTTACCGTGGCGCATCCAGGGCTTGCGCGCGATCAAATAGTGGGCGCTGACGTTTTTGCCACGCAGGGTGGTCAGAGAACGTTCAAAATCACCGGCGGTGTAGTGAATCACCAGCACCCGTACCCGCGGCCAGGCGTTCAGTGCCGGATAGCGGGTATCCACCCGGTATCCACTGTGGTCGATAATCCCTTCATCACTGGCGCAGCCTGCCAGCAGCAGAACCAGCGCCAGCCAAAAAATACGCCTCATCGCCGGGTCTTCACCGCCGTGCCGCTTACGCTCACCATCAGCATACTGCTGTCTTTACCCACGGTTTCATAATCGATATCAATACCAACTACCGCATCGGCGCCAAGCTGTTCAGCCTGCTCTTCCAGCTCCTTAAAGGCAATCTCACGCGCCTTACGCAGCTCTTTTTCATAGGCGCCGGAACGTCCGCCGACGATATCGCGGATGCCGGCGAAAAAGTCGCGGAACACATTAGCCCCCAGGATGGCCTCACCGGTAACCACACCGCAATACTCAACAATGGCCTGCCCTTCCAGGGCCGGGGTGGTGGAAAACTGCATAGATATACTCCTCTGTGTTTGGCGATCAATGCCTTAGCCCTTGCCTGCTGGCGCATTTTAGCCCGTAATACGCTATGCTAAAGCCCATTATTATCAACTGTAATGTAGCTCTCCTGAGAAATATAAGGAAATCATAATGCGTAGCTCAGTTCTGACTCTCATTGCGCCCTGTGCGCTGCTGCTTAGCGCCTGTACCACTGTCACGCCGGCCTACAAGGATATCGGCACCCGTAGCGGCACCTGTATCGATGGCGGCCCGGACAGCGTTGCTCAGCAGTTCTATGATTATCGTATCGCGCATCCGGGCCAGACCGCGACCGATCTGGCGGGCCTGCGCCCTTATCTGAGCGACGCCCTGTGGCAGCAGCTTCAGGCGAAGAGCCGTACCGGCCAGTCGGCCAGCGGCGATCTGTTCTCCAGCAACGCCAACGGCATCGACAGCGCCGATGTCGCCAGCGCTTCCACCATCCAGAATACCGATGCGCGCAATATACCGCTGCGCGTGAATCTGACCAAAGGCAGCCAGCAGTGGCAGGATGAGATTCTGATGGTACGCGAAGGCCAGTGCTGGACCGTGGACGATATTCGTTACACCAGCGAAAACAGCAGCGCCCCCACCGGCACGTTAAGCCAGGCGCTGGAACATCGCTAACGCACCATTTCCTGCGGGCTGAAAGGTAAAAACCACAATAAAAATCTGGCATTTAACATGATTGCCAGTCTTTATTCTTAGTCTCAGCCCGCCCCGATATTTTGTGCTATGTTTAAGTCATATCCGTTCCGTTTTTGCGATTTTAACGCACAAATATTGCATAACTATTCTGCCAACGTTACTATTTGCAGCCTCAATTGCTATTCGACTGCTGCGCATGAGTATTCAACTAAACGGCATTAACTGCTTTTACGGCGCCCATCAGGCGCTGTTCGATATCACGCTCGACTGCCCGCAGGGGGAGACGTTAGTGCTGCTCGGCCCGAGCGGCGCGGGAAAGAGCTCTCTGCTGCGCGTGCTTAACCTGCTGGAGATGCCGCGTTCCGGTACGCTTGCTATTGCCGGTAATCAGTTCGACTTCAGCCGCGCCCCGGGCGATAAAGCCATTCGCGCGCTGCGTCAGCACGTCGGTATGGTCTTCCAGCAGTACAATCTGTGGCCGCACCTGACGGTGATGCAGAATCTGATCGAAGCGCCCTGTCGGGTACAGGGGCTGAGTAAAGAACAGGCCCGCGAGCGGGCCGCTAAGCTGCTGGAGCGTCTGAGGCTGACGCCTTATGCGGATCGCTATCCGCTGCACCTTTCCGGGGGTCAACAGCAGCGCGTGGCTATCGCCCGGGCGCTGATGATGGAACCCGAAGTGCTGTTGTTCGATGAACCAACCGCAGCGCTGGATCCCGAGGTTACCGCCCAGATAGTCAGCATTATTCGCGAGCTGGCGCAGACCAACATCACCCAGGTGATAGTGACGCACGAAGTGGAAGTGGCCCGTAAAACTGCCAGCCGCGTGGTCTATATGGAAAATGGTCATATTGTCGAGCAGGGCGATGCGGGCTGCTTCAGCCATCCGCAAACCGATGCTTTCAGATCCTATCTTTCACACTGAAGACGATTGGGAATACTACAATGAAAAAAGTCCTTCTTGCCGCGCTGTTCGCCAGCCTCAGCTTTTCTGCCGCGGCGGCGCAGACCATCCGCTTTGCTACGGAGGCCTCCTACCCTCCGTTTGAATCCATGGACGCCAGCAATAAAATCGTCGGTTTCGACGTCGATCTCGCTAATGCGCTGTGTAAAGAGATGGACGCCACCTGTACCTTCAGCAACCAGTCGTTCGATAGCCTGATCCCCAGCCTGAAATTTAAGCGCGTCGACGCGGTTATGGCGGGTATGGACATTACGCCGGAACGCCAGAAGCAGGTACTGTTCAGCACCCCTTACTACGACAATTCGGCGCTGTTCATCAGCCTGCAGGGCAAGTACACCAGTATTGACCAGTTGAAAGGCAAGAAGGTGGGCGTTCAGAACGGCACCACACACCAGAAGTTTATCAACGATAAGCATCCGGAAATCACCACCGTTCCTTACGACAGCTACCAGAACGCGAAGCTGGATCTGCAAAACGGTCGTATTGACGCCGTATTCGGCGACACCGCGGTAGTCACCGAGTGGCTGAAGGTCAATCCGAAACTGGCCGCCGTAGGCGATAAAGTCACCGATAAAGCCTACTTCGGTACCGGGCTTGGCATCGCGGTGCGTAAGGGCAACACCGAACTGCAGCAGAAGTTTAACGGCGCGCTGGAGAAGGTGAAGCAGAACGGCACCTATGAGGCCATCTACAATAAATGGTTCCAGAAGTAATCGGCTTAATGAACGAATTTCTTCCTCTTGCAAGCGCCGCCGGGATGACCGTCGGCCTTGCCGTTTGCGCACTGATTATCGGTCTGGCGCTGGCGATGATATTCGCAGTTCTCGAATCGGTTAAGTGGCGCCCTATCGCCTGGCTCGGCTCGGCGCTGGTCACCGTTCTGCGCGGCCTGCCAGAGATCCTGGTGGTGCTGTTTATCTATTTCGGCTCCTCCCAGCTACTGCTGACGTTATCGGACGGCTTCACGCTCAATCTGGGCTTTATCCAGATCCCGGTGCAGATGGAGATTGAAAACTTCGATGTCAGCCCGTTCTTGTGCGGTGTTATCGCCCTGTCGCTGCTCTACGCCGCTTACGCTTCCCAGACGCTGCGCGGCGCCCTGAAAGCAGTGCCGGAAGGCCAGCGGGAATCCGGCATGGCGTTGGGTATGAGCAAAGGCGCTATCTTCTTCCGCCTGGTAATACCCCAGATGTGGCGCCATGCCCTGCCCGGCCTGGGTAATCAATGGCTGGTGTTATTAAAAGATACCGCGCTGGTATCGCTGATTAGCGTCAACGATCTGATGCTGCAAACCAAAAGCATCGCCACCCGAACCCAGGAGCCTTTTACCTGGTACATCGTGGCAGCGGCTATCTATCTGGTTATCACCCTGGTGAGTCAGTACATCCTGAAAGCACTTGACCGGCGTACGACGCGTTTTGAACGGAGACCCGGCTGATGCTTGAATATTTACCGGAACTCCTGAAAGGGCTGCATACCAGCCTGACGCTGACCGCAGCATCTATTGCCGTGGCGCTGGTGCTGTCGCTGCTGTTCACCGTACTCCTGACGCTGAAAACCCCGATTCTGTCACAGCTGGTGCGGGTATTTATTACGCTATTCACCGGAACGCCGCTGCTGGTACAGATCTTCCTGATCTACTACGGGCCAGGCCAGTTCCCCGGCCTGCAGAATTATCCGTGGCTGTGGCATTTGCTTTCCGAACCCTGGCTGTGCGCGCTGATCGCGCTCTCTCTGAACAGCGCCGCCTACACCACCCAGCTATTTTATGGCGCGATTCGCGCTATTCCGCAGGGGCAGTGGCAGTCCTGTGGGGCGCTGGGAATGAGCCGTAAAGATACCCTGGCAATTCTGCTGCCTTACGCCTTTAAACGCGCCCTCTCCTCTTATTCCAACGAGGTGGTGCTGGTGTTCAAGAGCACGTCGCTGGCCTATACCATTACGCTGATGGAAGTGATGGGCCACGGTCAGTTACTCTACGGCCGCACCTACGACGTGATGGTATTCGGCGCCGCCGGGCTAATTTATCTGGTGGTCAACGGCATTCTGACGCTGCTAATGCGCCTGATAGAGCGCCGCGCACTGGCGTTTGAACGGCGCAGTTAACCAATCTGCAAAGCGGGCTATCAGGCCCGCTTTTTTTTGGTTCATCGCGGATTGACGTGCAGTTGAAGTTACCGGCGGCTTCCGCTTTTCGAACATGCCACGCTAATACGCGATGAAACTTTTTTATCTCCTCATTTCAATTTTAATGCAATTAAATTGAATATTAATTCACTTTGTGGCAGGGTAATCCACAGGCCGCAAGTCAGGCCTGGAGAACAAGATTAATAAGACTGGAGCTTGATATGAAAAAGTTACTTCTGGCCGCAGCCCTTGCCACAACCGCATTCAGCACCTGGAGCGCCGAGACTATCCGTTTCGCCTCTTCCGCCACCTATCCACCTTTCGAATCACTGGACGCCAGTAACCAGATCGTCGGCTTCGATATCGATCTGGCAAAAGCGCTGTGCCAGCAGATGAAGAGCGAATGTACCTTTACCAACCAGGCATTCGACAGCCTGATCCCGTCGCTGAAATTCCGCAAATATGATGCCGTCATTTCAGGTATGGACATTACCCCGCAGCGTAGCAAGCAGGTGGCTTTTACTCATCCCTACTATGCGAATTCCGCGCTGGTGATCGCCCAAAAAGATAGGTACCAGAGCTTTGCTCAACTGAAAGGCAAGCGGATCGGGATGGAGAATGGCACTACCCACCAGAAATATCTGCAGGACAAGCACCCGGAAGTGAAAACCGTCGCCTATGACAGCTACCAGAATGCGTTTATCGACCTGAAAAATGGCCGCCTGGACGGGGTATTCGGCGATACCGCAGTGGTGAATGAGTGGCTGAAAAAGAACCCGCAGCTGGGCCCGGCAACCGAAAAAGTAACCGATCCCCAGTACTTCGGTACCGGCCTTGGTATTGCGGTACGCCCAGGCAATACTGAACTGCTGAACAAGCTAAATAACGCCCTTGCGGCGATTAAAGCCGACGGCACTTATCAAAAGATTAGCGATAAGTGGTTCCCGGCTGGCTAATCGCACCTTCCCGCGGCGGCCCCCTCCGCCGCCCGCTTCCTTCTCAGGCCGACTTTTCCAGCAACGTCAGCACTTCATAGTGGGGTGTATGAGGAAACATATCGAACAGCTGAACCCGGCGGATACGATAATCGCTCAAACGGCGGATATCCTTCGCCATCGTCGCGGCATTGCAGCTGGAGTAGATAATCCAGCGCGGCGCCATCCTGCCAAGATAGTCGCATAACGCCTCGCCAATACCACGACGTGGCGGATTGACCAGTACCAAATCCGGCACCGCAGCCTGGGTCGTGGCAAAGTCCGTTGAGTCCAGAGCCTGAAAATCGTGACGGATAAGCCCCAGTTCCCTGGCGGACTGACGGGCGCAGGCAATCGCCTCCGGCGCGATTTCGATTCCAGTCAGGCTCATCTGCGGCGTGGCACAGTGCAGGCCAAATCCGCCCACGCCGCAGAACAGATCCCACATATGGTTCACCGGCAGCTCTTGTACCCACTCCCGGGCGCAGCCATAGAGCCGGGCCGCGACCGTAGGGTTGGTCTGAAAAAAGCTCTGGGGGCGGATCCATAGCGGAACGCCATTAAATTTTTCCGCCAGCGCCTGCCTGTCGGTCAGAAAGATCTCCCGCTCACCTTCCATAATCGCCATATGCACCGGCTGGATATTTACGGAAATCACCCGCAGCCGTGGCAGCTGCGCCTGTAGCCAGGGGAGCGCCGCCCGCAGCTGCTCCAGCTTGGTTTCGGAACGCAGTACGAAGCGCAGCATCATCGCGCCATCCAGTTGGCTTTCAGTCAGCAGGATGTACTTCAGTTCGCCGCGCCGCCGCGCCACGTTATAGGGCGTTAATCCCGCCCGGGCGATAAAGGGCTTCAGTATGTTGAATACCGGTGGGAAACTGGCGGGATAAAGAGGGCAATCGGTCAGATCCTGAGCCTGTGCGGTACCGAATATCGGGCGCTCTACGCTGCCGCTGACCACCATCTTGGCTTTGTTGCGAAATCCCGCTTCCGGCCCGCTGACTGGCTCGTGCCACGCCTCTACCGTCATCCCCGCAAGCCGTTGTCGAAGATCGGTCATTTTCCCGGAAAGCTGCCGGGATACCGGCTGTTCGATCAACAAACAGGAACGACAGCGTTCGGCGTCATAGAGAGCGCATTGCATAACAAAACCCTGTGAAAAAACGGCGGCTGATTGTACCACCGTTCTGGCACTATCCCAGCCGAAAATAGCGCCGGCTTTTGGCTGGAACAAAGATCAGCAATAACACCAGCAGATCCGGCAACTTTTGAATCAGCAGCGCATTCAGGATCTCCCCCGGCGACTCACCAACGATACTGAATAGTTCCGGGTAACCCCAGCCCAGCGAAGCTGCCCACAAATAGCCCAGCGATATCAGCCGGGTAATCAGATAGCCCCAACGCCCCCAGTTGCGGCCACGCATAATAGCGAAGGCGCAGCGTAGCTCGACAAACAGCAGTAAAAGGCTGCCCAGAAACACTGCGGTCAGACTCCAGGTCTGGGCGCTGCGATACAAAAAATCCAGAATACCCTGCGGCCCCAGCACGCCAAACAGCATCAAAAGATCCAGACAGCGTACGGCAATAATGGCCGTGCCCGCCACCAAAACCAGCGTGGGCGCATTGAGTGAGGCATGAGATGAACGATGCTTGCTCGACATATCCAACTTCGCATTTCCCTGTAGCATCGGGCCGCTACGACCGGAAGCGGCGCCTGACTTTATCATGGCAGATTTACAGGAATTCAGCTATATCGGGCACGTCGTTTGCTTAGGGAATTCTAAGAGAATACTCGGAAAAGCATATTGCGCGACGCTGACCGTCGCGCAGAAAGGTTAATGCAGAAGGGGCGCCTGCTGCAGATTAAACAGCTGTTCTTCCTCTTCGCCGCTGTAGAGCAGTTGATTCGCGCCCGCTTCCAGAATCACCATCGAGATCTGCTGCTCGCTCTGCTGCATAAACCAGGCGAACTGGGCGCGGTTCACACCAGCGCCGGCAGAGAGCGACTGACAGACGACCAGCTTCGGCAGATTATCATCCTGCACATCGAGGAACGCTTTTATCGTCAGGGAGCCGGCGTTAATCGCGGAAAGATCGGATGCCAGCGCCAGCAGGGCAGAAGGCTTCACCTCGGCCAGCGCGGAAAACAACACGACATCGTCCACCAGATCGATCTTGGCGTCAAAGATACCATTGAAGTTTTGCATATGCGGCAGATGAAGCGCCTGGCAGGTATCACACTCGAAGAAGTTTACCCCCAGCTCATCCAGCCAGCGGCGCAGTGTGTCCAGTGAAGGGACAACGAGTGAATCCATAGATGGTGACACCTCTTTTGATAACCGGTAAACGCGCATAGCTTACGCAAAAAGCCGCGCTGATACCATGAGTAACGGCCAAAAATCGCGCTAGCCACCAGTTTTCAGGGAAAAGCCAGGGCGAGCGTGGCGCTCGACCCAGGCTATCATCAAAGAGGCGATATCCACCCCGCTGGTCTTCTCTATCCCTTCCAGGCCCGGAGAGGCATTCACCTCCATAACCAGCGGCCCGCGATCGGCGCGCAGAATATCGACCCCGGCTACGTCCAGCCCCAGAGTGGCCGCCGCTCCCAGCGCGATATCACGCTCACGGGGGGTGATCTCAACCCGCCGGGCCACGCCACCGCGATGCAGGTTAGAGCGAAAATCCCCCTCTTTGGCCTGACGTTCGATAGCGGCGACAACCCTGTCCCCCACCACCAGGCAGCGAATGTCCCTGCCTCTGGCCTCTTTAATATACTCCTGAACCAGGATATGCGCGTTCAGGCCGCGGAAGGCATCAATAACGCTTTCCGCGGCCTGGCGGGTTTCCGCCAGCACCACGCCGATGCCCTGAGTACCCTCCACCAGCTTCACCACCAGCGGCGCCCCCCCAACCATTTCGATCAGATCGTGGGTGTCGTCCGGCGAATGGGCGAAACCCGTCACCGGCAGATCGATACCCCGACGCGCCAGCAGCTGCAGCGAACGCAGCTTATCCCTGGCCCGGGTAATTGCCACCGACTCATTCAAAGGATAGCTACCCAGCATTTCGAACTGGCGCAGTACGGCGGTGCCGTAGAAGGTAATCGCCGAGCCGATGCGCGGAATCACCGCATCATAATGCGGCAGACGCCGCCCTTTGTAGTGCACCGAAGAGGCCCGGGGATTAATGCTCATATAACAGGAGAGCGGATCGATAACCTCAACCCGATGGCCGCGGCGCTGGGCCGCCTCCCGCAGGCGTCGACAGGACCAGAGCGTACCATCCCTGGATAAAATGGCGATATTCACCCTTCACCTCACTAATGGTCGAAGATCATCGGCCCGCAGCTGGCGGGTTAACGGGTCGCCCAACCCTGCTTATGCAGATAGTCCAGAATAAACGGGCGACTTTCTTTAATAATGGTACGGCGAATGTGATCGCTCCAGGTATCGCGCCGGTTATTGCTACCGCGCGACAGATAATACTGCGCCAGCGTTTCGTCATAGCGCGCCAGCTCCTGCTGATCCATCGGCTGATAGCGATTTTCGTGCACCACCAGGGAAGCCGGCAGGCGTGGTTTCAGATCCGGATTATCCGCAGGCCAGCCCAGGCACAGACCAAACAGCGGCAGGACATGTTCGGGCAGCGCCAGCAGTTCGGTGACTTGTTCAATGCTGTTGCGGATCCCGCCGATATAGACGCCGCCCATCCCCAGGGATTCCGCGGCCAGCATCGCGTTCTGCCCCATCATCGCGGTATCCACCACGCCCAGCAGCAGCTGCTCGGCCAGCCCCAGCTGGGCCTCGGGACAAATTTGCAGGTGACGGTTAAAGTCGGCGCAAAACACCCAAAACTCCGGAGCCTGGGCTACGTGCTTCTGGCCGCCGGTCAGGGTGACCAACTGCTCGCGCATCCTCGGGTCAGTAATGCGGATTATCGAACTGCACTGCAGGAAACTGGAGCTTGAAGCCGCCTGAGCGCTGGCAATAATGGCCTCGCGCTGCTCGTCGCTGATGCCCTGTTCGGTAAAATGGCGAATAGAGCGGTGGGAGCGGATCAAATCAATGGTCGGCGTCATCTCGTTTTTCCTTACTTGATGGTGTCGGTTGTGATTGGCGCGACTTTAGCAACAGCGGCGCCACGTTGTGGGCTACGGCCCACAACAACATAAACGCCGCGGGAAGCATCAATGCTACGCCAAGGCAGACCATGGCCACGGCAGCCACGGTGCCATCAAGCGGCGCCGGCAGCGCCACATGACCGTTAATCGACAGCCAGGCCAACCCCAGCAGGATCATACCAGCCAGTTCCAGCAGGATAATGGGCTTTGGCAGGTCGTTCAGCGTTCTCATCGGTACTTCTCCCACGGCGACGGCCCGCCAGTATAACCTGGCGGAAAGATGACGGTTTACCGGAATATAGCGTAAACGCTCAGTGGCGGCAGCGGCGACGCTGGCGATAGCGCAGCGACCGCACGCAGAGCGCGCAGAGTACGCCGATAGCGCACCAGAAAGCGCCGCTGAACAGCCAGGCAACCTCCTGAACCGGAGGACGCTGGGGCGTCAGCCACAAATGCATGATAAGGAAGCAGAACGGTAGCGCAAGCGCGATACCGATAAGCGGCCTGATAAGATCGCCGCGTAAAGAGAGAAAGCCAGCGATAAACCCTGGCAGCATAAACAGCAGCAGCTCCGGCTCCGGCTCGGCGCGAGCGCAGGTCGCCGCGGGCAGCCCGGCTTTCTGGTACACGAAAACAACAATAAAAAGCACAAAAGCACAGATAATCCCGGCCCACCGCTCCTGGCGCATTATCCAAATCCTCCTGAATCTGTTCGCCAAACCGCACGCAGGCCAGAATAAGCCTGCGCACCGACAACACCCTATGACGCTCCCTGGGTCCGAAAAGATCTGTACAATTGTATGTTCGTGCTGGCCGTTGATTATTATTAAGATTAAACTAGCATCGGCTCTTAAAGAGCGTGGGCGATTATTATTTTAGGCCGTTACCCTGCCCGCGCGCCACTGTCTCTGGAAAGGGACATTAACCGAAAAAACCATTCCATTCAACAGCTTACTGTAAACAAGAAGTTAGCCTACGTGAATATAAACGTCGCAGATTTGTTAAACGGGAATTACGTCCTGTTATTATTTGTGGTACTGGCTTTAGGCCTGTGTCTCGGTAAATTACGGCTGGGTTCTATTCAACTGGGTAATTCCATTGGTGTTTTAGTCGTCTCTTTATTACTGGGTCAGCAGCATTTTTCGATTAACACAGACGCACTGAATCTGGGCTTTATGCTGTTCATTTTTTGCGTCGGTGTAGAAGCCGGCCCCAACTTTTTTTCTATTTTCTTTCGCGACGGCAAAAATTACCTGATGCTGGCGCTGGTAATGGTGGGCAGCGCTCTGATTATCGCCATCTTGCTGGGCAAAGCCTTCGGCTGGGGCATCGGTCTGACTTCCGGCATGCTGGCGGGCTCCATGACCTCGACGCCGGTGCTGGTCGGCGCCGGCGATACTCTGCGCCATGCGGGCATCAGCGATGGCGAACTGGCCACCGCCCTCGATCAGCTCAGTCTGGGCTACGCCCTGACCTACCTGATCGGTCTGGTCAGCCTGATTCTGGCCGCCCGCTATATGCCGCGCCTGCAGCACCAGGATCTACAAACCAGCGCCCAGCAGATCGCCCGCGAGCGCGGGCTGGACACCGATGCCACCCGCAAGGTCTTTCTGCCGGTGATTCGCGCCTACCGGGTTGGCCCTGAGCTGGTCGCCTGGGCCGACGGCAAAAATTTGCGCGAACTGGGTATCTATCGCCAGACGGGTTGCTATATCGAACGCATTCGCCGTAACGGCATTCTGGCTACGCCGGACGGCGATGCGGTGCTGCAACCCGGCGATGAGATCGCGCTGGTGGGCTATCCCGATGCCCATGCCCGACTCGATCCCAGCTTCCGTAACGGTAAAGAGGTGTTCGATCGCGATCTGCTGGATATGCGTATCGTGACTGAAGAGATCGTGGTTAAAAATCACAATGCCGTAGGCCGTCGCCTGGGACAGCTTAAGCTCACCGATCAGGGCTGCTTCCTGAACCGCGTGATTCGCAGCCAGATAGAGATGCCCATCGACGACAATATTCTGCTGAACAAAGGCGACGTGCTCCAGGTCAGCGGCGACGCCCGACGCGTGAAGACCGTGGCCGACCGTATCGGCTTCGTCTCCATTCACAGCCAGGTAACCGACCTGCTGGCCTTCTGCTCCTTCTTTATCATCGGTCTGATGATCGGGATGATAAGCTTCCAGTTCAGCACCTTCAGCTTTGGTATCGGTAACGCCGCCGGGCTGCTGTTCGCTGGCATTATGCTAGGCTTTCTGCGCGCCAACCACCCGACCTTCGGCTACATCCCTCAGGGAGCGCTGAATATGGTGAAGGAGTTCGGGCTGATGGTCTTTATGGCCGGCGTTGGCCTGAGCGCCGGTAGCGGCATCAACCATAGCCTGGGCGATGTGGGCTGGCAGATGCTGGTGGCCGGGCTGCTGGTCAGCCTGCTGCCGGTAGCCATCTGCTTCCTGTTCGGCGCCTGGGTGCTGCGCATGAACCGGGCGCTGCTGTTTGGCGCCATTATGGGAGCCAGAACCAGCGCTCCTGCCATGGAGATCATCAGCGACGTGTCGCGCAGCAATATTCCGGCGCTGGGCTACGCCGGTACCTATGCCATTGCCAACGTCCTGCTGACGCTGGCCGGTACTCTGATCGTGATAATCTGGCCGGGGCTCAGTTTTTAGCCAGATACAGAAAAAGTTAAGTTTTTTGCAAAACCCGTGAACTTTTTAGGGCGACGCCAGTCATATTAAGTGCCACTGCTTTTCTTTGATGTCCCCAATTTGAGGAGCCCATCAATCCCGCCGATTTCGGTTCAAGATTGATGGGTTTTTTATTATCTTCGCGACAGATAGCCCACTTTTTTCATCCTTATCCTGGCGACTTTTCGTGCCGTTTTCCGCCAGTTTCATCACCGAATATGACTCCCCACTATTAATTAGCAGGATTCATTTGACATTTTGTGCCGTCTTTTCCCCGGGCGATGAAACCGCTTCACCGAATCAAAAGCCGTTAGTGTACAAGTGGATAGAGAGTTGCTAGTGTCTTCCTTATTTTCTTACTCTGGATACTCATGACGGCTGTTTCCTCCCGCAGGGCCCTGCGCCAGCGCTGTTGGGCGCTGTTTGCGCTTTTCTTCCTCCCCGGCCTGCTTATGGCCTCCTGGGCCACCCGAACCCCGGATATTCGCGATACCCTGGGCGTTTCCATTTCGGAAATGGGGATGGTGCTGTTCGGCATCTCGGTCGGCTCGATGAGCGGTATTCTGTGTTCCGGATGGCTGGTTAAGCGCTTCGGCGCCCGCCGGGTAATTCGGGTTGGTATGGCGCTGGTCACTGGCGGCATGCTGTTGATGAGCCTGGCACTAAAGCTGGCTTCTCCCTGGCTGTTTGCCGCCGGACTGGCCATGCTGGGCGGCGGACTGGGTAGCGCCGAAGTGGCGGTCAATGTGGAAGGCGCCGTTGTGGAGCGTCTGATGAATAAAACGGTGCTACCGATGATGCACGGATTCTACAGCCTGGGCACCCTGGCGGGCGCCGTCGCCGGTATGGCGCTTACCGGCTTAAGCCTGCGGGCAGATCACCATCTGCTACTGGCGGGCCTTATCGCCATCGTCCCGATTATTATCGCCCTTGGTGCCATCCCCGATGGTACCGGCCAGCAGACTGCCGAACAGAGCGAGCAGGCCGCGTCTTCGCCTCACCGCCCGTTCTGGAAAGACGGCACCCTGATGCTGATTGGCGTTATCGTGCTGGCTATGGCCTTCGCCGAAGGCTCTGCCAACGACTGGCTGCCGCTACTGATGGTGGATGAGCACGGTTTTAGCCCCACTTCCGGCTCCCTGATCTACGCCGGATTTACCCTGGGCATGGCGCTGGGTCGCTGCTGCGGCGGCTGGTTTATCGATCGCTTCAACCGGGTAGCGGTGGTGCGCGCCAGCGCTCTGCTGGGGGCGCTGGGCATCGGGCTGGTGATCTTCGTCGACAGCCCCTTTATCGCCGGGCTGTCGGTGCTATTCTGGGGGCTGGGCGCCTCACTGGGCTTCCCGCTCGCCATCTCTGCCGCCAGCGATACCGGCCCGGATGCCGCCACCCGCGTCAGCGTGGTTGCCACTACCGGTTATATCGCCTTCCTGGTGGGGCCGCCGCTGCTGGGCTTTCTGGGGCAGCACTACGGTCTGCGCAGCGCCATGCTGCTGGTGCTGGGGCTGGTGGCGATTGCGGCAACCCTTGCCCGTGCGGTGGCGAAACCCGCCGCACCATCGCAACCGTCATAAAAGGAGAACGCATGGAAACCATCGAATGGCAGGATTTTGAGCGGGTGGAGCTGCGGGTCGGCACCATTATTCATGCCGAACCCAACGTGAAAGCGCATAAACCCGCCTGGGTGATGGATATCGACCTCGGCGAACTGGGAATAAAGCGTTCGAGCGCTCAGATAACCCAGCACTATCCGCTGGAATCGCTGCCCGACCGTCAGGTTCTGTGCGTCTGTAACTTCGCGCCACGCCGTATCGCTGGCGTAAAGTCCGAAGTGCTGGTGACCGGCGCCCACGACGCCGACGGCTCGGTGGTACTGGCCGAATTCACCCTGCCGGTGCCCAACGGCACCCGACTGGCCTGACAGCGATTGGCGGAGGCATCGTGATGCTTAAACTGATCGCCGTCGATATGGACGGCACCTTTCTTGACGATGCCAAATGCTATAACCAGCCGCGGTTTATGGCGCTGTATCAGCGTATGAAGCAGCAGGGCATTCACTTCGCGGTCGCCAGCGGCAACCAGTACTGGCAATTGCGCAGCTTTTTTCCCGAAATCGCCCACGAAATCGGTTTTGTGGCCGAAAACGGCGCCTGGGTATTGTGCGGTGGGCAGGAGCTGTTTAACGGTGTCTTTAGCCATCCGCAGTTCCGGCGTATAATCGCCGTACTGCTCGCCTTATCGGATGTGGAGATCGTCGCCTGCGGCAAGCGCTGCGCCTGGACGCTTTCCCGCTATCGCGATGAGGTAAAACAGGCCGCCGCGCATTACTATCCCCGTCTGGAGCAGGTCGATGATTTCACCGGCGTCGAAAGCCGGGATACCTTCTTTAAATTCGCCCTTAACCTGCCGGGGGCAGAACTGGAGCCGACCATGGCGCAGTTGCGCGAAACCCTGGGCGATATCGCGACACCGGTCACCAGCGGCCATGGCGCCATCGATTTGATTATTCCCGGCCTGCATAAAGCCAACGGGCTGAATCTGCTACGCCGTCACTGGAATATCGATGACGGCAAGGTGCTGGCCTTTGGCGATGGCGGCAATGATACCGAAATGCTGCAACAGGCGGATTTCGGCTTTGCCATGGCCAACGCTCCCGGCGCCGTACAGGCGCTAACGCCCCACCGGGCGCCAGGCAATAATCAGGAAGGGGTTCTGGAAATTATCGAGCGGGCCCTTAACCACGAACCGCCATTCGATTAATCCTGCCGCTCAGGGCTGCAGCGCCGCACCGGCGCTGCGATCGCGCAGAAACAGCATCACCAGCCCCAACCACAGCAGCCCGCTCGCCAGGTTCACCAGGTTAAATAGCCCATTGCCACCGCTCAGCCAGGCCTGTTTACTCAGTTCGATGCCAAAGGTGAAGATAAGCATCTGCATCATCCCCATCACCGCCGCCACGGTGCCTTTGCTCATCGCACTGGCAAACAGCGTCAGGCGTACCAGACCGGCATTGGATAAACCGATGCCAAAAGCGTACAGGCTCAGCCCGGCGACCATCCACAGCCAGGCATGGGCTGCCACCTGAGTCGCAGCCGCCGCCAGCGCCAGTCCGCCGACAATGGGTAGTACACCCGCCAGAATCAGGCTCCGCACGCTATGGCGAGCCGTCAGGCGCGCCAGGGTCAGGTTGCCGACAATCAGGCCGCCGAATACCGGCACCTGCAACAGACCGTACTGGTAGCTGCTCAGATGTTCGCCCTGCATCAGCATGACCGGCGACTGAGCTATCCAGGTCAGAAGCGGCAACGCCGCGAAGCCGGTTGCCAGCGCGCCCGCCACAAAGCGGCCATTGCGCAGAACCTCCCGGTAATCCTGACCCAGGCGGGACACAGAGAGCGGCTCGCCGATACGGGTCGCGGTTTCCGGCATGGCGCGCCACAGACCGGCCAGTGCAACAGTGGCCAGCAGCGCAAACAGAACGAACATCATCTGCCATGGCGCAACGTGAATCCAGACTGCCCCCACCAGCGGCCCCAGCAGCGGGGCGATCAGCGCCACATTGGCCATCAGCGCGGTGATTTTAATGCACACCGACTCTTCAAAAGATTCCTGAACCGCCGCATAGCCCACCGCGCCGATAAAGCACAGACTCACGCCCTGTAAAAAGCGCAGCAGCGTGAACTGCTCGATATTCTGCGCCAGCAGAGTGCCAAGACAGGTCAGGATAAACCACAGCACCCCGACCAGCATCACCGGACGGCGACCGACCCGATCGGAAAGCGGCCCCAGCAGCCACTGTAGTACCATACCGCCCGCCAGATAGGCGGCCATCGAGGTCGGCACCCACTCGCTTCCCGCCTGATACTGCTCAACCACCGCCAGCATTCCCGGCTGGATCATGTCGTTCGCAATATAGGTAGAAAATTCGTAGAGCACCAGGCAGAGCGGAAACAGCAGCGCGCTGCGTCCGAGAGGTTTTGCCGCCGGGGATTGCATAAAAAATAGCCACGAAAGGAAAAGGCGCGCAGAGTGTAATGAAATTCCGGTTTTCAGCAAAGCAAAATATACCTTTGTTCAGGATTTCCCTCTGTCGTTTAAGGTTTTCTTCATTCAGCACCACTATCCTGACGCCACTCCCGTTTGCTGCGAATTTGTTTATGTCATTGATTCAGACCGGGCGCGCCACGTCCGATGTGCGGATAAATAAGAAAAACCTGCTTTACGCCCTGCCGCGTAGCTTCTACCTTTACCAGGCTTTCGGGCTTACGATCTGTGGCGCCATCTTTATCTGGCTGTCGCGCAGCGAAACGCTGGATCGTCTGCTGACCGGTTACTGGTACGATGCAGCGCGCCATCGCTTTCCCTGGCGTCATAGCCGCTGGCTGGAGCTGTTGAATCATCAGTTGCTGAAGGATGCCATCATCGCCGCCGCCGTTCTTCTGTTGCTGCGTGGCGTTTTCCGCCGCCAGTCGCGCCCGGCGGTAGTCGCGCTGTTAATGGGGCTGGGCGCGTTAAGCGTGGGAATTCTGAAGGCCACCAGCTATCACAGCTGTCCCTGGGATCTGGTGGAATATGGCGGTCAGGCCGTGGGTTATCCGCTGTTTGGTCAGATTCCGGCCGACAGCGGCTCCGGGCGCTGTTTTCCCGGTGGGCACGCCTCCAGCGGCTTTATGGCGATGGGGTTATTTTTTCTGTTTTATCCCGAGCGCCCCCGGCTGGCCTGGGGCTGCTTTCTGGGGGGAATTGCGCTGGGATTGATCATGGGCTATGGCCAGGTCATGCGCGGCGCGCACTTTTTTTCCCACAATTTGTGGGCTGGATGGTGGGTCTGGTTGACCCAGGTCACGCTCTGGTGGGCCGTGACCACATTACGTAAAAAGGAATCTGTATAAGATGTTAGAAGAGCTCAATCGAAGCTGGTTTTTACTGATTAACGCAACGCCCGACAGCACCGGATGGATGCTGGACAGCGCCCAGTATATTGCGCGCGATCTTATCCTGATTATGCCGGCGCTGGTGGTTATTCTCTGGCTATGGGGCCGTAAGCGCGAAGTCACCGCCCAGCGCCGGATGGTTCTTAAAACCGCCATTGCGCTGGTAGCCAGCCTGGGCATTTCCTGGTGTATGGGGCATCTGTTTCCTCATGCCCGTCCTTTTGCTATCGGTCTGGGCCATAACTTCCTGTATCACGCGCCGGATAACTCCTTCCCGAGCGATCATGGCACCACCAGCTTCACCTTCGCGCTGGCTTTCCTGTTCTGGCATCGCCTGTGGTCCGGCGCACTGCTGATGGCGGCAGCCGTCGCTATCGCCTGGTCCCGGGTTTACCTTGGCGTCCACTGGCCGATGGATATGGTGGGCGCACTGTTCACCAGTCTGTGCGGCTGCCTGATAGCTCAGCTCATCTGGAACCACTGGGGGCCTCAGCTTTATCAGCGCATCTCTCAGCTCTACCGCTACTGCTTCGCCGTGCCGATTCGCAAAGGCTGGGTGCGTGACTAGCCGCTCCGGCGCCGTTAAGATAGAACCTCGCCTCCCCTCCCCTGCGGAGGGGTTTTCTTTTATGCCGTGGAGAAGCTATGGAAACACGCCGGGAAGCGCGTATTGATCGCCTGGTTCAGGCACTAAAACGCAGCGACAAACTGCGTCTGAAAGAGGCCGCCGCGCTGCTGGGCGTATCGGAAATGACGGTGCGTCGCGACCTTCACGACGAACGCCAGCCGGTGGTGCTACTCGGCGGCTATGTGGTGCTGGCGCCCGGCAGCACGGCGGGCAGCCACTATCTGCTTAGCGATCAGAAAGGGCGTCACGTCCGGCAGAAGCGTCAGGCGGCCCGACTGGCGGCGGAGCTGGTTCAGGCTCACCAGACGCTGTTCTTCGACTGCGGCACCACCACGCCGTTTATTATCGAGGCGCTGCCCCAGGATCTTCCCTTTACCGGCATCTGCTATTCGCTGAACACCTTTCTGGCCCTGAGCGAAAAGCCGGCGTGCCGGGTGATCCTGTGCGGCGGCGAATTCCAGCCCGGCAACGCCATCTTCCGGCCGCTTAATTTCCGCGAGATTCTCGGCAATCTGTGTCCCGATATCGCCTTTTTATCTGCGGCAGGCATTCATCCCCAGACAGGGGTGACCTGTTTTAACCTTGAAGAGCTACCGGTAAAGCAGTGGGCGCTGGAAATGGCTCAACAGCGGGTACTGGTGGTGGATGAAAGCAAATTCGGCAAGGTACGTCCGGCCTGCATGGGGCCGCTGTCGGCGTTTGATATGCTCATCAGTAATACGCAGCCGCCGGAGTCCCTTATCGACCAGGCCCGAAGCCAGGGCATCACGCTGCGTCACGAATAAGGGCCTGACGGCCCTTATTCGCTATCGCGTTCAGGAAAAGAAGCGTTCAAACCAGCCGCCGGTCCACTGATCCACCTTCATCAGAATGAAGTCCAGGATGCGTCGGAAGAAGCCCCCCTCTTCCACCGGCTCCATCACCACCAGCGGGCGCTGTTCGATAGACTTACCGTTAAGCTGAAAATCGATGGTACCCACCACCTGCCCTTTCTTCAAAGGCGCAGTCAGCTGCTTGTCGTTAAGGGTATAGCTGGCCTTCAAATTTTTCAGCTGCCCCTTGGGAATCGTGATCGATCCGCTGTCACCTGCGCCCAGCTTCGCCTCTTTGCTATTGCCGAACCAGACCCGCTGGGTGACAAAAGGCGTATCCGGCTTAATGGGGGTGACGGTTTCAAAGAAGCGAAAACCCCAGGTCAGCAGCTTCTGCGATTCCCGAAAGCGGATACCGTCGGTTTTGGCTCCCAGCACCACGGAAATCAGACGCATATCGCCCTGGGTGGCGGAAGAGACCAGATTATACCCCGCTCCGGCGGTGGTTCCGGTCTTAACGCCATCCACGTTCAGGCTGGTGCTCCACAGCAGCCGGTTGCGGTTCGGCTGGCGGATGTTGTTAAAGGTAAAAGCTTTCTCTTTATTGATGGCGTACTCGTCCGGCACATCGCGGATCAGCGCCTGGGTTAACAACGCCATATCGCGGGCGGTGCTAAACTGCCCTGGCGCATCCAGGCCGTGGACGGTTTTAAAGGTGGTATTGGTCAGCTTCATGCGCTGGGCATAGCTGTTCATCAGCCCGATAAACGCATCCTGACTGCCTGCCACATAGTCCGCCAGTGCGATACAGGCGTCATTGCCGGACTGGATGATAACCCCTTTATTGAGATCCTCCACTGAAACCTGCATACCAGGTTTCAGAAACATGACCGACGAGCCGCGCAGCGCCGGGTTGCCGGTCGCCCATGCGTCCCTGCCTATGGTCACTTTATCATCAAGGTGTATTTTGCCAGCCTTCAGGGCCTGACCGACCACGTAGCTGGTCATGATCTTAGTCAGACTGGCGGGATCCAGCTTCTCATCCGCATTCCCTTCTGCCAGTACTTTGCCGCTGTCGTAATCCATCAGGAACCAGGCTTTGGCATCCACCTGCGGCGCGCCCGGCGCCTGTTCAGCCTGCACAGCAGGGGAGATAACCAGCAGCAGCGTGGCGCCTGCTGCCAATCCGCGCAACACAGAAATCGTTCTACTCGTCATATAAGCCCCGGAAATCCATTCGATCAAACTCCCCGCGAGCCGGGCGGCCCGGGAGAAACCGAGAGTAAACCCCACAAATCATCTTAAAGAAACAGCGGGTTGGTAAAGTTTGTTAAGTTTATTCGATATCGCCGACTCATGCCTTAGCCTGGGCAATTTTTTATGAGATCTGGCGCACTCGCTGGCGGCAAAGCATACTGATAATCGCCATTCCACCATGTTACGGGAGCTTTAATGATCACAGTCTGGGGCAGAGAAAATTCCACCAATGTAAAAAAAGTATTGTGGTGTCTGGAGGAACTGGGGGTAAGCCACCATTCCATCCCGGCCGGCGGCCAGTATGGTCTGACGCAGGATCCGGATTATCTGGCCATGAATCCCAACGCTCTGGTGCCGTGCCTGCGCGACGAAGCCACCGATCTGACGCTCTGGGAGTCCAACACCATCGTGCGCTATCTGGCGGCTCAGTATGGCGAAGGCGTTCTGTGGCCGTCGTCGCCCGCCCTGCGCGCGCAGGGCGAAAAGTGGATGGACTGGTCTATCGCCACCCTGGCGGGCCCCTATCGCGATGTCTATATCAGCCTGATACGCACCGCGCCGGAGCAGCGCGATCCGGCCGTGATTGAGCGCGGTAAACAGGCCAGTGAAGCGGCGTTCGCCATTCTGGATGCGGCGCTGGCAAAAAGCCGCTGGCTGGGAGGAGAGACGTTCGGGCCCGGTGATATCGCCCTCGGGCCCTTTATTTACGGGCTGTTTAATCTGGATATCGACTGGGCGCCGCGACCCGGGCTACAGCGTTGGTATCAGCAACTGTGCGACCGCCCGGCATTCCGTAAAATCGTGATGCTGCCGCTCAGTTAATCCCGCGCCGGGCTCACCTTCAGCAACTGGCCGTCCGATTCATCGGTCAGTACGTACAGGTAGCCGTCCGGCCCCAGCTTCACGTTACGGATCCGCTGGTTGCGCCCGGTCAGCAGGCGCTGTTCATCCTTCACCGTATCGCCGTCTACGGTCAGGGCGATCAGCGCCTTCTCTTTCAGGGCGCCGATAAACAGCTTCTGGCGCCACTGCGGGAATTTATCGCTGTGATAAAACGCCATGCCGCTAATAGCCGGAGACACTTTCCAGTGCCAGATGGGTTGTTCCATACCCGGCACGTCACCGCCCCGGGTTTCCGGGTAAGCATCGCCGCCATAGTCGATGCCCCAGGTGGCAACAGGCCAGCCGTAGTTGGCGCCCGGACGGGGAATGTTAATTTCATCCCCGCCGCGCGGGCCATGTTCATGCAGCCAGATCTGATGGCTCCAGGGATTCAGCGCCAGCCCCTGGGGATTACGAATGCCGTAAGACCAGATCTCCGGACGCGCGTCTTTACGCCCCACATACGGGTTATCTTCCGGAACCGCGCCTTCCGCCGTCAGACGAACCACCTTCCCTTGTAGCTTAGTCAGATCCTGAGCGGTGTTACGCTGATTATTTTCCCCCAACGCCACATAGAGGTAGCCTTTATCGTCAAAGGCCATGCTACCGCCGAAGTGGTTGCCGGTGGAAAGCTTCGGCTGCTGACGCAGCACCACCCGAAAATCCTCGAGCCGATTCATGGCCTGATTCAGCTTGCCATAGCCCACCGCCGTTCCCGCTTTGCCGTTTCCGTCGCCTTCGGCATAGCTCAGCCACACCCGACGGCTGGTGTTGAAATCGGGCGCAAGCAGCACATCCAGTAGTCCTCCCTGACCGTTGGCCCAGACTTCGGGAACGCCGATGATAGGATCGGAAAGCCCAGTACCTGGCTGCCAGCGTTTTAACTGTCCATCTTTCAGGGTGATTAAAATGCCTTGATTATCCGGCAGGAAAGCCAGCGACCAGGGGTGATCCAACTTACTTTGCAGCACGTCGACCTGAGTCCGGGCGGCCAGTGCGCCGTCTGCAATCAACAGCGCCAGTCCGGCAATTAGCACGCGGGGGAAAAATGCCATGGCGGTCTCCTTTATTCTCGCTCCCATAAGACTAGACAGTCATGGCTCAAAAGAAGCTGAATTTACATAATATTACCCCGCCGAAGCGCAGGCGAACCGCCGTTATCTTTATAACGATTGCCACTTTTTATTATCGAACCAGCCCGTATTTCACGAAACGTTTAGCGCCCGACATTAGATTTTCGTAACTTTTTCATTGCCATCGCGGTATCTGGCCTGATTTTGTTAAACTGTCGCTTATCCTGCTGAGTAAGATAGTAAACGTCAGACGGTGGCGTTTTGATCATATGAAGCTGGATATTACCGGGAATGCCCAGATACTCATACAGTTCCATTATTTTCACCGATACCGACCTGGCAAGATCGGAGTCCACGCCATCGATATTCACCCGATGAACGCCAATAACACTGCGGGGAGAGGCAAAACGCTCTTTGCCGGAGGCGAAAATAAGTACGCAGGCGCTAATACACTGGTTGCCCGTCAGCACTATTGTACTCACTTTATAGCTAAGCACCGACTGCAACATAAGATAGGCTTCATAAACATTACCCCCCGGGGAGTTTAAATCCAGAACCTGTATCGGTACATTTTTAGCTCTCCATTTTTCCAGCAGATAGCGAAACTGCTGCGCATCGCCACGAACAATTTCGCCGGTCATTTTTACATAAGGCACATTGTTTTTTGTTACGCCGGATTCAAGCCTGGCGGCAACGGACTGAAAGGAAAGGATAAGCAATGACAGAGCAAGAAAGAATCCAGCAACGAGCTGTTTTATAAACACGTCCTTGACGGCATAATTACCCTGGTATGAGATAAGAAACATAGCGTCCTCCCTGAAATTACCCACTTATTAAATAGTGTTTTTCCACCGGGTACAAATCATCAATGAACTCACTCCTTCTTCTCAGGCATCTAATCTTAGCCATCCGCCGCGGCTTCATTCGCAGTTAAACCCGGTAAAGTAGGATGACAAACCCAGCAGCCCTTATATTTTAAGAATATGGTTCAGGCCATAATCTCAAGCACAGGCAAACTCAACGCGTACGGAAGTACCGATGAACACCACAGCACTATTTAATAACGTCATTCCCGGCACTCCTCTCACATCTTTTTTCAGGAAGCATCTCACGTCTATATTGCAAAAGAGGCTCCTTTCGCTATTAACGAAAAGAGCATTCACATTAAAAGGGGTAAAATCTTTCGTGTTAATAATCCGGGCATCCGCAGGAAGAGCGTTACCCGTTTTAGATGTGGGTTATTCTGGCGTATGATGCCTTAATGATTGGCAACCATAATTCAATACAATAGTCCGACCGGGACATAGAATCTAATAAGCAATGTTAAAGGGGTAGCAGAATTATCAACAAACCTAACGTTGAATGCTTTCGGATTGATGATTACTTCCTGTGGAAATAAGAGCCATTTTTCACAGCGAAATCCCCCCTGACAAGATGCTTTTACCGATCGCAGCCAACGCTGGAAGGCCGCTCAACGATTGAGCCATTGACGCCCGGTACCGGCAGATTCATTGGCTTACTCACAAAAGCGGGTATATGCCTGAGTGAATAAACTCACGGCCTGGCGACTCACAACAAACAAAGCCCGAACAACCCTCACCGGTTTGCAGTACCCATCCGAACAGGAACCCTGTAAAATCCCAGCCCTGATAATTCCATAAACGATGAATTTTTGAGCTTATGAGCAATGTGAACCCGGCGCCGAAAATCGGTTTTGTCTCTCTCGGTTGCCCAAAAGTCAAAAATAATACTTCGTTATTATTCCTGCTTAACCAAGTTGCTTCCCTGGGCTGGAACCTAAGCCAGGGAAAGAAAGCGGACACAAGGGGTAGCCGCCCCGTAGGGACCACGACACGGCAGTACGCAGCGCAGTATCAGGAACGACAGTAGGCTGCTCCCCTTGTATTTTTCAGAATATGGCAGCAAGACTGAATATGGAATGTATAAAAAATCATCGGTATAGTTAACCTTAACAGTGCCAACAGGTGAGATAATATGGATGGATACGATAGAACAGCTTAACGGAACATACTTTTTTAATGGTATGTTTGGTTTGGATAAGCATGAATTACTATTTTGGATTCTGTTGGATGAAGCAGATAAACAGTTTGGCGGCGCTTTAGATATCTTCGCCTTTTCATCTATGCTTCTGAGTTTTCCTGTTATTCCTGTACGCGGGAAGCTGGATGCAGGGAAGACGACAAAAGGAACCAGCCCTTTATCCTACGGTTTAAGAATGCTGATTAAACAGCGTTTTAGGGTAGCCCGGAGGACTCTCACATTTCAATCAATAATAAATGGTCGATGGGCCTATACTACAAACGTGGCGGCATATATGGGGCGTTGGATTCCCTGGCTTGGCGCTTTAATCACGGCGTATGATGCTTCAGTAATAACAGTGAAAACAGTCAACCGCTATAAACTGATAACAGGGGCAACGAATGAGTAAGGAAGACGAGGTAAGAATCCTCATAAAAAAACACTTTTGGGATATGCCTGATGATGCCTCTTTAAACACAGGCAAAAAGGTTGTGTTACCAGAAGATGCAGAGAACTTTTTAGAAGAATACTTTAAAACATTCAAGATTGATGTGACAGGATTTAAATTCCACCGTTACTTCCCTAATGAAGGGGTTTGGTTTCTGCCTAATGCCATTCTCCCTAAATATATGAGGACCGATAAGCATAAGCCGGAGCCACTTACCGTTGCGATGCTGATAGAATCTGCCAGAGCAGGCCGATGGCTTTACGATTGAGGGGCCAACACAGCCCCGCCATTGGATATCCCCTTCCTCTGCTAACGGCCCCGTCTGAAGACTGTAAACACCCTGTCCTGATAATTTCACAAGCGTTTAGTTTTTGAACTCATGAGTAATGAGTCTCCGGCAACGAAAATCGTTTTTGCCTCTCTCCGCCGCCAAAAAGTTAAAATGAAATGGTTTACTGAATTTGGTCACCGGAACAGAGGTGCTATGCTCACCTCAGAACACAGATGCTCCAATGAAAAAGAAGAAATTTCAGTCCTGAATTCAAACTCGAATCCGCTCCTCCTTGTATCTCAAAATATACGGCAGGATCGTCTACCGGCATAGAGGCAGTCCAACCTCCTGTGTCTGTGATCTCTTCATACTCGAGGTCATGCTCTTGGGCCAGCGGCCTTGCTTTGGAGGTTTGCCGTTCAAATGAACGTGCCAGCAGATTGCTTCTCGCTTGACCAGCGCACATAGCGGTATAATTTCCGCTTCGATAACATTAAAATCCCGCGCCATTGATGCAATGTGAGTAAATTCAAATGCCCCATACTAAAACACCTACTCATCAACCAAAAGTAGGATTTATATCTTTAGGCTGCCCGAAGAATCTGGTGGATTCAGAACGTATCCTGACCGAACTGCGTACCGAAGGCTACGACGTGGTGCCCAGTTACGACAACGCCGATCTGGTAATCGTTAACACCTGCGGCTTTATCGACAGCGCGGTGCAGGAATCGCTGGAAGCCATTGGCGAGGCGTTAAATGAGAACGGTAAGGTGATCGTCACCGGTTGTCTGGGTGCCAAAGAGGATCAGATCCGCGAGGTGCATCCCAAAGTGCTGGAGATAACCGGCCCTCACAGCTATGAGCAGGTACTGGAACACGTTCATCGCTACGTGCCCAAACCGCAGCACAACCCGTACCTGAGCCTGGTGCCGGAACAGGGCGTTAAACTGACGCCGCGCCATTACGCCTATCTGAAGATTTCCGAAGGCTGTAACCATCGCTGCACCTTCTGCATTATCCCTTCAATGCGCGGCGACCTGGAAAGCCGGGCCATCGGCGACGTACTGGCCGAAGCCCAGCGACTGGTGGAAGCGGGCGTCAAGGAGCTGCTGGTGATCTCTCAGGATACCTCAGCCTACGGCGTGGATGTGAAGCACCGTACCGGTTTCTGGAACGGCCAGCCGGTTAAAACCAGCATGGTCAACCTGTGCGAGCAGCTATCCAAACTCGGGGTCTGGATCCGCCTGCACTACGTATACCCCTATCCTCACGTCGATGAGGTAATTCCGCTGATGGCCGAAGGCAAGCTACTGCCCTATCTGGATATTCCGCTCCAGCATGCCAGCCCGCGTATTCTGAAGCTGATGAAGCGCCCGGGTGCCGTGGAGCGAACCCTGGAGCGTATCCGCCGCTGGCGCGAGATCTGCCCGGAACTGACCCTGCGTTCCACCTTTATCGTCGGCTTCCCTGGCGAAACCGAAGAGGATTTCCAGATGCTGCTCGACTTCCTGAAGGAAGCGCGTCTGGATCGTGTGGGCTGCTTCAAATACAGCCCGGTGGAAGGCGCTGGCGCTAACTCACTACCGGACCAGGTGCCGGAAGAGGTGAAGGAAGAGCGCTGGCACCGCTTTATGCAGCTTCAACAGCAGATCTCCGCCGAGCGCTTACAGGAAAAAGTGGGCCGTGAAATTCTCGTGATGATCGACGAAGTGGATGAAGAAGGCGCCACCGGTCGAAGTCAGGCGGATGCGCCGGAGATCGACGGCGTGGTGTGGCTGAACGGCGAACGCAATCTGAAGCCTGGCGATGTGGTACGGGTGAAGGTTGAGCACGCCGACGAATACGATCTGTGGGGCAGTCGGGTCTGATCCCAATGATCAGAACAAGGTCGGTCAGTTGACCGGCCTTTTTTATGGTTGATCACGGATTCGCGTGAAAGCGGAGTCCATCGGGGCGGTAGACGTTTGGCTGAATATATTGCGGTGAAGAAAGCGCTGTTTACCCCCCGTGAATTCGGGATATCACATTTACCCCGGACAAATAATGACTTTTCCGGACTCAATGATGACCCTTACCGAACAGCCTGTTTTAAATCCGGCCTCGCCCAGCCAGTGGTCTTTCTGATGCAGACTGAGGCGATTGCAGTACGTGGTCATGCCAGTGACGCTGTTTTACGGCTATGCCGTGTTCTAAAAGAATATGTCGCGCTGGTGAAGGTTCCGTTCACCTTAAGGGTATTTTTATCTGTCGGTTGCGGAACCGGTGAACGGGCCAGGGGCTCAAATGCCGCCCCTGACAACCCCGCTTTCCGGCGTGAAAATCGCCGCTTGCGCGGGCCCCTGCGTATTCCCGCCAACCGGACGGGTCGGGCGTGACGGCACCTCCTTGTGCCGCACGCCCTCAGCCCGACGTCCTGTCGGGCTGACCCTGGCCGCTGTGAATACTCCGCCGATTTTCAGGCCGGAGTATCACTGCCCTGAATCTTCTGCCCAAACTTATCCGTAAAGGTATTGCTGGTGTCATTTGAAAAAACAGACTGAAGCGACGAGGGGCTTATATCCCGGCTTAAAAAACGCCGTAGCGTTCACGCAGGGCCGGAGGAGCGACAGGATGTCGCGACAGGGCAAGGTCGCCAGGGAAGGCGACTCTTGCCCGTTCCGAAAAGCCCGGCGTGATAAGCGAAGGGGCCCGCGTCAGCGGCGTTTTTTACCGCCGGGGAGCCCGGGTCGCCAGGGAGGCGGCGACTGAGCCCCCTGGCCCGTTCACCCGCGGTGGATTAACAGAGAAGCAGTTGCCTGAAGTGAACGGAACAGCCCACCACATCATTATATTCTGCCGCTTTTATTCTGAAACCAGGCGCCAGAGCCACTTGTCACCCTCACCCCGGCCCTCTCCCGAAACGGGAGAGGGAGTTTCCCGGCAATGAACGGAACAGCTCGCCGCATCGTCATATTCTGCCGCTTTTATTCTGAAACCGGGCGCCGGAGCCGCCTGTCACCCTCACCCCGGCCTTCTTCCGAAACGGGAGAAGGAGTTTCCCGCCAATGAACGGAACACCCGCCGCATCATCATATTCTGCCACTTTTATTCTGAAACCGGGCGCCGGAGCTGCCTGTCACCCTCACCCCGGCCCTCTCCCTGAAGGGAAAGGGCGTTTTCCCGACCCACCGGCGGTGAATCAGCAGAAAAGCAGAAACCTGAAGTGAAAGGAACCGGCTGCGCAACAAACCTTTTCACTCCTTAATCTTCGGATCCAGCGCATCGCGCAACCCATCGCCCAGCAGATTAAAGGCCAGCACGGTCACAAAAATCGCCAGGCTCGGAAACAGCGCCACGTGCGGTGACATCACCATATCCGACTGCGCTTCGTTAAGCATCGCGCCCCACTCCGGCGTGGGCGGCTGCGCCCCCAGCCCCAGAAACGACAGGCTGGCGGCAGAGATAATCGCGGTGCCGATGCGCATAGTGAAAAAGACCACGATAGAAGAGAAAGTCCCGGGCAGGATATGCCGCAGCACAATCACCCGGTCCGGAGCGCCGATACTGCGCGCCGCCTCGATAAAGGTCTGGTGCTTCAACACCAGGGTGTTGCCGCGCACCAGCCGGGCAAAGGCGGGAACGCTAAAAATCGCCACCGCGATGACCACATTCGCCATGCCGCTGCCCATGATAGCCACCACCGCAATCGCCAGCAGGATCCCCGGAAAAGCGAACAACACATCACAAATGCGCATAATGATCCGATCCCACCAGCCTTCGTAATAGCCCGCCACCAGCCCCAGTAACGTACCTATCACACCACCAATCAGTACCGAAAACAGCCCGGCCGCCAGCGAAATACGGGCGCCGACCAGTACCCGGCTAAAGATATCCCTCCCCAGAGAATCCACGCCGAACCAGTGCATGGCCGACGGGCCTTCATTCAGCCGGTCATAGTCAAAATAATTTTCCGCATCGAACGGGGCCAGCCACGGCGCCAGCAGCGCCGCGGCCAACAACAGCAGTACAACGATACCGGCGATCATCGCCACCGGCTGGCGAGAAAAACGGCGCCAGAACTGCGCCACAGGAGTTCGCACCGGCGGTTCACGCAACGCCGGCATCGCATTGACGAGCGCCTGACGGCGCCAGTTAATCAGTCGCATCCTTATCGGTACCTGATGGTTGGGTTAATGGCGGCGTAGAGAACGTCCACCGCCAGATTGATCAGGATAAACTCCAGCGAAAACAGCAGCACCTCGGCCTGAATCACCGGGTAATCGCGCATCTCCACCGAATCCACCAGCAGTCGCCCCAGTCCCGGCCAGTTAAACACCTTTTCCACCACGATCGAACCGCCCAGCAAAAAACCGAACTGCAGCCCCATCATAGTCACCACCGGGATCATGGCGTTACGCAGGCCATGCTTTATCACCACCAGACGTTCGCTCACCCCCTTGGCCCGGGCGGTACGCATATAATCTTCCTGCAATACCTCCACGAAGGAGGCCCGGGTGAAACGGGCCATCACCGCCGCCACCGCGGCTCCCAGGGTAATCGACGGCAGAATATAGTGGCGCCAGCTCTCGGCCCCCACCGTCGGTAGCCAACCCAGCTCCACCGAAAAGATCTGCATCAGCAGCATCCCCAGCGCAAAAGCAGGAAAGGAGATCCCGGAAACCGCCAGCGTCATGCTCAGCCTGTCCGGCCAGCGGTTACGCCACACCGCGGAAATCACGCCGGTACACAGGCCGAACAGCGTGGCCCAGATCATGCTGGTCAGCGTCAGCCAGAGCGTGGGTAGAAAGCGACTGGCTATCTCTTCCGCTACCGGGCGATGCGACGCCATTGAGATACCAAAATCTCCACGCAGTACGTTGCCACACCAGGTCAGAAACTGCTGCCACAGCGGCAGATCCAGCCCCAGTTGGCTGCGCACCAGCGCCACCACTTCGGCATCCGCTTCCGGCCCGGCAACGAGCCGCGCCGGATCCCCCGGCAGCATATGGACGAACAGGAAGACCAGCACAGCCACGATCAACAGCGTGGGAATCAGCCCCAGCAGGCGTTTAATGATGTAATTCAGCATGGATTAAGCCTGTCCCGCAGGAGTCACTTTGTAGACTCGTTAAGATCGGCGTTTTCAAAGCTGAAGCCAGTGTCCGGCATCACATAGAAACCGGTCAGCGTCTTATCGTGAGCCGATACCAGCTTTTCCACCACCAGCGGCACCCAGGGGGCCTCTTTCCAGATGGTATCCTGCGCCTCTTTGTAGAGTTTGCCCTTCTGCGCATCATCGGATGTCTGCAGCGCCTGCTCCAGCGCTTTATCCACCTGCGGATTGCTGTAGAAAGCGGTATTGAACAGCGTCGGCGGCCAGTTGCGGCTGGCGAACAGCGGCGACAGCGCCCAGTCCGCTTCGCCGGTGGAGGCGCTCCAGCCGGTATAGAACATCCGCACCCCACTCTCTTCCTGGCTCTTCCCTTCCACCTGGGCGGCGCGCTGGCCGGCATCCATCGCCGTCACCTTCGCCTTAATGCCCACCTGAGCCAGCTGCTGCTGGGTAAATTGCAGCACCTTACGGGCGGTGCTGTGATTGTGGGACGACCAGAGCGTGGTGGTAAAGCCGTTGGGATAGCCAGCCTCTTTCAGCAACTGGCGCGCTTTGGCCGGATCGTACGGCCAGGGCTGATAAGACTGAGCGTACGCAATCGCGGGCGGCACTACGCCGGTGGCAGGATCGGCATAGCCGGAAAAGGCCACCTTCACCAGCGCCTGGCGGTTAATGGCATAGTTGATGGCCTGGCGCACCTTCAGATTATCGAACGGCTTGCGGGTCACGTTCATACTGATGTAACGCTGCATAATGGAAGGCGTGGTCACCAGCTCCAGCTTCGGGTTATTTTTCAGCCGTGCCGCCTGCTCGAACGGAATCGGGAAGGCCAGATTCGCTTCACCGGTCTGCAACATAGCGGCCCGGGTATTGTTATCCACCACCGGGCGCCAGGTAATGGTATCGAGCTTCGGTAACCCCTTCTGCCAGTAACCCGGGAACTTCTTCACCTTCACAAAATCGGTCTGATTCCAGGTGTCGAGCTGATAAGGCCCGGTGCCCACCGGATGAAAGCCAATGTCTTTACCGTACTTCTTCAGCGCCGCCGGCGAGATCATCGCCGTTGCCGGATGCGCCAGAATATTAATAAACGCCGAGAACGGCTGTTTAAGGGTGATTTTCACCGTCAGCGGATCCACCACTTCGGTACTGGCGATATTGCGGTACAGGTTATAGCGCTTCAGGTGGTTATCCGGGTTGCTGGCGCGATCGAGATTCTCCTTTACCGCCTGGGCGTTGAAGTCGCTGCCGTCCTGGAACTTCACGCCGTCACGCAACTGGATGGTATACACCCTGCCGTCTTTTGATACGCTGTAGTCCTTCGCCAGCACCTTCTGCACCTTCATCTCTTTATCCAGGCCGAACAGCCCCTGATAGAAAGATTTCGCTACCGCCTGCGACAGCGTATCGTTAGCGTCGTACGGGTCGAGGGTAGTGAAGTTCGACCCAACGGCGACCACCACATCTTTGGCGGCCAGGGCTGGCGTGGCGGCAGCCAGGGCCAGCGCCGTTGCGATCAGGCGTCCTGCGGTTTGTCTTTTCATGCTTGTCTTCTCCTGTCATTTCCCTGTCTTGCGCCGGTTACTGCGCCGGCCTGTTATCGTCGTTGCGTGTTGTCTGTTCTGGCTCTATACCGGCAACGTAGTGGCCGGGGCCTACTTCGATGAGCGCAAGCGCCTCTGGCTCGTCGCCCGGGCGTCGGGCGACGCCCGCGACCTCATCGGAAAGCAGGATGCCCTGGGGGCGCCGATAGCCGGGATCGGCCACCGGAACCGCCGCCATCAGGCGCCGGGTATAAGGGTGGCGCGGATTCTCGAATACCGCGCGCCGCGGGCCTATCTCGACAATCCGCCCCATATACATCACCGCCACCCGGTGGCAAATGCGCTCAACCACCGCCATATCGTGGGAGATAAACAAAAAGGCGATACCCAGTTCACGCTGCAGACTGAGCATCAGGTTGACTATCTGGGCGCGGATCGACACATCCAGCGCCGAGACCGCTTCGTCGGCGATCACCACCTTCGGCTTCAGGGCCAGCGCCCGGGCGATGCAGATACGCTGGCGCTGGCCGCCAGAGAATTCATGGGGGTAGCGAACCGCGTGCTCAGGACTCAGCCCAACGCGCTCCAGCAGCCACGCGGCCCGCTCCCTGGCCGCTTTACGGGAAGCGCCGTGCAGCAGCATCGGCTCCATAATTGCGTCGCCCACGGTACAGCGGGGATCGAGGGAGGCATAGGGGTCCTGAAATATCGCCTGGATATCCTGGCGCAGGCTGCGCATTTCCCGGGGGCTCATGGTGTCGATGCGCCGTCCTTCAAAGGTAATGGTGCCGCCCTGGGTTTCCACCAGACGCAGCAGCGAACGCCCGGTAGTGGACTTACCGCAGCCCGACTCCCCCACCAGCCCCAGGGTCTCGCCGGGCCGCAGATCGAAACTGATCTTTTCTACCGCGTGCACCACACTCTGCACCCGGTTAAAAATACCGCCGCGCAGCGCAAAGCGAGTAACCAGATCGCGGACTTCCAGCACCGGTTGAGCATCAGGCGCGACCGTATCCTGTTCCCGCTCATCCAGCGGCGCGTCAGGCTGATTCGGGTCAATCAGCGGAAATTCACGCGGCAGCGAATGACCGTTCATCGACCCGAGCTTCGGCACCGCCGCCAGCAGCGAACGGGTATAGGGGTGCTGCGGTGCTGAAAAAATCTGGCGCACTTCGCCGCTTTCCACCGCCTCGCCGCGGTACATCACCAGCACCCGATCGGCGATATCCGCCACCACGCCCATATCGTGAGTAATAAAGATAACCCCCATCGCCATTTCGCGCTGCAGGACGTTAATCAGCTGTAGAATCTGGGCCTGAATGGTGACATCCAGGGCCGTGGTGGGTTCGTCGGCGATCAGCACCGCCGGGCGGCAGGAGAGCGCCATGGCAATCATCACTCGCTGGCGCATGCCGCCGGAAAGCTGATGCGGATAGCGGCGCAGCATCGCCTTCGAATCGGGAATACGCACCAGATCCAGCATCCGTTTGGCGTCATCCATCGCCTCTTTATGGCTCATGCCCTGATGCAGACGGATCGATTCGGCGATCTGCTCCCCTACGGTAAAAACCGGGTTCAGGGAGGTCATCGGCTCCTGAAAGATCATCGCCACATCAGCGCCGCGCACGCCGCGCATCCGGGCGTCGCTTAGCTCCCGCAGATCGACCACCTGTCGGTTACGGCGGCGCAGCAATAGCGGGCCGCTCTTTACTTCGGCACTCTGTGCGGATAGCAAACGCATCAGCGCCAGCGCGGTCACCGATTTACCGGAGCCGGATTCGCCAACAATGGCCAGGGTTTCGCCCCTGGCCAGGGTGAAAGAGAGATCGCGAACCACGCGGGTCTGCTGCCCCTCATGACGGAACCCCACGTTCAGATCCCGAACCGACAACACACGATCGGCCGACAGTTCATGGCTATGAGGCATCCGCCCTCCTTTTAATAAATACCTACGCTTGGCGAATCGCCCACAAAAGCCCAGGCGCGATACATGCCTTCGCAGTTAAACGGCAGCGCCACATTTCCCTGGTTATCCACGGCTATCGCGCCGCCGCTGCCGCCCAGCGCCGGCAGTTTTTCCATAATCACCCGCTCTGTGGCCTGCTGCAGGCTAAGCCCCCGGTACTCCATCAGCGCGGCGATATCGTAAGCCGCCAGAGTACGGATAAAGAGTTCGCCGTTGCCGGTACAGGAAACCGCGACATTGGCGTTATTGGCATAGCACCCTGCCCCCACCAGCGGCGAATCGCCCACCCGCCCCGGCAGCTTATTGGTCATGCCACCGGTCGAGGTGGCCGCCGCCAGATTACCGTCAAGGTCAAGGGCCACGGCGCCGACGGTGCCGAATTTAGTATCCGGGGTAACCGGCGCATCGTGATCCAGCAGAATGGCATTTCTGGCGCTGTGTAGCTGCGCCAGACGCTCCGGCGTATCGAAAACTGCCGGGTCGACCAGTTCCATCCCCTGCTGCTGCACGAAGCGTTCCGCGCCCTGGCCCACCATCAGCACGTGCGGGCTTTGCTCCATCACCAGACGCGCGGCCAGAACCGGGTTGCGCAACTGGCTGACGCCGGCCACCGCCCCGGCTTTAAGCGTGACGCCGTCCATCACGCAGGCATCCAGCTCGTGGGTTTCGTCCCGGGTATAAACTGAGCCGATCCCGGCGTTAAACAGCGGGCACTCTTCCAGCAGCCGCACCGCTTCGCAGACCGCGTCCAGGGCGCTTTTCCCCTGCGCCAGCATCTGCTGTCCGACGTCGACAATTTCCGAAAGGGCCTGGATATAGCGCTGTTCCTGCTGTGCGCTCATTTGCAGCCGGGAGAGCGCTCCCGCGCCGCCGTGAATGGCAATTACCGCGTTTCCCATAACAACATCACTCAATCAGAGAAGGAACCTGCGACGCTTTGATATTGATATCATTGTTTTTTGGCGCCGGTTAATACGATTTCTGAATATAGAAAGATGTAAATGTGTTGTAAAGACCAGGAAGCCGGGGCTACCCCGAAAGCAGGCGTTTAGCCATGGGGTTTTCTCTGCCATAATAGGCCTCTGTCAGATTTTCCCGCCCAGGAGCTATTCATGGATTTTACCGCCGGACTGATTCCTCTGGATCACGCCCTTAAGCAGATGCTCGACCGCCTGACGCCCGTCGCCGACATAGAAACGCTGGCGCTGCAGCAGGCCTTTGGCCGCGTTACCGCCCAGGCAATCGCCTCCCCCATCGAGGTACCGGGTTTCGATAATTCGGCAATGGACGGCTACGGCGTGCGCATGGCGGATCTGGAAAGCGGTAAGCCGCTGCCGGTGGCCGGTAAAATCTTCGCCGGCCAGCCGCTACAGGGCGAATGGCCGGTCGGTACCTGCGTGCGCATTATGACCGGCGCGCCGGTGCCGCCGCAGTGCGACGCGGTGATTATGCAGGAACAGTGTGAAGTTCGTGATGACGGCGTTCTGTTCAGCGCGCCCGTGCAAGCAGGGCAGAATATTCGCCGCCGCGGCGAGGATATCCGTCAGGGAGCTGCCGCCATTGACGCCGGCGTGCGCCTGAGCGCCTCCGAGCTGCCGCTGCTGGCCTCGCTGGGCATCGGCGAAGTCCCGGTAGTACGCCGCCTGCGGGTGGCGCTGTTTTCCACCGGCGATGAACTGCAATTGCCCGGCACGCCGCTTCAGCCCGGCCAGATTTATGACAGCAACCGCCTGACGGTGCACCTGATGCTGGAACAGCTGGGCTGCGAGGTCATTAACTTAGGTATCGTCCGCGACTCCCCCGAGGCGCTGCGCGCCGCTTTTCTGGAGGCGGATTCCCGGGCCGATGTCACCCTCAGTTCCGGGGGCGTTTCCGTGGGTGAAGCCGACTACACCAAACAGATACTCGACGAGCTGGGCGAAATAGGCTTCTGGAAGCTGGCAATCAAACCCGGCAAACCTTTCGCCTTTGGCCGCCTGCGCAACAGCTGGTTCTGCGGCCTGCCGGGCAATCCGGTGTCCGCCGCCGTCACCTTCTATCAACTGGTGATTCCACTGCTGGCGAAGCTCAGCGGGCAGCGTACCCCGGCCCTGCCGCCGTGTCTGAAAGTACGGGCGGCGCAGCCGCTAAAGAAAAGTCCGGGGCGCCTGGACTTCCAGCGCGGCATACTGAGTACCGGTACCGACGGCCTGCCGGAAGTGACCAGCACCGGCCATCAGGGTTCTCATATCTTCAGCTCGTTCAGCCAGGGGAACTGCTTCATTATTCTGGAGCGCGAGCGCGGCAATGTGGCACCGGGCGAAATGGTCGAGGTTCAGCCGTTTAATCACCTGTTCGGAGGCTGAGATGTCGGTGGAGCTGAGCGACCAGGAGATGCTGCGCTACAACCGCCAGATAGTCCTGCGCGGTTTTGACTTCGACGGCCAGGAGCGCCTGAAGGGCAGTCGCGTTTTGATCGTCGGACTCGGCGGACTGGGCTGCGCCGCCAGCCAGTATCTGGCGGCGGCGGGCGTCGGTCTGCTGACGCTGCTCGACTTTGATACCGTGGCGCTCTCTAACCTGCAGCGCCAGACGCTGCATCACGACGCCACGATTGGTCAGCCCAAGGTCACTTCCGCCGCCGCCGCGCTGCGCGCCATCAATCCGCATATCGCCGTTGAAACAGTTGACGCTCTGCTGGAAGAGCCTGAGCTACGGGCGCTGGTGGCGCGTCATGACCTGGTGCTGGACTGTACCGATAATGTGGAGGTGCGTAATCAGCTTAACCGCTGCGGCTTTGCCACCAAAGTGCCGCTGGTTTCCGGCGCCGCCATCCGCATGGAGGGACAGATTTCGGTCTTCACCTGGCAGCCCGATGAGCCCTGCTACCGCTGCCTGAGCCGGCTGTTCGGCGCAGAGGCCCTTAGCTGCGTCGAAGCGGGGGTGATGGCGCCGCTGGTGGGCGTTATCGGTACGCTTCAGGCCATGGAGGCCATTAAGCTGCTCGCCCATTACGGAACGCCGATCGTCGGCAAAATCCTGATGTACGACGCCATGCGCGGCCAGTTCCGGGAAATGAAACTGGCGCGCGACCCGCACTGCGAAACATGCGGCGCGCCTCAGTCGTAAAGCCCTTCCGCCCGTACGCCGTGGGGTGCCCTGCCCCCACGGATGCGCCGTACCGAATCGTACAACGCCAGTTTTCCGTGCAGTAATAGCGTACTGACCGGCGCCTTTGGTCGAATCAGGCGCTGCTGCAGCATATGCACCGCTTCTTCACCCAGTTCATCCCGGGGAACCTGGAGCGCGGTCAGCGGCGTATCGCCCAGCGCCGACAGGTTAGCGCCGTCGATGCTCATCACCGAAATATCCTGGGGCACCCGCAGCCCGGCCCGGGTCAGCGCCCGCACCACTCCCGCGGCCATAAAGTCGCCGCCGGCCAGAATCGCCGTCGACAACGATTTGCGCGGCGTGCGCGCCAGCCAGTCGCTAATCAAAGCCTCGCTTTCGCTGGCGGCAAAGCTGTCGGCCACCAGCAGGTGGCAGCTCTCGTCAAAGGGCAGATTAGCGCCGCGCCAGGCGTCCAGGATCCCCGCCAGTCGCAGCTCCATGGTGTAACGCCGCAGGCACAGCAGGTTAAGCACCGAACGGTGTCCCATTGCGAACAGATAGCGGGCGGCGCACTCGCCGGTGGCGCGATGATCGGGCGCCACCGCGGGCAGCCGCATATCCTGAGTGCGGCAGTTAATTAACAGGCAGGGTTTCCCCACATCGACCGCCAGCTCGTGAATATGCGGATCGTCAATGCCCAGCAGCATAGCGGCTTCGGTGCCAGGTTCATTGATACGGCTCAGAAACAGATTGGCGTCGCTGTCCTGCTCTTCCAGCGCGCAGTAGCGCAGTCGGACATCGTGCGGCGCCAGCGCCCGACTGATGCTTTGAATCACCCGGTAATAGAAAATATCGGAGCGTTCATCAAAGGCCCGCTGCGGCGCAAACACCACCAGTTCATTGAGCAGCAGGCGCCCTGCCGCCATTCCCTCCATCACGCCCAGGCGTTCGGCGCACTGGCGTACCTGTTCCCGCGCTCGTTCGCTGGTGTTGGCCTTTCCCGCCAGCACCCGGGAAACGGTGCTGATCGACAGCCCGGTGAGCGCCGCGATCTCGGTGATTTTGAGCCTTTTTGTCATTCTGTGATCCATGCCCAAATGTGAAATGAAAAAATTTTCACCCGCCATACCTGTCAAAAAAACGGGCAACCCGGCCAGAATGCCTGCGTAATCAATAAATTTATGAGAATTTTTTCACAATTTTTGCTACAGGCTCTTCACCGACTCCTTTAGTCTCCGGTTATTGGCGCACCGGGAGCCATATCTCCGGTAATTACCCCTTTATTCAATAGCTTCCCTGTTGTCGTTCCCTACCAGAGTGGGGATGCAGGCGGTTTAACAAAACCAAATAATGCGGAGAACGTAATGAGTCAGGGAGTCAACTCAACCGTCGCAGCGAGCAACGTACGGCGGACAATCAAAAACTTACGCTGGTGGGTGTTAGTTCTGTTCCTGCTGGGCGTCACCGTCAACTACATCACCCGCAATTCGCTGGGTATTCTGGCGCCGGAGCTGAAAAGCAGCCTGGGGATTACCACCGAACAGTACTCCTGGATTGTCGGCGCCTTCCAGCTGGCGTATACCCTGTTTCAGCCCCTGTGCGGCTGGCTGATTGACGTTATCGGTCTGAAGCTTGGCTTCCTGATCTGCGCCGCTATCTGGGCGCTGGCCTGTCTGTTTCACGCCGGCGCGGGCAGCTGGCTGCATCTTGCCTTTCTGCGTTTCGTGATGGGCGGCGCCGAAGCGGCGGCCACACCGGCCAACGCCAAGACCATCGGCGAATGGTTTCCTAAGCAGGAACGTCCCATCGCTGCCGGCTGGGCCGGGGTAGGCTTTTCGGTAGGCGCCATGCTGGCGCCGCCGATTATCTACTTCGCTCACGCCTCGTTCGGCTGGCAGGGCGCCTTTATGTTCACCGGTATTCTGGCGCTACTGTGGGTGGTGCTGTGGTGGTTGTTCTATCACAACCCGGAACAGCATCCGCGGCTGAGCAAAGAAGAGCTGGCGTTTATCCGCCAGGATAACGAAGCCCCCGCGGTGACCCAGCCCTTTTTTACCACCCTGAAGGTCGTGGCAAAGAACCGCCGCTTTTACGGCATCGCTATTCCCGCTTTTATGGCGGAGCCCGCCTGGGCGGTGATGAGCTTCTGGGTACCGCTCTACCTCGCCCGGGAGCACGGTATGGACCTCAAGCAGATAGCGATGTTCGCCTGGTTACCGTTCCTGGCCGCCGATCTCGGCAGCGTGGCCAGCGGCTATATCACCCGCCTGTATACCCGCTGGTTCGGCTTTACCCGGGTCAATTCGGTAGTGGCCAGTTCGGTCACCGGCGCCTTTTTAATGATCTCGCTGGCGGTGGTGGCCTTCACCCGCGATCCGTACGTCACCATTGTGCTGATCTCCATCGGCGGCTTCGGCCACCAGATTATCTCCTGCATGCTGAGCGCACTGGTGGTGGAGTCCTTCGACAAAGGCCAGATGGCCACCGTCAACGGAATGCGCGGCTCCGCGGCCTGGATAGCCAGCTTCGCCTTTTCGCTGATTATCGGCGTTACCGCCGACACCATCGGCTTTAATCCACTATTTATCGCCATGGGGATGTTCGATCTGATTGGCGCCTGTTTCCTGATCGCTTTTATTGCCGAACGCCGCGGGCGTCGCATCTGATGAGGTATTACCGATGAAAACCCTGAAACACTGGAGCCTGGCCCATTCCGATGCCAGCCATGTGACCCTTTGCGTGGAAAACCAGCACCGGCTGACCCTGTACGTGCTGGAACAGGGGCTGTTTCGCGTATCAATACAGCGCGGCGGCGACTGGGCGCTGAACCGTACCTGGAGTATCGCGCCGAATCGGGACGTTCCCTGGGAGGGGCGTTCCCGGGACGATCTCGACGGCTTCTCTCTGCCTGGATATACGCTAACCGAACGCGACGATACGCTGGAGATCGCAAGCGAAAGGCTGCGGGTCACGGTTCACCGGCCGCTATGGCTGGAGTGGCACTACCGCGACGCCTGCGGCCAGTGGCGTTTTCTTGCCAGCGATCGCCCCACCAGCGCCTATCTGCTTAATGCGCACGGCGACGGCGTCGCCCACTATCAGCGGCGCTTTAAGGAAGACTGTTACTACGGACTGGGCGAAAAGGCCGGGCCGCTGGCGCGTAACGGGAAACGCTACGAAATGCGCAATCTGGACGCCATGGGCTATAACGCTGCCAGCACCGATCCGCTCTACAAGCATATCCCCTTCACCATTACCCGGCGTGATGAGGTCAGCTTCGGGCTGTTTTACGATAACCTGAGCAGCAGCTGGTTCGATCTGGGCAATGAGCTGGATAACTACCACGCTCCCTACCGCCGCTGGCAGGCGGAATCCGGCGACATCGACTACTACCTGTTCGTGGGCGACCGAATTCTGGATATCACCAAAACCTTTGTGCGTCTGACCGGCAAAACGCTGTTTGGCCCGCGCTGGAGCCTGGGTTATAGCGGCTCCACGATGCACTATACCGACGCGCCGGACGCCCAGAATCAGCTGATGAACTTTATTCGCCTGTGCCAGCAGCACGCCATTCCGTGCGATTCCTTCCAGCTTTCATCCGGCTATACCTCAATTAACGACAAGCGCTACGTCTTTAACTGGAACCACGACAAAGTGCCCGAACCGAAAGTGATGAGCCAGGCCTTTCACGACGCCGGGCTTAAGCTTGCCGCCAATATCAAACCCTGCCTGTTGCAGGATCATCCCCGCTATCAGGAGGTGGCCCGCCAGGGACTGTTTATTCAGGATTCGCAAAGCGAAACCCCGGAACGTTCCAGCTTCTGGGACGACGAAGGCTCTCACCTGGACTTCACCCACCCGGCCGCCATCGCCTGGTGGCAGGAGGGGGTGACCACCCAACTGCTGGAAATGGGAATCGACGCCACCTGGAACGACAATAACGAATATGAGGTCTGGGACGGCGAAGCGCGCTGCCACGGTTTCGGCGACCCTATCGCCATTAAGCATATCCGCCCGGTGATGCCGCTGCTGATGATGCGCGCCTCAATGGAAGCGCAGCAGCGGTTTGCGCCAGAGTTGCGCCCCTATCTGATCTCCCGCTCCGGCTGCGCCGGTATGCAGCGCTACGTTCAGACCTGGAGCGGCGATAACCGCACCAGCTGGCAGACGCTACGCTATAACATCCGCATGGGGCTGGGGATGAGCCTGTCCGGACTCTATAACGTGGGCCATGACGTCGGTGGTTTCTCTGGCGATAAGCCAGACGCCGAACTGTTCGTACGCTGGGTACAAAACGGTGTGATGCATCCGCGCTTTACCATCCACTCGTGGAACGACGACGGTACCGTCAACGAACCCTGGATGTATCCGGCGGTCACCCCGGCGGTGCGTGCCGCCATTGAGCTGCGCTATCGCCTGATGCCCTATCTGTATACGCTGCTGTGGCAGGCCCACGCCGACGATGAACCAATGCTGCGCCCCACGTTCCTCGACCATGAGCAGGACCCTAAAACCTTCCAGGAGTGCGACGAGTTTATGCTGGGTCGCGATCTGCTGGTGGCAAGCGTCGTGGAAGCGGGTCAGCGCGAACGCACCCTGTGGCTGCCGGACAACGGCAGCGGCTGGTACGACTTCGCAAGCCACACCTGGTACGCGGGCGGTCAGCAAATCACTCTGCCCGCCCCACTGGAACAGCAGCCCATGCTGGTACGCGCTGGAGCCGGACTGCCGTTAAGCCAGCGCCTGGCCCATAGCGACGCCCGGGCCGATGACCGCCGCGAACTGCGGCTGTTTCCGCTGAAAGGGAACGGGCACTCCCGGGGCGAACTGTTCGAAGACGATGGCGAAAGCTGGGGTTATAAAGAGGGCAAAGCGCTGTGGCTCAATTGGGAGATGACCTGTGATGCCGACTCCATCAATCTGAGGTTTAACGTGCGCGGCGACTGGCGCCCGGCCTGGTCGGAACTGCAGCTAACGCTGCCGGAAGGCGAAACGCGACGTCTGATTATCGACGGCGTGGAAGGTAATTGCTGGGCGCTTAAATAAAGGTGCTGTCATGCCCTCTCCCGCCGGGGAGAGGGCATGACCGGCTGCGTTATTCGATACCTTTGCTGCGCAGGTACTCTTCGTAACCGCCGCCGAAGTCGACCACGCCCTGTGGGGTGATTTCCACGATGCGGGTCGCCAGCGAGCTCACGAACTCACGGTCGTGGGAAACGAAGACCAGCGTGCCTTCATAAAGCTCCAGCGCGCTATTCAGTGATTCAATAGACTCCATATCCAGGTGGTTGGTCGGTTCATCCATCACCAGAATATTGGGGCGCTGCATCATCAGCTTGCCGAACAGCATCCGCCCTTTCTCGCCGCCGGACAGCACCTTCACCGGTTTGCGAATATCGTCCTGGCTGAACAGCAAACGGCCCAGAACGCTGCGCACCGCCTGCTCGTCATCCCCTTCCTGTTTCCACTGGCTCATCCAGTCGAATACGTTAAGATCGCAGTCAAAGTCCGCGGCGTGATCCTGCGCGTAGTAACCAATACTCGCGTTTTCAGACCACTTTACCGTACCGCTATCCGGCGTCAGCTCCCCCACCAGGGTTTTCAGCAGGGTCGATTTACCCACGCCGTTGGTGCCCAGTACCGCCAGCTTTTCGCCCACCTCCATCAGCATGCCGAAGCCGCTGAACAGCGGGCCGTTATCGAATCCCTTACTGAGATCTTTAACCTCCAGCGCGTTACGGAACAATTTTTTGTTCTGCTCGAAACGGATGAACGGATTCTGACGGCTGGAGGCTTTCACCTCTTCCAGCTTGATCTTGTCGATTTGACGGGCGCGGGAGGTGGCCTGGCGCGACTTGGAGGCGTTAGCGCTAAAGCGACTGACGAAGGACTGAAGCTCGGCGATCTGCGCCTTCTTTTTGGCGTTGTCCGCCAGCAGGCGCTCACGGGCCTGGGTGGCCGCAGTCATATACTCATCGTAGTTGCCCGGATACACCCGCAGGTCGCCGTAATCGAGATCCGCCATATGGGTGCAGACCATATTCAGAAAGTGGCGATCGTGGGAAATGATGATCATAGTGCTGTCGCGCTCGTTAAGCACCTGCTCCAGCCAGCGAATGGTATCGATATCCAGGTTGTTGGTCGGTTCGTCAAGCAGCAGGATATCCGGGTTGGAGAACAGCGCCTGAGCCAGCAGCACGCGCAGCTTCCAGCCAGGCGCCACTTCGCTCATCGGGCCGTAATGCTGCTCCTGGGGAATGCCTACGCCCAGCAGCAGTTCACCGGCCCGCGCTTCGGCGGAATAGCCGTCCATCTCGCCGTATTTCACTTCCAGATCGGCAACCTTATAGCCTTCTTCTTCGCTCATTTCCGGCAGAGCATAAATGCGGTCGCGCTCCTGCTTCACTTCCCACAGCTCCGAATGCCCCATGATGACCGTATCCAGCACCGTGAACTGTTCGAAGGCGAACTGATCCTGACGCAGCTTACCGATACGCTCGTCAGGATCGTGCGACACGTTGCCGCCGCTCGGCTGCAAATCGCCCCCCAGAATCTTCATAAAGGTGGATTTTCCGCTACCGTTGGCGCCGATCAGGCCGTAGCGGTTACCGCCGCCAAACTTAACGGAGATATTTTCGAACAACGGCTTACTGCCGAACTGCATGGTGACATTACTGGAAACTAACAATCGTCTTCCCCGGGTTGAAAGTGTGATAAACACGACATTATGCCATAAGTGCGTTCAGGGATCGCCCGGATCCAAATCCGTGACAAAATAACCTAGACTAATACACAAATTCAGGTGAAAAGTGTGATTTCATCCACATCCGAATTTCCTCAAACGCACAATGCTCCTATAATGCGCTGGCGGCACTTTTACCGTATCTTAACCAATAGCCTCTGTGGCACCGATAACAACTGCGCGACTCAACTATGAAATTACGTACGCTTTTACTGGCAGCATTTACCCTCGTCGGTTTTTGTAAAACCGCCTCCGCGGTAACCTATCCGCTGCCTCCTGAGGGTAGCCGTCTCGTCGGCCAGAATCAGGTTGTCACCGTTCCTGAGGATAACAAACAGCCTCTGGAATACTTTGCAGCGAAGTACCAGATGGGGCTATCCAACATGATGGAAGCCAACCACGGCGTAGATCCCTATCTGCCGAAGTCCGGCACGGTGCTGACCATTCCCCAGCAGCTCATCCTGCCGGATGCGCCGCGTAAGGGCATTATCATCAACAGTGCTGAAATGCGCCTTTACTACTATCCGAAAGACAGCGGCACCGTAGTGGTGCTACCTATCGGGATCGGCGAGTTGGGTAAAGATACGCCGATTAACTGGACCACCAAGGTAGAGCGTAAACGCGCTAACCCGACCTGGACGCCAACCGCCAAGATGCACGCCGAATATAAGGCGCGCGGCGAATATCTGCCCGCCGTGTTCCCGGCCGGCCCGGATAATCCGATGGGGTTATACGCCCTGTATATCGGTCGCCTGTACGCCATCCACGGTACCAACGCCAACTTCGGTATTGGGCTGCGGGTAAGCCACGGCTGCGTACGTCTGCGTAAAGACGATATTAAGTTCCTGTTCGAGAACGTGCCGGTCGGCACCCGGGTGCAGTTTATCGACGAGCCGGTGAAGACCACCACCGAGCCGGACGGCAGTCGCTATATCGAAGTCCATAATCCGCTCTCCACCACCGAAGCCCAGATGGCCGGTAAAGAAGAGGTACCGATTGTGTTGACTCAGAAACTGCGTGAAGTGACCGATCAGGCTGATGTCGATCAGAGCGTGGTACAGCAGGCTGTTGAGAACCGCTCCGGTATGCCTGTGCGCATTAACTGATAGCAGTTTTGCCAGCAAAAAGCCCGCTATGCGGGCTTTTTTTCTATGGAACGCGGGTTATTCCTGACCCGCCTCGCTAAAGCGACGAAACAGCGCCAGCGTCTCCTCGCTGACGTGGTGTTCCATGCCTTCCGCATCGCGGCGGGCGGTGTCCGGGCTCACGCCCAGCGCCAGCAGAAAGTTTTCCACAATCTGGTGACGTTCCCGACTCTCCTGCGCCAGCTTCGCCCCTTCGGCGGTCAGAAATACGCCACGCCAGGGGATCTGCTCTATTAATCCCACCGAAGCCAGGCGCTTGAGCATTTTCGCCACCGTCGGCTGTGAAACGCCGAGTCGCGCCGCCATATCCACCTGGCGCGCCTCGCCCACTTCGCGGATCAGATCGTCAATCAGCTCGACATAATCATCGATCAGCTCCCGGCGGTGGGCCTCGCGTACCTGGCGAAAACCTTCGACGTGGGCTTCCACATCGACCAGTTTTCCTTCTTTGCGGCTTTCTGGCTTACCTGCGCGACGGCTCATTCAACTTCTCCCGGGTGCTGCATATGAAATTTAACGGCCCTCATTGTAAACCAGCATGCCGCAACTACAAAAAATTAACTAAATAGCCATAGCTATGTAATATAGCTTGTGCTATATCTGTATAGAATACAGACTAACGCAAAGGGATTGCGGCACTGGGTGAAGTAAGGAGGGACTGATGACTGAATTTAAGAGGTGTATGCTGGTGTTTACCCACTCCCCCTTTCAGGTACGGCTGATGCTGCTGGCCATGCTGTGCAACATTATTAACGGCAAACCGCGTTCAAAGAACCAGACCCGCTAAACGCCCCTTCCTCAATTGACAGCCCGTTACGCTGTCTTTCGTTCTCTGCCCTGTTTTTGCGATTCACTGTACTGTATCGCCCCCGCGGACGGATAAAACCTGGCTATACTCAAAACTCAGGCAAAAAAAATCCGCCATAAAGGCGGATTTTTCTCTTTCCCGGTAGGGGAAGGATTAGAAGCGGTAACCAACACCGGCAATCCAAGTGCCAACGTCAACGCTACGAATACGGCTCTGCTCATAAGAGAAGTCCAGAGCAACGTTTTCGATCGGGTTGAACTGAACGCCCGCACCATAGGAGAAACCAACATCGCTGGTGTCGCCGTGGTGTTCCGGATAGTTAGTGGTCTGGAATTTACCGTAGCCCAGACCGATAACACCATATACGCTCACCCAGTCAGCGAGGCGGTAAGCCGGACCCGCGGTGAAGCCGTAATACTGGCCTTTGTCATATTCGCCGTGAGTAGCGGTACGATCGTGCTCAGTGTAGGTGAAAGAGCCGATAACGCCCAGCGGGCTGTTGTCGAACTCGTAACGGTACTTCAGGTTGAAACCGTTAGCTTTGCTGGCAACGCCCTGCATATCGCTCTGCGCGTAGCCACCAGAAACAGTTGCGGTACCGGCTACTGCAGAACCGGCGGAAACGGCCAGAACACAGGCCAGAGCTGAAAGACATGCAATTTTTTTCATAACCACCTCAAATGTGCTTCAAGTAAGTCCTAAGTTATAAATATATCAAACTACTTTAAGAAACTCTGCGGGATTTGCGTTGTCTAAGGCGCCATTTCATGTAACAGAACGTTTCCAGAACTGACTATCCCTTTCATAAGACACGTAATTTTGCAGGCGGAATGCTATTATGGTCCTCATTCCTGCAAGCTTCCATTCGGATTAATCCTAAAATCACTCTTCATGGGGAACTTCTGATGCCGCGCATCATAACGGCCGGCAGAAACTTTTTTTTCAACGGATGCTAAACCAGAAACAACTCTTCCATTACACTGAGCGGGATTTTCTTTTATTAACGTTTCATTGACAAAAACTGACAGGATGCAGGATGCCAACGTTGTCCCGTAAATCGCCCGCCTGGTTGCCAGTCGTACTGCTGCTGGTCGCCATGACTTCTATTCAGAGCGGCGCTTCTCTCGCCAAATCGCTGTTTCCACTGGTTGGCGCTCCCGGCGTCGCCGCGCTGCGCCTTGCGCTGGGCACGCTTATTCTGGTGGCGGTATTTAAACCCTGGCGCCTGCGGTTTCGGCCTGAACAGCGGATCCCGCTGCTGCTTTATGGGCTGGCATTGGGCGGTATGAACTACTTCTTTTACCTCTCCTTGCACAGCATCCCGCTGGGTATTGCCGTAGCGCTGGAGTTCACCGGCCCGCTGGCGGTGGCGCTGTTCTCTTCCCGCCGCCCCATCGATTTTCTGTGGGTGGCGCTTGCTATCGCTGGTCTGTGGATGCTGCTACCGCTGGGCTCCGGAATTTCTGGCATCGATCCCATGGGCGCTGCCTGGGCGTTGCTGGCGGGCGCCTGCTGGGCGGTCTATATCCTGACGGGTAGCCGCGCCGGCGACGGCCACGGCCCGGCCACTGTCGCAATGGGCTCGGTGATAGCCGCGCTGATCTTTATTCCCGTCGGTGCCTGGCAGGCAGGCCCCGCGCTGTGGCAGTGGTCGCTGCTGCCGCTGGGGCTGGCCATTGCCGTGCTTTCCACCGCGTTGCCCTATTCTCTGGAGATGGTGGCCCTGACCCGTCTGCCTACCCGCACCTTCGGTACCCTTATGAGCATGGAGCCCGGCATGGCGGCGCTTTCCGGCATGATCTTCCTGGGGGAACGTTTGAGCGCTATTCAGTTGCTGGGGCTGCTATCTATTATTCTGGCTTCGGTAGGCTCAACCCTGACGCTAAAACGCGAACCAAAAATCGAAAGTATCGATATTAATTAGCCGATTCAAACTTTACAAAATAATAACAAATCATCATTAGCCAATTCCCGCCGGCATTTCGCAAGAAATGTTGGCGTTTTAATATAACAAATTGATTAACAACATATTTATAAAAACAATTTCATCATTACTATTTAACCGATAGGTAATATCTCAACCAGCAGGGTAAAAAAGCGGTGCTATACTTACTGGCGAAGTTTTTTGGGACATAACATCAAGAGGACATGAAATCATGAGTACCGCTAAACTGGTGAAAACAAAATCTTCTGAGCTGCTGTACACCCGCAATGATGTGGCTGAGAGCGAGAAAAAAGAGACCGTTGCACAACTGAACCGTCAGGTTGTTCAGTTCATCGATCTGGCGCTCATTACCAAACAGGCTCACTGGAATATGCGCGGTGCTAACTTCATTGCCGTTCACGAAATGTTGGATGGTTTCCGCGATTCACTGAACGAGCATATGGACACCATGGCAGAACGTGCCGTGCAGTTAGGCGGCGTTGCGCTGGGCACCACGCAGGTGATCAACAGCAACACCCCGCTGAAAAGCTACCCGCTGGATATTCATACCGTTCAGGATCACCTGAAAGAACTGGCCGACCGCTATGCCGTCGTCGCGAACGACGTACGCAAAGCCATTAGCGAAGCCAAAGATGAAGACACCGCAGATATCTTCACCGCGGCTTCCCGCGATCTGGATAAATTCCTGTGGTTCATCGAAGCCCACCTCGGATAAGTCCCCTGTCGCGCCTCCTCCCCGAGGGGGCGCACCATTAATGTGCATTCCTGTCCGCTCTCCCCGGCAAAAAGTTAAAAAATTGCAATAAACACTTCACACAATTGTTATCAATCAATTGTTCCTCCTGTGGATTTTACGCTAAATAGAGTAGTACCGACCGGCAGGGAAACCGCGCCTCGGCATCGCGCCCCAGTCCGGTGCAACAGGCGACTATTGTCTGTATGCAGGTGCACGACCCGCTTTTAACAATCAATAAATTCAGTCAGTTAGAAACCATGGCATGAATTTTTCATACTGCGTTTAGTCTGGCCCGGCACGTTCCCCGGGCATAACAAAAGGAAGAGCTATGAAGTCTGTTTTGAAATGTTCTCTGGCTGCACTCGCCCTGGCATTCGCCGTTTCCTCCCAGGCCGCGGAAAAGAAGCTGATCGTAGCAACCGATACTGCCTTTGTTCCCTTCGAATTTAAGCAGGGCAATCAGTACGTCGGCTTTGATATTGACCTCTGGGCCGCCATCGCTAAAGAGCTCAAGCTCGACTACACCCTGAAACCCATGGATTTCAGCGGCATTATCCCTGCATTACAGACCCGAAATGTCGATCTGGCGCTGGCAGGCATTACCATTACCGATGAACGTAAACGCGCCATCGACTTCTCCGACGGCTATTACAAAAGCGGCCTGATGGTGATGGTCAGGGCCAATAACGACGAAGTCAAAAGCGTTAAGGATCTCGACGGCAAAGTCCTGGCGGTGAAAAGCGGTACCGGCTCGGTGGATTACGCGAAGGAACACATCAAAGCCAAAGAGTTGCATCAGTTCCCGAATATCGACAACGCCTATATGGAGCTGGGCACCAACCGCGCCGACGCGGTGCTGCACGACACGCCGAATATACTCTACTTCATTAAGACCGCAGGCCAGGGCAAGTTCAAAGCGGTGGGCAATTCGCTGGAAGCCCAACAGTACGGCATCGCCTTCCCGAAAGGCAGCGACCTGCGTGACAAAGTGAACGGCGCGCTGAAAACCCTGCGTGAAAACGGAACCTACGCGCAAATCTACAAAAAATGGTTCGGCAAGGCGCCGGAATAATCCAAACCGTGCGGGGATAAACGCCCCGCCTCTTCTGCTTTCTTGCGACAGGAAATCACCATGGAGTTTGACTGGAGCGCCATCTGGCCGGCTGTCCCGCTGCTGCTGGAAGGCGCAAAAATGACGCTTTGGATATCGGTACTCGGCCTGCTGGGCGGCCTGGTTATCGGCCTTATCGCCGGGTTCGCCCGCAGCTTTGGCGGTTGGATACTGAACCACCTCGCCCTGGCGTTTATCGAAATTATTCGCGGCACCCCCATTGTGGTGCAGGTCATGTTTATCTACTTTGCCCTGCCGATGGCGTTTCCCGATCTGCGGATCGATCCCTTTAGCGCCGCGGTGGTCACCATCATGATTAACTCCGGCGCCTATATTGCCGAAATTACCCGCGGCGCCGTGCTCTCTATCCATAAAGGCTTTCGCGAAGCCGGCCTGGCACTGGGCCTTTCCCGGCGCGATACCATTCGCTACGTGATTCTGCCGCTGGCCCTGCGCCGCATGCTGCCGCCGCTGGGCAACCAGTGGATTATCAGTATCAAAGACACCTCGCTGTTTATTGTAATAGGCGTGGCCGAACTGACCCGCCAGGGGCAGGAAATTATCGCCGGTAACTTTCGGGCGCTGGAAATCTGGAGCGCCGTAGCGGTTATCTATCTGATTATCACCCTGGTGCTGAGCTTTGTTCTGCGTCGAATCGAAAGAAGGATGAAGATCCTGTGATTGAGTTTAAAAACGTCTCCAAGCACTTCGGCCCGACCCAGGTGCTGCACAATATCGATCTGCACATTCATCAGGGTGAGGTGGTGGTGATTATCGGCCCTTCCGGCTCCGGGAAATCAACGCTGCTGCGCTGCATCAATAAGCTGGAGGAAATAACCGCAGGCGACCTGATTGTCGATGGAATGAAGGTTAACGATCCGAAAGTGGATGAGCGCCTGATTCGCCAGGAGGCGGGCATGGTATTCCAGCAGTTCTATCTGTTCCCCCAGATGACGGCGCTGGAAAACGTGATGTTTGGCCCCCTTCGGGTGCGCGGCGCCCGCAAAACCGATGCCGAACAGCAGGCCAGAGCCTTACTGGAGAAAGTCGGGCTGGCGGATCGCGCCGGGCACTATCCTTCCGAACTGTCAGGCGGCCAGCAGCAGCGGGTCGCCATTGCCAGAGCGCTGGCGGTGAAACCCAAAATGATGCTGTTTGACGAACCGACATCGGCACTGGATCCGGAGCTACGCCACGAGGTACTGAAGGTGATGCGGGATCTGGCCGAAGAAGGAATGACCATGGCGATCGTCACCCATGAGATTGGCTTTGCACGCCAGGTGGCATCGCGGCTGATATTTATCGATAAGGGGCGGATAGCCGCCGACGGCAATCCGCGTGAGCTGATTGAAAACCCGCCCGGCCAGCGGTTGCAGGAGTTCCTGCAACACGTCTCCTGACCATGGTCTGCGGCCCCGTTAACGGGGCTGCTTTTCGCTAAAGCTCCAGCCGATAAAGCGGCTCTGCTTCTGGCCCTGGGCCATGTTCTTTTTCACCACCCGCACCGCGCCAGCCCCCTGAAGCGCCCGGTAGATCTCAGGCAGGTGCTCGCCGCGTGACACCAGGGTGGTGAACCAGCCTACCTGGCGGGCAAAGGCTCTGCTCTCTTCAATCATCTGCTGAATGAAGCGCACTTCGCCGCCGTCACACCATAGCTCCTTCGGCTGGCCGCCAAAGTTCAGGGCATTTCCTTTATCGCTCAGCCCCAGGTTACGCCGCTTGCGTTCGCTGCCCGCCCGGGCTGAGGCCGCTGAATCATGAAACGGCGGATTACACATTGTCGCCGCGTAGCGCTCATTCACGTGGATAATCCCCCGGAAAATGGCCTCCTCCTGCTTCTGGCGACGTAGCCGGATGCGACGATTCAGGCCCGGATTGGCGGCCACAATAGCGGCAGCGCTGCGTAGCGCGTGCGGATTAACTTCGCTGCCGGTAAAGCGCCAGCCGTATTCATACTGGCCGATCAGCGGATAGATACAGTTGGCGCCGGTACCGATATCCAGAATGTCGGCCTGGGCCGGAATCACGCCCTGGTTATCCTCGGCCAGCAGATCCGCCAGATGGTGCAGGTAGTCGGCGCGCCCCGGCACTGGCGGACACAGAAAACCTTCAGGAATCTCCCAGTGGCTGACCTGATAAAAGCAGGCCAGCAGCGCCTGATTCAGCGCTCTGACCGCCACGGGATCGGCGAAATCAATGGTCGCTTCACCGCGGGGACTGGTATGCACAAAGGCCTCAAGCGCCGGGCTGGCCGCCACGAGAGCGGGAAAATCATAGCGTGACTGATGACGATTACGCGGGTGTAACCCGGCGCGTCTGGCGGGCTGGCTGGTCATGGGCATTCTCCTGTGTGGGCGCGTAAGATACCCGTTGTCGGCTCACAGGTAAATAACGCCAGCCCGGGTAAGGTACACTATCAGGTAACAGCAACCACCATAAACGGAAAAACTGATGTCCACAGAGCACAACAACGACTACTACTATTACGAGCCGGAAGCGGGCCACGGCCTGCCTCACGATCCGCTCAACGCTATTATCGGCCCGCGGCCTATCGGCTGGATCGCGACTCAGAACGCGAAAGGGCAGCGTAATCTCGCCCCCTATAGTTTTTTTAACTGCTTTAACTACCGGCCGCCGATTATCGGCTTTGCCAGTAGCGGCTGCAAAGACAGCCTGCGCAATATTCTGGAAACCGGTGAATTTGTCTGGAACCTGACGACTCGCGCTCTGGCGGAGCAGATGAACGAAACGTCCGCCACGCTGCCGCACGGTGAAGATGAATTTGTACGGGCGGGGCTGACGCCGCTGGCGGGACGTCGGGTCAAGGCGCCTCGGGTAGCGGAAAGCCCGGTTAACTTTGAGTGCCGCCTTTCTCAGCACTGGCAGTTAACCTCCGCCAGCGGCGATCCCATCGATACCTGGCTGGTACTGGGGGAAGTGGTCGCCGTTCATATCGACTCCCGACTTCTGGAACAGGGAGTTTATCAGACGGCAAAGGCACAGCCGGTGCTACGCGCCGGCGGGCCGACCGCCTACTACAGCATTAGTGAAGCCCAGCGTTTCGATCTGGTACGCCCTGATGCAAGGCCTGAAAAATCATAGCGTTAACCAATTTTCATCGGTCAACTTTTGTCAGTAAATGTCGACCCGTGAAAAGCTATTTTTTGCGCTGTATCACACTCTGAAGCGAACTACACTATATCACAGGGTGGTTAATTTTTAATCACCCCTGAGACCTGTCGTGAGGATGTGATCATGAAAAAACTGTCGCTCTTTTCTGCCATTATCACCTTCATTGTCTGTGTTCCCGCAAGCTTTGCGGCATCGCCACTCACCAACCCGGAAACCAGCCAGCTCCGCCCTGCCGGCACGGTTTCCGCCAGCGGCGCCACCCACCTTGGCGATCTGGAAGACAAGCTCGCTGAGAAGGCGCGCGAAGAGGGGGCGACCGGCTATGTTATCACCTCGGCCGGCGGCAATAATCAGATGCACGGCACCGCCACCATTTATAAATAAAGCGTCATCACCGGTACGCCTGGCAGCGTCCCCAGCCTTCTCCGGCCGGGGCGCTATCGCCACCACTGCTCTGGCAAATTCAGCGTGACTAAATGTGCCTTTTCCACACTCTTAATGCAGACATCAGCCAAATCGCCGAGAAAAACAATTAATAACACATAAAAATCAATATATTACTGAATAGTCAATTTTTTAGAACAACACCTTCAATTCTTCCAGGTTTTCTCTCTGCAAAAATACCGTGATAATTATCACATAAACGGAACGAAATGATTTTTACAGAATAACCTGCGAGATATCACCATGAAAAACATTAAATATACTGTTGCTGCAATTGTGCTATCCACCCTGTCCTTTGGCGCCTTCGCCGCTCAGCAGGTCACCGATAATGACCAGCACGGCCAGAAGATTGGCGTTATCTCCGCCTCCGGCGCCTACACGCTGAGCCAGTTAGAAGACCAGCTGGCGGCGAAAGCTGATGCCCAGGGCGCCAGCGCCTATAAAATCACCTCTGCCTCTGGCGAAAACCTGCTGCACGGCACCGCGGTAATCTACAAATAACCCTCAGCCGGGATCCCTCTCCCGGCCCCTTGCTCTGCCCCTAAATATTTCGGGTTGCATCGCGGCGGCTACTGAGCGAATCCCCGGGAGCATAGATAACGATGCGACTGAGGTGAGTGACAAATCTGCCGGCCCCAAAGGGGCGAAGCCCTGGGATGGGCCGGGTACTGCAGCCAACAAAGCAGCAAGTCGAAATATGACGGAAACCCTGATGTTATCCCTTGCCCGCCGGCCACTGGCGGGCTTTTTTTTGCGACTATGCCGCACGCCCTCAGCCTGACGCCCTGTCGGGCTGACCCTGGCCACCGGGAATACTCCGGCGATTTTCAGGCCGGGGTGTCACCGCCCTGAATCTTCAGCCCAAACTTATCCGTAAAGATATTGCTGGTTGTATTTGAGCACTCCGTCTGAATCGATGAGGGGGATTATGCCCCGGCTTAAAAAACGCCATAGCGTTCACGCAGGGCCGGAGGAGCGACAGGATGTCGCGACAGGGTAAGGCCGCCATGGATGGCGACTCTTGCCCGTTCCGCAAAGCCCGGCGTGATAAGCGAAGGGGCCCCGAAGGGCGTTTTTTACCGCCGGGGAGCACGGGTCACCAGGGAGGCGGCGACTGAGCCCCCTGGCCCGTTCTACCTGCTGTGGATTAACAGAGAAGCAGTGACGCAAAGTGAGCGGAACAGCCCGCCGTATCATCATATTCTGCCCAGTTGCCTTTCAGATGCAGGCCGGGGCAGCGGTGTTGTACGTGGTCATGTCGGTTGCGCTATTTCTGCGACAATGCTGTGTTCTGGGGAGAATATGTCACGCTGGCGAAGGTTCCGTTCACTTTAAGGGTATTTTTATATGTCGGTTGCGGAACCGGTGAACGGGTCAGGAGGCTCAAACGCCACCTCCTGACAACCTGGCTTTCCGGCGTGAAAATCGCCGCTGTCGCGGGCCCCTGCGTATTCCCGCCAGCCGGACGGGTCGGGCGTGACGGCACCTCCTTGGGCCGCACACCCTCAGCCCGACGTCCTGTCGGGCTGACCCTGGCCGCCGGGAATACTCCGGCGATTTTCAGGCCGGGGAGTGTCACCGCCCTGAATCTTCAGCCTGAACTCATCCGAAAGGTGCTGCTGGTGTCATTTAGAAAAGACAGACTGAAGCGATAAGGGTTTTGTCACCCGGCTTAAAAAACGCCGCAGCGTTCACGCAGGGCCGGAGGAGCGACAGGATGTCGCGACAGGGCAAGGTCGCCATGGATGGCGACTCTTGCCCGTTCCGAAAAGCCCGGCGTGATAAGCGAAGGGGCCCGCGTCAGCGGCGTTTTTTACCGCCGGGGAGCCCGGGTCGCCAGGGGAGCGGCGACTGAGCTCCCTGGCCCGTTCACCCGCAGTGGATTAACAGAGAAGCAGTTGCCTGAAGTGAACGGAACACTCGCCGTATCATCATATTCCGCCGCTTTTATTCTGAAACCGGGCGCCGGAGCTGTCTGTCCCCCTCGCCCTGGCCCTCTCCCTGAAGGACGAGGGAGCTTTCCCCTGCCCTCCGCATCATCATACCCGGTAAATTACCGAATAGATTACGGACAATTCTCACCCAAACAGCCGGTTCACCTGCGCCAGCGCCGCAGTCATATCAGGCTGCTCGCCGCTGGCTACCAGACAGCAGGCCAGCTGCTGCTTAATCGAGGCTGGTACCGGCTCTTCGCCCGCCACGCAGCGCTGGATCCAGCGGGCGGTAATTTCCGCATCTTTATCGCCCGGCAGCGCGATCGGCTGGCTAACCGCCTCATCCTGACGTTCGCACAGCACCTGTACCCGCTGATTCGCCACCAGACTGATTTGCGGGCAGCGCAGCGGATTCGCGTACACTTCGCCTTCAGTACCGTGCATCAGCAGCGCCCGACCGCCGGTCTGGTTAAAGAACTGCGCCACCCGGGAAACATATTCCGGATGCGAAACGCTGGACAAACGCAAGGCGTGATCTTCACCGAACGGCGAGATGAGCTTCGCCAGAGTATGAGCGCTGCTGCGCACCCCCAGCCGCCAGCGTAGCTGGAGCTGCCGGGCCAGCGGCGGGCACAGGGCATCCACCGGCATAAACAAGGGTTCGCCGGATTCCAGCTTCGCCTGGGCCTGACCGCCATGCAGCGTCGGCGCCATACCCAGCAGCGCAAAGATAGTGGCCGAGATAACCCGGGTCGGATCTTCGCTGACGCCATGCACCACCACCGGAAACCCCATCCGGCTCAGTAACAGCGCCAGCAGCGGCGTCAGGTTCGCCTGACGCCGGGCGCCGTTATAGGTTGGAATCACTACCGGCATCGGTTTTCCCGCAGGCGGGGTCAGCGTCAGGGTTCGCTGGCGCACCGCATCGTAAAAGCCGCGCAGTTCCGCCTCGCCTTCGCCTTTAATTCGCAGCGCCATCAGTATGCCGCCCAACTCCAGATCCGGCACCTTGCCATCCAGCATATGGCTGTAGAGTCCGCGCGCGCTGTCAAAGTCGAGATCCCGGGCGTGATTCTTACCGCGCCCAATCTCTTTAATCATTTTGCGGTAATCCACCAACTATCTCCTCTTTCGGGTCATGCCATTAAGTGTAACCCGTCCGCTTCGCCCTGAGCGACGCTTTCGCCCTCCGGCCCCGGTAGTTGTCGGTTTTTCCAGCAGCTTACTGTCTGGCTCCGGCGCGGGCGGCTGAAGCACCGGAAAAACCGGTAACGCCGCCAGCAGCCGCTGGCCGTAACTTTTGGTCAGCAGGCGCTTATCGTAAATGACCACGTCACCCCAGCAGTCATGGCTGCGAATCAGCCGGCCAACCTGCTGGATCAGATTAAAAGAGGCGCTGGGCAGGCTCTGCACCTCGAACGGATAGCGGTTATGCGCCTTCAGCCATTCGCCTTCGGTCTCCACCACCGGGCTGTCCACCGGCGGGAAGGCTATCTTATGAATGTGCACCTGGCTTAGCAGCTCGCCTTTTAAATCCAGCCCCTCGGCAAACGATTGCAGCCCCACCAGCACGCTGGTCTGGCCTTCCGCGACCCGCTGACGATGCAGTTCCACCAGCCGATAGCGTGGCAGATCGCCCTGTACCAGCAGTTGCAGACGCAGATCGGGAACGCACTCCAGAAAAGTGGTCATGGCCCTTAAGCTTGCAAACAGTACCAGCATCCCCCGGTGTTCGCCCTTTTCCAGTTCAGCGCGAAAGAAGCCCGCCATCTCGGCGATATGTAGCCGTTCATGTTCCATCAGCGGCGCGTAGCGCATCCTCGGAATCACCAGTCGCCCCTGATGCGCGTGATCGAACGGGGAATCCAGCGCCACAAATCGATCCCCGGCCTTTTCTTTAAGGCCGCTCAGCTCCTGAAGTCGCGAGAAGCTGTTCAGCGAACGCAGGGTCGCCGAGGTCACCACCACGTGGGGCACGCTGCGCCACAGCAGCTTTTCCAGCTGATCGCTGACCCGAATCGCCGCGCAGTGCAGCAGCAGCTTCGGCTGCCCGTCGCGCACTTCCCGGGCTATCCACTTGCACACCGGCGCGTTCGAACTGTTAGCCATGGCCGCCAGTTTCCACAGTTTACTCTGGGCCTCAAAGTGCCCCAGCGCGCGGTTCATCTGCAAAAGCAGCCGATGCAGGCGCACGATATCGTGTTGGCCGGTACGTTCGCTCAGGTCATTCAGGAAGGCTTCCGCCAGACCGCGCAGCGCGTCGGAAAGCTTCGCCATACGCTGCACCATCGGCAGCACCTCTTCCGGCAGTTCGCCCATGGCGAACCGATATATACCTTCGCTTTCTCCCGGCAGATACAGACTGAAGATCCCCGCAAGCGTGATAGCCAGCTCGTCCAGCTCTTCACAGTGGTTGCTAAGGCGTTCCGGAGTCGCAAGCGGCGGAACGCTTTTCGGGCGGAACTGTTCAAGACTGGTGGCGATAAGCTTGCTGAACAGATCCAGTTGCAGCCTCAGCCAGCCGGGGGTGATTTCAGCACTGGTTTCCAGGGCATCGCGCGCCACATCCGGCAGATGGTGCCCTTCGTCCAGCACCAGCAGCAGATGTTTCGCCGGCGGCAGCACGCTTTCATTTTCCAGCGCCGCCATCACCAGAGCGTGATTGGCCACCACCACTTCCGCTTCGGCTATCTCGCGGCGCGCCACGAAAAACGGGCATTCGCGATACCACTGACAGTTAGTGCCCAGACAGCCGACTTTGTCGGTACTCAGCCGCCGCCACAGGTCATCGGCAATGTTTTTCTTACTGTGATCGCGCACCCCGTCCCAGCTGTAGCTGTCCAGGGTTTGCTTCAGATCGACACACAGCTTGCGCTCTTCCTTGCTGGTGGCGGTCAGGGCGTCGTCAAGCATCGCCAGCAAATCGCCCTGCTGCTGCGGTTCATCACTGGCCAGCATGGCAAGATTGCGCGGACAAACGTAGCGCCCGCGCCCGAAGGCGGCGGTAAACTTTAAACCGGGGATGATTTTGGCAAGCAAAGGCAGGTCTTTACTGAAGATCTGATCCTGCAGCGCCACATTGGCGGTGCTGATCACCAGGGTTTTCTGCTCGGCGCGGGCCAGCGCGATGCCGGGAATCAGGTAGGAGAGCGTCTTGCCGACGCCGGTCGGCGCTTCAATGGCGAGATGGCGCCCCTCTTCATCCGCCAGGGTTTTCGCCACTTCGGCGATCATCTGACGCTGAGGAGCGCGGGGAATAAAGTCCGGAATTTGCTGAGAAAGCGCCTTGTACCAGGCGCTGATTTGCGCCTTATGCGCCGCGGACAATGCCATGGGAGAACCGTTTTACTGCGAAAAACCGCCACTATTCTCCCATGTTTAAGGCATGGGGTACAGAAAGACCTTAGCGGTTACCTTCGCCGCCGCCCTGACCACCGCGACGACGTCGGCGACCGGAACCTTCACCGGCAGGCTTAGGCGCCTGGCCGCTTTCGGCGCGCTTACGCGGCTGACCCTGCCCGCGCCCACCGCCAGCATTTCCCCGACCACCGCCATTGCCGCGGCCACCTCCGTTACCACGCCCCTGACGCCCATTCTGAATCGGCTCTGCCTTAATAGAGGGGTCCGGCTCGAAACCCGGCTCGGCGATACGCGGAATTTCGCGCTTCAGCAGGCGTTCAATATCGCGCAGCAGTTTATGCTCATCCACGCAGACCAGCGACAGCGCTTCACCGGTGGCGGCGGCACGACCGGTACGGCCAATACGGTGCACGTAATCTTCCGGCACGTTGGGCAGCTCATAGTTGACCACGTGCGGCAGCTCTTCAATATCCAGACCGCGTGCGGCGATATCGGTCGCCACCAGCACCCGAATATCGCCCGACTTAAAGTTGGCCAGCGCCCGGGTACGCGCGCCCTGGCTCTTATTGCCGTGAATGGCGGCAGCGGTGATGCCGTCTTTATTCAGCTGTTCCGCCAGATGGTTGGCGCCGTGCTTGGTGCGGGTAAAGACCAGCACCTGGCGCCAGTCGCCCTTGCCAATCAGCAGCGACAGCAGTTCACGCTTGCGCTTTTTATCCACAAAGTGAACGTGCTGGGTCACCTGCTCCGAGGCAGTATTACGGCGCGCCACTTCCACCTCTTCCGGGTTATGCAGCAGTTTTTCCGCCAGCCCCTTGATCTCGTCAGAAAAAGTCGCGGAAAACAGCAGATTCTGGCGGCGCGGCGGCAGTTTTGCCAGCACCCGACGGATATCGTGGATAAAGCCCATATCCAGCATGCGGTCGGCTTCGTCCAGTACCAGAATTTCCACCTGATCCAGCTTCACCGCGTTCTGATGTTCCAGATCGAGCAAACGGCCCGGCGTCGCCACCAGTACGTCAACCCCGCCGCGCAGCTTCATCATCTGCGGGTTGATGCTCACGCCGCCAAACACCACCAGCGAACGGATATTCAGGTATTTGCTGTAGTCGCGCACGTTTTCGCCGATCTGCGCGGCCAGTTCGCGGGTTGGGGTCAGAATCAGGGCGCGCACCGGACGGCGCCCTTTGCTGTGCGGCTCGCGCTGCGTCAACAGCTCCAGCAGCGGCAGCGTAAAGCCGGCGGTTTTACCGGTGCCCGTCTGGGCGCTGGCCATCAGATCGCGACCGCTGAGCACCACGGGGATCGCCTGGCGCTGGATAGGGGTGGGTTCGCGATAGCCCTGTTCGGCAACGGCGCGCAGAATATCGGGGCTCAGCCCAAGAGAATCAAAAGACATAACTACTCCAGACCCGCCCTGACCGGGCAACCGGTGTCGTTTCCAGGGGGAGTGTGCAAGCCGGGAACCGGCCGGTTACTCAAAGGCACAAACCACAGTGCCGTTACAGGGGGCGGAGTGTATCAGTTTTTGCGACCTGGCGCATAAATTCTCCACAGGCGGAAACATTAGCAGAACCAATTGACGTTTCTGGACACAATGGCAAAACCTGCTTACTCTTAATCAATCGATTGATTAACTTTTCAGGAACTCCTGCCTGATGAGCAACCGAACCACACCCCCTACCGCCAGAGGGGAGCAGGCCAGACAGCAACTCATCCACGCCGCCATCGCCCAGTTTGGCGAATACGGCCTGCATGCCACCACCCGCGATATCGCTGCCCAGGCGCAGCAGAATATCGCCGCCATTACCTATTACTTCGGATCAAAAGAGGCGCTTTATCTGGCCTGCGCGCACTGGATTGCCGATTTTATAGAGAATAACTTCCAGCAGCATGCCGCCACCGCCGAAAAGCTGCTGAAAAGCGGTGCTGAACGACAAGCCGTGCGCCAGCTTATCGTTGAAGCCAGCCGTCACCTTATCACCCTGCTCACCGCCGATGAAACGCTGAATATCAGCAAGTTTATCTCCCGCGAGCAGTTGGCCCCAACCGAGGCTTATCAGTTAATTCACCAACGGGTGACCGCGCCGATGCATGAACTTCTTACCCGTTTGATCGCCCGCTACTGCGGGCGCGACCCCGGAGATACCGAAACCATTCTCCATACCCATGCCCTGCTGGGGGAGATACTCGCCTTCCGGTTAGGGCGCGAAACCATACTGCTGCGCGCCGGTTGGCAGCACTTCGATGCGGCGGGGGTTCAGCAAATTATTTGGGTGGTAACCCAACATATCGATCTCATTCTACAGGGACTTTCCGTCCAGCGAGGAGCCGACGAAAATGAAAAGTAGCAAGTCTGTTGTGGCGGCGCTGATCGTTGTGGCGCTGCTGGCCGCCACCCTCGGCGGCTGGTGGTGGTATCGCAGCCAGCATAACCAGCCCCTGACGCTATATGGCAACGTGGATATCCGCACGGTGAATATCAGCTTCCGGGTTGGAGGGCGTCTGGCGACCCTTAACGTGGATGAAGGGGATACCATTAAGCGCGGCGACGTGCTGGGCGAACTGGATAAAGCGCCTCTGGATAACGCCCTGCGACAATCACAGGCCAACGTCGCCGCCGCCCAGGCCAAATACTCTCTGATGATGGCCGGCTACCGCAGCGAAGAGATAGCTCAGGCCGCCGCCGCCGAACGTCAGGCGCGCGCCTCCTGGGAATATGCGGACAAGTTTTATCAGCGTCAGCTTGGGCTGTGGAACAGTCGCTCCGTCTCCGCCGACGCGTTGTCCAACGCCCGTTCATCGCGCGATCAGGCCGCGGCCAACCTGAAAGCGGCCCGCGATAAGCTGGCCCAGTACCAGACCGGGAACCGACCGCAGGAAATCGCCGAGGCCAAAGCCAGTCTGGAACAGGCCCAGGCCGCACTGGCCCAGGCGCAACTGGATCTTCAGGACGCCACGCTTATCGCCCCTTCCGACGGCACCCTGCTGACCCGCTCCATAGAGCCAGGCACCATGCTCAGCGCCGGCAGCAACGTTCTGACGCTGTCGCTGACCCGCCCGGTCTGGATCCGCGCTTATATCGATGAGCCAAACCTTAACCAGGCCCGGCCGGGTCGTGAGGTACTGATTTACACGGATGGCCGCCCGAACACTCCCTGGCACGGGAAGATAGGCTTTGTCTCGCCGACCGCCGAATTCACGCCTAAAAGCGTCGAAACGCCGGATCTGCGTACCGACCTGGTCTATCGCCTGCGCATTATCGTAACCGACCCGGACGATACCCTGCGCCAGGGAATGCCGGTTACCCTGCGCTTTAGCGACGCGAAGGCAAGCAGCGATGAGCCACGCTGAACGCGCCATTGAACTACGCGGGGTGGTCAAACGCTTCCCCGATATGGAAAAACCGGCGGTCGCCAGCCTGACGGTAACGCTTAACGCTGGCGGCGTTATTGGCCTGGCAGGGCCGGACGGCGCCGGTAAAACCACGCTGATGCGCATGCTGGCGGGCCTGCTGCGCCCCAGCGAGGGCGAAGTCCGGGTGGCCGAACTCGATCCCATCCAGGATTCCGGCGAGCTTCACTCGCTGTTGGGCTATATGCCCCAGAAGTTCGGTCTTTATGAAGATTTAACGGTCCAGGAAAACCTGAATCTGTATGCCGACCTGCGCAGCGTGACCGGCGAACAGCGCCGCCAGACCTTCGAAAAGCTGCTGGCCTTTACCGCCCTCGCCCCTTTCACCGGGCGGCTGGCGGGCAAGCTTTCCGGTGGAATGAAGCAGAAGCTCGGGCTGGCCTGCACCCTGGTGGGTCAGCCTCAGGTACTGCTGCTGGATGAGCCGGGCGTCGGCGTCGATCCCATCTCGCGCCGCGAGCTGTGGCAGATGGTGCACACGCTATCAAACGAAGGCATGCTGATTCTGTGGAGCACCTCTTATCTGGACGAAGCCGAGCAGTGCCGCACTATCCTGTTGATGAACGAAGGGGAAATACTCTACCAGGGCGAACCAAAAGCGCTGACCCGCCAGATGACCGGACGCAGTTGGCTGATGACCAGCCCCCGTCTCAACAGCCGTCAGCTGTTACAGCAAGCGCTGCGCCAGCCGACGGTCAGCGACGGCGTCATCCAGGGAAAATCGGTGCGGGTGATTCTGAAAAAAGAGGCTCAGATCGACCACCTGAGCCGGGCGCTGGCGCTGCCGCCCGAACGCATCGAAGAGACGGCGCCGCGCTTTGAGGATGCCTTTATCGATTTACTGGGCGGCACCAGCGCCGTCGAATCGCCGCTGGGCGCCATTCTGCACGATGTGGAAGGCAAGCCAGGCGAAACGGTGATCGAAGCGCGCCAGCTGACCAAAAAATTCGGCGACTTCGCGGCCACCGATAGTGTCGACTTCAAAGTGACCCGCGGCGAGATATTCGGGCTGCTCGGCCCCAACGGCGCGGGTAAATCCACCACCTTCAAGATGATGTGCGGCCTGCTGACGCCCACCTCGGGTCAGGCGCTGGTGCTGGATATGGATCTGAAGACCAATTCCGGCCAGGCGCGCCAGCACCTGGGTTATATGGCCCAGAAGTTTTCGCTGTACGGCAACCTGACGGTTAATCAGAACCTGCGCTTTTTCTCCGGTATCTACGGCCTGAAGGGGAAACGCCAGCAAGAGCGCATTGAGCGGATGAGCACGGCTTTTAACCTGACGCCCATCGCCCGCCAGAGCACCGATTCTCTGCCGCTGGGCTTTAAGCAGCGCCTGGCGCTGGCCTGCTCGCTGATGCACGAGCCGGATATTCTGTTCCTTGACGAACCCACCTCCGGCGTCGACCCCCTCACCCGCCGCGAATTCTGGTTGCATATCAACAGCATGGTAGAGCGCGGCGTGACCGTTATGGTGACCACCCACTTTATGGACGAGGCGGAATATTGCGACCGTATCGGGCTGGTGTACCACGGCAAAATCATCGCCAGCGGTACGCCGGACGACCTGAAACAACAGGCCGCAGACGCCGAACATCCGGATCCCACCATGGAGCAGGCCTTTATCGCCCTGATTCACCAGTGGGACAAGGAGTACAGCCATGGCCAATAATCAACGTTTCTCGGGGCGTCGGGTGCGCGCCCTGTGTCTGAAAGAGACCCGCCAGATTCTGCGCGATCCCAGTAGCTGGCTGATTGCGGTGGTCATTCCCCTGCTGCTGCTGTTTATCTTCGGCTACGGCATTAACCTGGATTCCAGCCAGTTACGGGTCGGGGTTCTGCTGGAACAGCGCAGCGAAGAGGCGGTGGACTTTACCCGTACCCTGAGCGCCTCTCCCTTTATCGATGCGACCGTCAGCAATAATCGCCAGCAGTTGATCGAAATGATGCAGGGCGGACGGATTCGCGGGCTGGTGGTATTGCCGGTGAATTTCGCCGAGCGCCAGGCAAGCCCCGGCGACAGCGCACCGATTCAGGTAATAACCGACGGCAGCGAACCCAATACCGCCAACTTCGTGCAGGGCTACGTCCAGGGAAGCTGGCAGGTCTGGCAGCAGCAGCGCGCGCTGGCCCGGGGTGAAAGTCTACAGCCGCTGATCGACGTGCAGAGCCGCTACTGGTTTAATCCGGCCGCCATCAGCCGCCACTTTATAATCCCCGGCGCCATCACCATTATCATGACGGTGATCGGCGCCATTCTGACCTCACTGGTGGTGGCCCGCGAGTGGGAGCGCGGCACCATGGAGGCGCTGCTCTCCACCGAGGTAACCCGCACCGAGCTGCTGCTGTGCAAGCTTATTCCCTACTATTTTCTGGGCATGCTGGCGATGCTTATCTGTATGCTGATGACGGTTTTTGTGTTGGGGGTGCCGTACCGCGGTTCTCTGCTGCTGCTGTTTATCATTACCAGCCTGTTTTTACTGAGCACCCTCGGCATGGGGCTGTTAATCTCCACCCTGACCCGCAACCAGTTTAACGCCGCCCAGGTGGCGCTGAACGCCGCGTTTCTGCCATCGGTAATGCTATCCGGCTTTATTTTCCAGATAGACAGTATGCCTGCCGCCATCCGGGCGGTGACCTGGGTAATCCCGGCGCGTTACTTCGTCAGCACCCTGCAAAGCCTTTTTCTGGCGGGCAATATCCCCATTGTGCTGCTGATAAACGTGCTGTTTTTGATTGGCTCGGCGGTGATGTTTATCGGTCTGACCTGGCTTAACACCAAACGCCGTCTCGATTAAGGAAGCCTCTGATGCTACATCGCTTATGGACACTGATTCGTAAAGAGCTCCAGGCGCTGCTGCGGGAGCCACAGACCCGCGCCATTCTGGTGCTGCCGGTGATTATCCAGGTGGTGCTGTTCCCGCTGGCGGCGACCCTGGAGGTGACCAACGCCACCATCGCCATCTACAGCGAAGACAGCGGGAAACACTCGGTAGAACTGACCCAGCGTTTTGCTCAGGCCAACGCCTTCAGCCACGTGCTGCGCCTGCACGGCCCCAACGAAATCCAGCCGACCATCGATACCCAGAAGGCGCTGCTGGTGGCTCGCTTTCCGGCGAGCTTTTCCCGGAATCTTGACCAGAGCAGTCCCACTCAGCTTCAGTTGATTCTCGACGGACGCAACTCCAACAGCGCGCAGATAGCGGCCCGCTATCTGCAACAGATAGTGATGGATTACCAGAAGGAGCTGACCCGGGGGCAGGCGCGTAGCGGCAACAGCGAGCTGGTGGTGCGCAACTGGTACAACCCCAATCTGGACTATGACTGGTTCGTGGTACCGTCGCTGGTGGCGATGATCACCACCGTCGGGATTATGATAGTCACCTCGCTTTCCGTGGCGCGCGAACGCGAACAGGGCACCCTCGATCAGCTTCTGGTCTCGCCGCTCACCACCTGGCAGATTTTTGCCGGTAAAGCCATTCCGGCGCTTATCGTCGCCATCTTCCAGGCCACCATCGTTCTGCTGGCCGGGATTCTTATCTATCAGATCCCCTTCGCCGGTTCGCTACTGCTGTTCTACTTCACCATGGTGGTGTACGGACTGTCGCTGGTGGGATTCGGGCTGCTAATTTCGTCGCTGTGCGCCACTCAGCAGCAGGCGTTTATCGGGGTATTTGTCTTTATGATGCCAGCGATTCTACTGTCGGGGTACGTCTCTCCGGTCGAGAATATGCCGGTCTGGCTGCAAAACCTGACCTGGATAAACCCCATCCGTCACTTTACCGACATCACCAAACAGATCTATCTGAAGGACGCCAGCTTTCACATTATCTGGCAGAGTTTATGGCCGCTGCTGGTGATAGCGGCCACAACGGGATTAGCGGCGTACGCTATGTTTCGGCGGAAGATCGCCTGAGCGACGACGGTCTTTAATCAGTAGCGAAACCAGCGCCGGCCCGGCCAGCAGCGCCAGTCCGGCAATCGCCAGCAGCAAATTGTTATGCACTACCCGGGAAAGCAGCCAGATGGCGATCAGCGCCGCCCCGAAGTACCAGGCGGTGGTCAGCTCTTCCAGCAAATCAGCAAACTCCCGGCGCCAGCCTTCCGCGTGGCGCTGGAACACCAGCATCAGCATCAGCGTGACCGCGTACAGCGTGCAGAGCCCCAGCCCAACGCGCACCATCGTATTGCTCAACCAGCCCATCACCAGTAAGGCCACTACCAGTAAATGCAGCATAATCTGCAGGCAACTTAGGCCAGTTGCCACACGAATACGTTGTTGCCACTTCATGGCTCGTCTCCATTTAGTCTTTTTTTCTGTTCTTTCAGAGTACAGTACTTTAAGGAAAATTCCGTATCCCGCCAACTTTTTGTGACAAAGACTACACTTTATCGTCTACGGAGAGGCATTTGTGGGAGGCTCATGACCGATAACACGGCGCATTTTTCGCTGCGGGTGCTGACCATCAACACCCACAAAGGGTTCACCGCCCTGAACCGGCGCTTTATCCTGCCGGAGCTGCGCGAAGCGGTGCGCAGCGTTTCGGCGGATATCGTCTGTCTGCAGGAAGTGCTGGGGGAGCATGAGATCCACGCCTTAAGGGTGGCGGGCTGGCCGGACGCGCCCCACTATGAATTCCTGGCTGATACCATGTGGCGCGACTACGCCTACGGTCGCAACGCCGTCTATCCTGAGGGACACCACGGCAACGCCATTCTCTCCCGTTTCCCTATCGAGCAGTTTGAAAATCACGATGTCTCCATTCCCGGCCACGAAAAGCGCGGCCTGCTGCGCTGCCGCATTCTGCTACCGGAAAGCGGCCAGCATATCCATATTATCTGCGTGCACCTGGGACTGCACGACAGCCATCGCGCCATTCAGCTGCGGCAGCTGGCGAGCCTGGTTAACGACCTGCCCGCCGAACAGCCGGTGGTGGTGGCCGGGGACTTTAACGACTGGCGCCAGAAAGCGAACCGGCCGCTGCGGGAGCTGGCCGGGCTGGACGAGGTCTTTACCCGCGCCAGAGGGCGCCCGGCGCGCACCTTTCCGGTGCGCTTCCCGCTGCTGCGTCTGGATCGCATCTATGTGAAATACGCTGCCGCCAGCGCCCCCTGGGCGCTGACGCTGCGCGACTGGCGTCATCTTTCCGATCACGCACCGCTGGCCGTGGAGATTCACCTGTGAGAAACCGCTGGCGCCAGGGAAACCGCATTCAGTTGCTGGAAAACGGCGAAGCGTTCTTTCCGGCGGTGTTCGACGCCATCGCCGCCGCCCGCACTCAGGTGCTGCTGGAAACCTTTATCTGGTTCGAGGACAGCGTAGGCTGGCGGCTACGCCACGCCCTGCTGGAAGCCGCCAGACGCGGCGTTCGGGTCGAATGCCTGCTGGATGGCTACGGTACGCCGGAACTTTCCGCACACTTTATCGACGACCTGGTGACCGCTGGCGTCATCATTCGCTATTACGATCCGCGCCCCAGGCTGTTCGGTATGCGAACCAATATGTTCCGCCGCATGCACCGCAAAACCGTGGTCGTGGATGAACAGATAGCCTTTGTCGGTGGAATTAACTTCAGCGACGAGCATATGGCCAGCTACGGCACTGACGCCAAACAGGACTATGCCGTTATGGTCACCGGCCCGGTGGTGGAGGACATCCGTAGCTATGTGGAAAGCGCCCTGCCGGAGCCAGAACGCCCCTTTTACGGCTGGCATGGCCACGGCCCTTCGCACGAGCCTCATGCCGGCGAGGCGCAGGCGCTGTTTATCTGGCGCGATAACGGCCAGCATCGCGACGATATCGAACGCTACTACCTGAAAATGCTGGCCGCCGCCCGCCGCGACGTCACCATCGCCAACGCTTACTTTTTCCCGGGCTACCGCCTGCTGCATGCGATGCGTAACGCGGCCCGGCGCGGCGTGCAGGTGCGACTGCTGGTTCAGGGGCAGCCCGATATGCCCATCGTCCAGGTGGGGTCGCGCCTGCTGTATCGCTACCTGCTCAAGGCTGGGGTACAAATCTTCGAATATCAGACCCGGGCCCTGCACGGCAAAGTGGCCGTGATGGACCAACGCTGGGCCACCGTCGGCTCCAGTAATTTGGATCCGCTCAGCCTTTCGCTTAACCTGGAGGCCAACCTGGTTATCCACGACAGCAATTTTAATCGGAGGCTGCGCGATAATCTGGACGCCCTGATCGAACACCAGAGCAAGCGAGTGGATGAGAATATGCTGCCGCGCCGAAACTGGTGGAACCTGACCTTCAGCGTGCTGGCCTTTCACTTCCTGCGCCACTTCCCCGCTATGGTGGGCTGGCTGCCGGCTCACCTACCGCGGGTGATGCGGGTAACGCGCCGCAGCGGCAAATCTTCGGCTCAGAATGACAGACCGGAAGTAAAACCCTGATGGCCGCCGCTCATCCCCGCTGGCGGCGCGTTACCCGTCTGCTGAACTGGCTGTTTGTACTGGGGGTGCTGACGCTGCTTGTCTTGTGGGCGCGTCAGGTTCACTGGCCGGAAGTGTGGCAGGCATTTCTCAGGCTGCCTGCTTCGTCGCTGCTGGCCGCCGCAGGGCTGGCAGCGTTCAGCTATCTGCTGTACGGCGGCTACGATCTGCTGGCCCGGGCCTGGTGCGGACACCATCTGGGGGCAGGCAAGGTGGTGGCGATCGCGGCTACCTGCTACGCCTTTAATCTGACGCTGAGCACCTGGGTCGGCGGCATCGCCATGCGCTATCGCCTCTATTCCCGTCAGGGACTGTCCGGCGCTACCATCACCCGCATTTTTTCACTCAGCCTGACCACCAACTGGCTCGGCTACCTGCTGCTGGGAGGCGTGCTGTTCAGCCTGAAGGCGGTTCCCCTGCCGGAACACTGGTATATCGCGCCGCGTACCCTCCAGTGGCTGGGGGGGCTGCTGCTGGCGCTGGTGGCGGGATGGCTGTGGTGCTGCGTCCGCCTGCGAAGGCGCCGCTTTACCCTGCGCGGTATCACGCTGGTGCTGCCTGACGGCAAGTTTGCGCTGGTTCAGTTGTTCCTGTCCGGCGCTAACTGGCTGACCATGGCGGCGATTATCTGGGTGCTGATGGGCACTCAGCCGGCTTATCTGCTGGTATTGGGGGTGTTGCTGGTCAGCAGTATCGCCGGGGTGATCGTGCATATTCCGGCGGGAATCGGCGTACTGGAGGGGGTATTTATCGCACTGCTGGCGGGCAGCCACGTGAATCAGGGCACGCTGCTCGCCGCCCTGCTTACATACCGGCTGCTCTACTTCTTTATTCCACTGCTGCTGGCGACCCTGGGCTACCTGTGGATGGAAAGTCGCGCCAGACCTCAAAGCCCGGCGCGATGATACGCGGTTAGCGACGGTTGCCGAAAATACGCAGCAGCATCAGGAACAGGTTGATAAAGTCCAGATAGAGGGTCAGCGCCCCCAGAATGGAGTATCTGCGCATCTGGGCCTTATCCCGGGTATCGATCTGCTCGCCAAGGTTCTTCAGCTTCTGGGTATCATAGGCCGTCAGCCCCACGAAGATCAGCACCCCGATATAGGTAATGGCCCACATCAGCGGCGTGCTTTTAAGCCACAGATTCACCAGCGACGCCAGAATCAGGCCAATCAGCCCCATAAACAGCAGGCTGCCCATTTTGCTCAGATCGCGCTGGGTGGTGTAACCGTAGAGGCTCATGGCGCCGAACATACCGCCGGTCACCATAAAGGTACTGGCGATGGACGAATAAGTGTAGACCAGGAAGATGCTGGAGAAGGTCAGCCCGGTAAGCGCCGAATAGAGCATAAACAGAGCGGTAGCGACGCCGGGACTGAGCTTATGCACCAGCCCGGAAAGCACAAACACCAGCGCCAGCTGAGCGATAATCAGCCCGAAGAAGATAAACTTGCCGGAAAAGATATACATCATCAGTTCCGGCGTATTAGCGGCATACCAGGCGACAAAGCCGGTCAGCAGCAGGCCACAGGTCATCCAGCCATAGACCTGCGCCATATAGGTTTGCAGGCGGCTGCCCTGTTGAACGATGGTCGAATCAGAACGTGGATATCGATCCATGATGGTTCCTCACTCTATAAAATTACCCTTGGGATCTTAAGATTAACACATCCGCCAGGCAGAGGATCACCAACGTTCGGCGGCCTGCTGGTCGCTGCCTTTGGCTTCGACCCAACGCTCCCCTTCCGGCGTGGCTTCCCGTTTCCAGAACGGCGCCCGGGTTTTCAGGTAATCCATAATAAATTCAGCGGCCTCAAAGGCCTGGCTGCGATGAGCGCCGGTCACGCCGACAAAGACTATCTCGTCGCCGGGCCACAGTTCGCCGATGCGGTGAATCACCGTCACCCGCTGCAGCGGCCAGCGTTCGCGCGCTTCAACCACGATCTCCGCCAGCGCCTTTTCGGTCATTCCGGGGTAATGCTCCAGGGTCAGCGCGCTGACGCTGTCGCCCAGGTTATGGTTACGCACCTTGCCGGTAAAGGTCACGACGGCGCCATCGGTGTCGCAGCCCGCCAGCCACTGATACTCTTCGCCAACGTTGAAGCCGTCGCGGCCCACGCGAATTCGGGTATTCTGCATCGCCTTAACCCCCTGTCACCGGCGGAAAGAAGGCGACTTCATCGCCGTCGCGCAGCGGATGGGTAACAGGCACCAGAGTCTGGTTAACCGCGCAGAGCAGCTTGCCGGATTCCAGCGCCAGCGCCCAGCGGTCGCCGCGTTCGACAAGGACACGACGCAGGGATTCCACATCGGCGAACTCCCCCTCCAGATTCAGGCTGTCGCAGTTCACCAGTTCGCGCACCTGGGCAAAAAAGAGTACGTTAATCATGTTGTTCCACCCTAAAATCACCGGATTTTCCGCCGCTTTTGGCCAGCAGGCGCACCGGGCCAATAACCATATCTTTCTGCACCGCTTTACACATATCGTAGATGGTCAGCGCCGCCACCGACGCGGCGGTCAGAGCCTCCATCTCTACGCCGGTTTTGCCGCTCAGGCGACACAGGGCTTCGATACGTACCCGGTTATGTTCCGGTTCGGCGCAGAGAGCCACTTCCACTTTGCTCAGCAGCAGCGGGTGGCACAGCGGAATCAGCTCCCAGGTACGCTTGGCGGCCTGGATCCCGGCGATACGCGCGGTAGCGAACACGTCGCCTTTATGGTGCTGTCCGTCGACTATCATCGCCAGGGTTTCCGGGCGCATGGTGACAAAGGCTTCGGCGCGCGCTTCACGGGTGGTTTCCGCCTTTGCGGAGACGTCCACCATATGCGCTTCGCCGGACTGATTAATATGGGTCAGTTGCGACATCGTTAGCTCTTAAGGTGCGGATGGAAATTACAGGGGCGGTTACGGGCATCAAGCTGGGCCGCGATAATTTTTTCCCAGGCGGTGCGGCAGGCCCTGGTCGAACCCGGCATTGCGAAGAGAAGCGTCCGGTTGGCGATACCGGCAATGGCGCGCGACTGCAGCGTCGCGGTGCCGATCTCTTCAAAAGAGAGCATCCGGAACAGTTCGCCAAACCCGGTCACTTCACGGTCGAACAGCGGCAGCAGCGCTTCCGGCGCCTGATCGCCGTCGGTAAAACCGGTTCCGCCGTTAATCAGCACGACCTGAATGTTTTCGTCGGCAATCCAGGCGGACACCTGAGCGCGAATGGCGTAGCGGTTCTCTTTAACGATGGCTTTCGCCACCACCTGATGGCCGGCCTCCAGGGCCGCATCGCGCAGATAGTGGCCGGAGGTATCATCATCTTCGCCGCGTCGGCTGGAAATGGTTAATACGGCGATGCGCGCCGCAATAAACTCTGCGCTTACCTTACTCATTTTTATTCTCCTTAATTACGGAGCTGTACGCCCGCCCCGTCAGGCTCCGGCTGTTCGGTACGACACTGCCCGCGGTTCAGCCGCCGATATATGAAAGATTATTCGTTATGCCGGTATGACCGTCATGCAGGAAATGGGTCTGCTTTTTATGGGCCAGCGCGCGTTCGATACGCGAGCGCAGCTCGTCCTGATGGCGGTCGTCGGCCAGCAGATCGCGCAGCGCAATGCCGCCATCGCCGAACAGGCACAGATGCAGATTTCCGATGGATGACACGCGCAGCCGGTTGCAGCTGGCGCAAAAGTCCTTCTCGTAGGGCATGATCAGGCCGATCTGTCCGGCGTAGTCAGGGTGGCAGAAGACCTGGGCCGGGCCATCGCTGCGGCTGCGAATCTGATGGATCCAGCCGCGTCTTAACAGTTCGTCGCGCAGCACCGAGCCGGAGATATGGTGCTTGCGGAACAGCTCCCCCCCTTCGCCGGTTTCCATCAGTTCAATAAAGCGCAGTTGGATCGGCCGCGACTGAATCCAGTCCAGGAAGGTGTCGAGCTGATGATGATTAACGTCGCGCATCAGTACGGTGTTGACCTTCACCCGCTCGAAGCCCGCGTCGAAGGCGGCATCGATACCGGCCATCACCTGGTCGAACTTATCCTGGCCGGTAATGGCGTGAAACTGACGGGCGTCCAGGCTGTCCAGGCTGACGTTGATGGCGGTCAGTCCCGCATCGCGCCAGGCGCAGACGTCGCGCGCCATGCGATAGCCGTTGGTGGTAACAGCTATCTGACGCACTGCCGGATTTTCCGCGACGGCGGCCACAATATCGGTAAAGTCGCGGCGCAGGGTCGGCTCCCCGCCGGTCAGGCGTACTTTTTCGGTGCCCAGCGCGGCAAAAGCGCGGGTGACGCGGCGAATCTCGTCGAGGCTCAGAAAGCCCTTATTGGTGACGCCATGGGGGCGATATCCGTCCGGCAGGCAGTAAGTGCAGCGGAAGTTGCAGACATCGGTAATTGAGAGGCGCAGATAGTAAAATTTACGCTCAAACGCGTCGGTAAGTTGAGTGACCATGTACACCTTTCCAGATATCGGGAGATGCAGTCATTTCTTCCTGCACCCTGGTGGCCCGGAGCCACGGCCTGAGCGCCGTATCCTTGTGACTTAGGCGGCAAAGGCTTGAGTGTGTTCCTCATTGAGGATGCTGTGTCGTTACAGAAGCGATAGTAGCGGTAATTTTCGCTTTTCGCCAACTGCCTCTTTCGCTATATAGTTTTATATATAGCGTTAATATTCAACACGTTGACGACAGGATACGTCAAAATCACGCTTTTGCCTTGATATACATCATTATCTCCTGCAGCGCCCGGTCAACGCAAAGTGCCACCGGCGTTTGGCGTGTGCAGAGAGCGTTCTTCCCGGACGAGCAGTTTTTAGTCACCGGCTATGCCACCCATGCCATTGCCCCAGGTGGCTATGCCTCTCCCTCTACAGGTCAGATATAGTCCGAACAAAAACTCACGAAATCACTACTCCTTTGCCTGCTTTATTTTACCGCTATGTGCAATGGCTGCTTTGTGCCAAGAGTGGGCGTTACTGGCATTATGAGTACCTACATTTATGAAAGAAAGTATGAATGCAATACTTGTTTAAAATTACATTACGACATCTAAAAGTTCGTATATCGAAATTATTTACATATAAACTAATAAGAACTAAAATATTCAAAAGATTGTTTTCAATATTGGCATTTGTATATTTGGCTTGTACTCGCTTACATTCTTTTCTGTATGGTCTATACAGCATATCTCTAGTTTTATAGTTAAGCCTGTTAAAAGTCAGGATTAACTAACAATGAGTGGCTTAATTCAGTCTGAACCTACAGTAAAGATATCGGAAACTATAAGCTACCGGTTGCGCAGGTTTATACTTATTCCTGAATGCACTATAACTAGCCCTGTAGGATCAAGTCTATACTCATGAGCATCTTTTTTACTTGTCCGATGTTTAAAGTGCGCATAACCATTAGTGCCATTAATGCAACCAATCATGGAACGATCATATAGCTCTTGCAGTAATTTTACAGATGACAAGTTTACACAATTGTTTTCTATAAATTCAACAGCTTCCGAATAAGTACAGTCATACTTCTGTAAGTATCCCGTATAATCGTGCCATTCACATTTAGAGAGCCTCCGGCATATGGCCTCTGTCAATAACATCAATGAGTGCATTTAACGCCTGATCCCTGCCATATGCCGTGCCTCTATTTTTAGTTGCTTACGCCATACCCGGTTATGCAACATCAGGGCTATTGACCGATAGAACATCGACGAATTCATCCACATAATATTCAGACCAAAAAATATCAGCCCTAAAACAGACGTTATCTGCGGCGTGTAATTGTCAACAACACCGAATAAAAATGAAAACCAGGAAGAGATAAAATAGATACCGGCTATCATTCCTGTCAGCACAATAACCACAAGATGTAATTTATATCCCGTAAAAGAACCACGCGAAGTCAGTAGCATAGTGGTCATAATAATCACACAATAAACGACTGCCGCAAAGAAAACCCCCATCAGTACTTTATATTCAGGTAATCCTAACCAGCGAAACAGCATCATCCAGACAGAAACCTGTGGCATAGCGTAGCAAAAAATGGCAAGTATCATGCTGATAGCTAAGGGAATTCCTGTCATATGTATGCCGACAGGCACGCCGAATCGGCTTTTTAACCGATCTTTTAACAACTCAAGTCGTTGCGGATCATCAGTCGCCATTTTCTTTGTAGTGACAGAGCTTAACGCAAGGCTCTTTCTAATATATTTGATCATCGCCGGGTCAATGACTTCCTGTAAATGAGAACGACTGAATTAAACCAAAAATGTATTTTCCGGATTGCGCAATATTCTGAGGATTTCTGATGGTACCCGAAATTGCACTACCGACAAATGCTGAAGAGTTTGCAACGGCATTCATCAACTCACGTTGCAAGAGTAACTGCAATGCTTCCGTAGGATAACGCTTAGGGTAGACCCCAGCTTTCATTGCCGCTTTAATGCCTGAATTAGAGATACCGGGATTTCGGATACGAATAATTTCCTCTGTCAATCGTGCGCGGTCGGCTCGGCCCATTTTTTGCAATAATGAGAGTAAACTTTCCGTCGTCGAACGATTAAGCAGGCGGTAGGTTAATGCGGCACTTTTTAAACCCGCAGCAGCCCCGGCAAGAGAAATCATATCGAGAGCAGTATTGGTTGCCGTATACCACTCCTGAGAATCCAACCATGCAACATAGTTATCATGATTCATGGCAATTAATGAAAGCCGACCAAGCCCATTTGCGCATTGAATCCCTGTCGCTACACCACCAGCGGTAATCACAGCGGCAACTGCTGTGGAGGTCCCCCCAGAGAAAGGAATGGCCATACCTGCGCCCGCTACAAGCACGACTGTGAGAATTGCGGCCCCACATGAAATCGCCGTCGAACCAATTTCAGTCGCCAGTGAAGGCGACTGAATCGTATTAGTCGTTGCCTGAACGGGATTATTAGATGACGCGTTGACTTTTGTTACTACTACATGACTTACCGAACTCTCATTTGGTGTCGCGATCCGCCTTGATGGTCTTACTAACCACTGACGTGCACCGTCTGAATAAATAATTCCGACCTGACTGAAGTTTCGGCTGCAGTCCAACTGATTGGCAAGAGCCGTAAAATCAATATCGCCGCCGGAGGCAAGACCCAAACTTCGTGCAAAGCTGTAATCCGGAAGGTTTTTTGAGAACTGTGCCGGGAATGTCATTCTGTCTCTCCGCGTGCGTAAATTCCTATATTGTTGAGATATCAAGAGTAAAGGTCCTATGACAGCAATAAATTAAGAATATTCTGAATAAAACTCATATGCAGCTTGTCGCTGAAAAGGTGTGATGGAGATAAACCCGGATGAATAAAAAAACAATGGATATCCGGGTAAAATAGAAGAGGCCAAAGTCATTGTCATGTCGTCACAACGTCAGGGAGGACTCAAAGTCGACCTGGAGACTCAGAGGATATTTTAGAAGTGTTCAGAGAAGGCATTACAGTCTGGCCGCTCTCCCCCACAGCGCTGTTCGTCTTTTCCGCCGCTTTGCGCTACCTTAAGGGCGGAACGTTATCCTGAAGGAATCGCTATGCGTAGTCGCACTTTTGCCGATCTTGACCGGGTGGTTGCCCTGGGCGGTGGTCACGGTCTGGGGCGCGTGATGTCCGCCCTCTCTTCGCTGGGTTCGCGTCTGACCGGTATTGTCACCACCACTGATAACGGTGGCTCCACCGGCCGTATCCGTCGCTCTGAAGGAGGGATCGCCTGGGGGGATACCCGCAACTGCCTGAATCAGTTAATTACCGAGCCCAGCGTGGCCTCGGCGATGTTTGAATACCGTTTTGGCGGTAACGGCGAACTGGCGGGCCATAACCTCGGAAACCTGATGCTTAAGGCGCTGGATCATCTTAGCGTGCGGCCGCTGGAGGCCATTAACCTGATTCGCAATCTGCTGAAGGTAGACGCGTTTCTGATCCCCATGTCCGAACAGCCGCTGGATCTTGCCGCCACCGACCGCGAAGGCAATATGGTGTACGGCGAAGTAGACATCGACCAGCTCAGCGCGCCCCCCGCCGATCTGATGCTTTCGCCGAAGGGCCACGCCACCCGTGAAGCGCTGCAATCCATCGCCGATGCCGATCTGATTATTATGGGGCCCGGCAGCTTTTACACCAGCCTGATGCCGATTCTGCTGCTGGAAGATATGGCCCAGGCCCTGCGCCGTACGCCAGCGCCGGTGGTATTCATTGATAACCTGGGGGCGGAACATAGCCCCGCCGCCGATCTGGATCTCGGCCAGCGACTGGCGCTGATGGAGCGCCACGTGGGGAAACACTTTGTGGATGCGGTGGTAGCGCGCCCCGGCGTCAGCATCCGTGGCTGCGGCGACCGGGCCATCATCGAAGAGCCGCTGGAAGCCAGCGACATCCCCTACCGCCACGATCGCCATCTGCTGCGCCTGGCGCTGGAAAAAGCGCTCCAGGCCCTCGGCTAACTTTCCCGTCATACCTCAAGCCGCGGGGCATCTCTGCCTGCGGCTTCAATTATTGCGGGGAAACATCAGGAAGCCGCGATAAACAGCTCGCGCAGCTGGTGAATCTGATCGCGCAGTGCCGCCGCCTGTTCGAATTCCAGATCCCTGGCGTGCTGCATCATCTGCTCTTCCAGCTGCTGAATTTTCTGCTGCAGCGCTTTCGGCGTCATCTCTGCCGCTTCCGCCGTTGCGGCTACCGCCCGGCCGCGACCGCGGCCCTTCGCCCTGGTACGAGCCAGCCCTTCGCCCAGCGCCAGAATATCCACCACCTTCTTGTTAAGTCCCTGAGGCACAATGCCGTGCTCTTCATTATAGCGCTGCTGCTTCTCGCGACGGCGTTCGGTTTCGCCAATCGCCTTCGCCATAGAAGGCGTGATCTTATCGCCGTACAGAATCGCCTGGCCGTTAACGTTACGCGCGGCGCGACCGATGGTCTGAATCAGGGAGCGCTCTGAACGCAGGAAGCCCTCTTTATCGGCATCAAGAATCGCCACCAGCGACACCTCCGGCATATCCAGCCCTTCTCGCAGCAGGTTTATCCCCACCAGCACGTCGAACTCGCCAAGGCGCAAATCGCGAATAATCTCCATGCGCTCCACGGTATCGATATCCGAATGCAGATAGCGTACCCGCTCTCCGTGCTCTTCCAGATATTCGGTCAGGTCTTCCGCCATACGTTTGGTCAGGGTGGTCACCAGCACCCGTTCGTTGCGGGCGGCGCGTTGACGGATCTCCGACAGCAGATCGTCCACCTGAGTCGCCACCGGTCGGACTTCGATCATCGGATCCAGCAGCCCGGTTGGCCGCACTACCTGATCGATAACATCGCCGCCGGATTTTTCCATCTCGTAATTGCCCGGCGTAGCAGAAACGTAGATGGTCTGTGGGGCCAGCGCTTCGAACTCTTCGAACTTCAGCGGGCGGTTATCCAGCGCCGAAGGCAGCCGGAAGCCATACTCCACCAGAGTCTCCTTGCGCGCCCGATCGCCGCGGAACATGCCGCCTATCTGGGGAATGGTCACGTGGGATTCATCCACCACCAGCAGCCCGTCGGCGGGCAGGTAGTCGAACAGGGTCGGCGGCGGCTCGCCCGGGCCGCGCCCGGAAAGATAGCGCGAATAGTTCTCGATGCCCGAGCAGTAGCCCAGTTCGTTCATCATCTCCAGATCGAACTGAGTACGCTGGCTCAGGCGCTGCTCTTCCAGCAGCTTGTCATTGGCCAGCAGTACCCTGCGGCGTTCCGCCAGCTCCTCTTTGATCTCTTCCATCGCCTGAACGATGCGCTCGCGCGGCGTCACGTAGTGGGTTTTTGGGTAGATGGTATAGCGCTGCACCGTAGACTCCACGTGGCCGGTCAGCGGATCGAACAATGACAGCCGTTCCACTTCGTCGTCGAACAACTCCACCCGCAGCGCCACCTCGTCTGATTCCGCCGGGAAGATATCGATAACCTCGCCGCGCACCCGGAAGGTACCGCGCTGGAACGCCTGGTCGTTACGGGTGTACTGTAGCTCCGCCAGGCGGCGCAGAATCGAACGCTGATCCACCAGCATGCCAACGGTCAGGTGCAGCATCATCTTCAGGTAAAGATCGGGATCGCCCAGGCCGTAGATGGCCGAAACCGACGCCACCACCACCACATCGCGTCGCTCCAGCAGCGCCTTGGTGGCCGACAGCCGCATCTGTTCGATATGCTCGTTCACCGAGGCGTCTTTTTCGATAAAGGTGTCGGAGCTGGGAACATAGGCTTCGGGCTGGTAGTAATCGTAGTAAGAGACGAAATACTCCACCGCGTTTTCCGGGAAGAACTCCTTCATTTCGCCATATAGCTGAGCCGCCAGGGTCTTATTAGGCGCCAGCACCATGGTGGGGCGCTGCAAATTCGCGATGACGTTGGCGATGGTGAAGGTTTTCCCCGAGCCGGTCACCCCCAGCAGGGTCTGATGAGCCAGCCCGTCGTCCAGCCCCTCGCAGAGGCGTCGAATCGCTTCGGGCTGATCGCCGGAAGGTTGAAAGGCGGAGTGGAGTTTTAACGCTTTGCTCATGGCGGGCTACCTGATGGTGAAGAAGTGTGCAAGCCGGAGAGTAATTTTACTCGCCGCGGGCGTTTTTGCCAATCACAATAGCTGGATGGAAACACAGTAATTCATCGCTTAACCTTGTGCCGTAAAGCGAATTCACCGGCAAATATTCGCCGTTTTGCCGCCGCGCTGGATTTTTCACCCCTGCGCCTCTGGTTATCCCCAGAACGGAGGTAAGATTTAACATTTGTCAAGTCAGGTGATGAAAGTTTTATTTCTGAGTATGGCGGTTTTATGACAAGGATTGATTTTATTTAACTCATTGATACAAATATAAATTTAAATAAAGGCGGCTTTGACGCCAATTCAGGCGCGACCCGCGTCTTTTCTTGCTTACCGCACGTTTTCTAACTCTAATACACAAGGTTATCCACAGGAATAGTGGATAACTGCTCCGGGGCCACAAACCATGCCGCCTGCCCGAAAACCCTGGTTTGTGTGTGTCGGGCCGCAAAAAAAAGTTTTATGCTTTTTTTTGTCTCTTTAAGCGCTCGCGACGTATCCCAGTCCGACACCATAAATAACCGCATCTGCACCAAAAAGGCGAAGCTGTCAGCACCGTCGAAGTGCAGCCATCCCCTCCATAGAACAGCGTAAAACTCTGCATTGTGGCGTCTTGTCCGTTTTTTTAGCGTGTTGTTGCGCTTTTTGTTAACTGGAATAGCTGGCAAGCGATTTGCACCGCCTCCGGGTAGCCGCGCATGCGGCGACCAGGCCCTGGCAGAGGAGAGCAGCCATGTTGAGTGTACGCGCAGTGAATCAGTTTTACGGCGATCGCCACGTATTATGGAATGTGGATCTGGAACTGGCGCCGGGAGAGTGTACCTGCCTGCTGGGCGAGCCAGGAGCCGGAAAAACAACCCTGGCTAACTGCATTACCGGCCACCTGCCGGTGCAGAGCGGTGCCCTGCTCTGGCAAACGCCCGGCGGGCCGCCGGAAGATTTGCGTAATATGTCGGTCGCGCGCAGAGCCGCGCTGGGTATTGGTTATCTGCCTCAGGGCCAGCGGCTGTTTACCCGGCTTTCGGTGGAGCAGAATCTGCATATCGCTCTACGGGCCGTTAACGCCACTCCCCGGGCGATTCCGCCGCTAATAGACGCCCTGTTTCCGGCGCTCTACGCCGTCCGTCACCTGCCGGCAGGCGCACTGCCCATACAGCTACGCCAGCCGCTGGCGCTGGCGTTGGCGCTGGTCACCGGCCCCCGGTTGTTGATTCTGGACGAACCATTACGCGCGCATCCTCAGACGCCGCTCGAAGAGATGGCACTGCTGGTGAAACGGCTGGTTCAGGAGTTCGGAATGACGGTTCTGCTGGCGGAACGCAGCCTGTCGCTAATCCGCAGAGTGGCGGATCGTTTCTGCTTACTGCACCGCGGACGTAACCTGGCCCAGGGTGGGCCAGGTCAACTGGATGAACGGCTGCTGGGCTGGATGGCGCCTTAACCGTCGAGCTGCGTTAAATCGAGCCACTGGCCGCCGGGTGCCGCGGGCTCCGCAAGCCAGGGGATCTCGCCGAGCATCGGCGCCGGTAGCTGCGCACGCAGCGTAGCCAGATATTCCGCATGGCGGCGCCCGGGCGGCTGCACATCATTGGCGACCCAGCCCGCCAGCCGCAGCCCGGCGCTCTGCACCGCGGCGGCGGTCAGCAGCGCATGATTGATGCAGCCAAGTTTAACGCCCACCACCAGAATCACCGGTAGCTGCTCTTCCACCACCCAGTCGGAAAAAAAGGTCGTGTCGGACAGCGGTGTAAACCAGCCGCCAGCGCCTTCCACCAGCACCCAGTCGGCCTGACGCTCCAGGTCGCGCAGCCCGGCGGACAGCGCGCCGAACGTGATGGGTCTGCCCTCTTCCCGGCTGACAATGTGCGGCGACGTTGGCTCCAGAAACGTCAGCGGATTCACCTGGGCATAGTCCAGCGCCTGGGTGCTGTGACGCTGCAACGCCAGGGCATCGCCATTACGCACGCCCTCATCGGTCATCTCGCTGCCGGAGGCCACCGGCTTATAGCCCGCGGTACGCCAGCCCGCCAGAGCGGCGGCCTGCAACAGTGCACAACTGGCGACGGTTTTTCCCACTTCGGTATCGGTTCCGGTTACAAACCAACGTTTAGTCACTTCTCAATCGCTCCATAAAACAGTTGATAGCTCAGGGGGAACTTCCCCTCATGTTGCGGCCAGGCCAGGGCCAGCGCGTTAAGCTGGCCGCGGGTCAGGGTTCTGGCGGCGCGCCCGTCGTGCAGATGGGTGGCGCCGATGCCCTTCAGTGAACGCATGGCGCTCAGCGGAGAGTCGAACCAGAGCGTGACCATTGCGCTGTGCCCGCGCATACCCTGGGTACCGGCCGCCGCCATAATCTGCTCTGCGCTCAAAAACCGGTTAGCGTGGCGCTGGCTGTCCACCGCGCGCCACGCCTGATGCAGTTCCGGCAGCGACCCCTCGCACAGGGTGCTGAACAGCACCCGACCGCCAGGGCGAACCACGCGCTTGAGCTCCGCCAGCCCGCGGGACAAAGAGCCGCACCACTGTACCGCCAGATTACTCCAGGCGAGCGCGACGCTGTCGTCCGCCAGCGGCAGCGCTTCAATATCGCCCTGCACGCAGTGGTGAGCCGCCTGGCTGTCCCTGACCTGCTCCAGCATGGCCGGAGCCAGATCCAGAGCAATCACCTGACTGCCGCGCTGGCGCCAAAGGCGGCTGAAAAAGCCGGTGCCGCAGCCAGCATCGAGTACAGTGTCCGGTACTCCGTCTCCGGCCTGCTGCATCAGGCGCTGACCGCTCATGCGCTGCAGTTCGGCGAAACGATCATAGGTAGCGGCAGCCCGCCCGAAGGCGCCGGCCACGGCCTGCTTATTCACGGCAGTCATGCAGCGCCTCCAGTAGTGCATCGATATCCTGTTCCCGATGGGCCGCGCTCAGGGTTAGCCGCAGCCGCGCGCTACCGGCCGGCACCGTCGGCGGGCGAATGGCGCAGCACCAGAGTCCACGCGCCAGCAAGCGCTCCGCCAGCCGCAATGCCCGAAGGTTATCACCGACAATCAGCGGCTGAATGGCCGTCTGCGACTCCGCCAGCTGAAACGGAAGCTGTGCCGCCCCGCCCCGAAAACGGGCGATCAGCCCCTGTAAATGCTGGCGCAGCGCCTCGCCTTCGGGGGCGCGAATCACCGCCAGCGCCGCCGACAGCGCCCGGGCCTGAGCGGGCGGCATGGCGGTGCTGTAAATCAGGTGGCGGGCGAACTGCAGCAGATAATCGGCGAGCGGTTCGCTGCACAACACCGCCGCGCCGCTGACGCCAAAGGCTTTACCAAAGGTCACCACCAGCAGCTCGGGCCGGATACCGGCCCGGTGGCAGCTGCCGCGCCCCTGTTCACCGGTAACGCCGATACCGTGGGCGTCATCCACCATCAGCCAGCCTCCGGCGGCGCGAGTGGCGGCAGAGACCTGTGCCAGCGGCGCGCGATCGCCGTCCATACTAAAGACACCTTCGGTTATCACCAGCTGCTGGCCCTCGCAGGGGGCGGCCAGCAGACGGCTTAACGCCGCGACATCGTTGTGGGGAAAGCGCCGCAGCTGCGCCGGGCTCAGACTGGCCGCTTCCAGCAACGAAGCGTGGCTCAGACGATCGGCCACCAGCCGATCCCCCTTACGGGCCAGCGCGTGGATCACCGCCTGATTGGCCGCAAAGCCAGAGATAAACAGCAGCGCGCGCGGATACCCCAGCCAGTCGGCAAGGCTCTGCTCCAGCGTCTGATGCGCTTCGCTGTAGCCGGTAACATGGCCGGAGCCGCCGCTCCCCACGCCGTAGCGCGCCGCCCCATCCTGCCAGGCGGCAATAATCTGCGGATGGCGGCTCAGCCCCAGATAGTCATTGCTGGAAAAGTTGCGCCACTGGCGATCGCCCCTCTGCAACAGACGGCCGTTACCGCAGGCCAGAGGCTGCCGAACCCGCATACCATCAGTGGCGCGTCGCTCGTTCAGCGCCGCATCAATACGCTGCGACCAGCTCATAGCGCTGCCGCGTCGTACCAGGGGGCGCTGGCATCGGCGCGTTCGATCTGGCGGGTCAGTCGTTCCTGCTGTTCGTTATCGCCCGCCTCGACGGCGCGAGACTGGGGATTCAGCCCCAGCTTACGGAACAGCTGCAGGTCTTTGTCCTCTTCCGGGTTCGGCGTGGTCAGCAGCTTGCAGCCGTAGAAAATCGAGTTGGCCCCGGCCATAAAGCACATGGCCTGGGTCTGTTCGTTCATCTGCTCGCGCCCGGCGGACAGGCGCACATAAGAGCGCGGCATCATAATGCGCGCCACGGCGATGGTACGGATGAAATCGAAAGGATCGACATCGTCATTTTCCGCCAGCGGCGTCCCTTTCACTTTCACCAGCATGTTGATCGGCACGCTTTCCGGAGGGGTGGGCAGATTCGCCAGCTGTAGCAGCAGACCGGCTCTGTCTTTCACCGTCTCCCCCAGACCAACGATACCGCCGGAGCAGACCTTAATACCGGCATCGCGCACCCGGTCAAGGGTATCGAGCCGCTCCTGGTAGCTGCGGGTGGTGATGATATTGCCGTAGAACTCCGGCGAGGTATCCAGGTTGTGGTTGTAGTAATCCAGGCCGGAACCCGCCAGACGCCGGGCCTGCTCGTCGCTGAGCGTCCCCAGGGTCATACAGGTTTCAAGGCCCAGCGCCTTCACCCCCTGAACCATCTGCTCAAGGTAAGGCATATCGCGGTCGCTGGGGTTCTTCCAGGCGGCCCCCATACAAAAACGGGTCGATCCGGCATCCCGGGCCTGACGGGCGGAAGTCAGCACCTGTTCGACCTCCATCAGCTTTTCCGCCTCAAGCCCCGTCTTATAGCGTGCGCTCTGGGGACAATATTTGCAGTCTTCAGGGCAGGCGCCGGTCTTGATTGACAGCAGCGTGCTCACCTGCACCTGACGCGGATCGAAATGCTGGCGGTGCACCTGCTGCGCTTCGAACAGCAGATCCAGAAACGGTTTTTCGAACAGGGCGTTAACCTGCTCCATTGTCCAGCGAGTGGGATGGGTCATGAGCCTCTCCAGGGGGTGTTGTTTCTTTCGGTTTTTGGTTATTCTTGTAAACCTAAATCTTTTTAAAATGGTTTACAAGTTCGCTTATGACCCCTGCCGATCTCGAATTCGACCGCCAGCATATCTGGCATCCTTACACCTCCATGAGCCAGCCACTGCCCACCTGGCCCGTTGTCGCCGCCCGGGGCTGCGAGCTGGAGCTTTCCAGCGGCGAGCGGCTGGTCGACGGCATGTCTTCCTGGTGGGCCGCGATTCACGGCTACAATCACCCGCAGCTCAACGCCGCTCTCACACGCCAGATGGCGCAGATGTCCCACGTGATGTTCGGCGGCATTACCCACCCGGCGGCGGTGGAACTGTGTCGGCGTCTGGTAGCGATGACGCCCGCCGCGCTGGAGTGCGTATTCCTGGCGGATTCCGGTTCAGTGGCGGTGGAAGTGGCGATGAAAATGGCGCTGCAGTACTGGCAGGCGAAGGGCGAACCGCGTCAGCGTTTTCTCACCCTGCGCAATGGCTACCACGGCGACACCTTTGGAGCGATGTCGGTTTGCGATCCTGATAACTCAATGCACAGCCTGTGGCGCGGCTATCTGCCGGAAAATCTGTTTGCCCCGGCGCCCCAAAGCCGTTTTGACGGCGAATGGGATGAGCGCGACCTGGTGGGTTTCGCCCGTCTGATGGCCGCCCATCGCCGTGAGATTGCCGCAGTGATTCTGGAGCCGGTAGTTCAGGGCGCGGGGGGTATGCGGATGTGGCATCCCGAGCTGCTGCGCCAGATTCGCCGCCTGTGTGACCGCGAAGGAATACTGCTGATTGCCGACGAAATCGCCACCGGCTTCGGGCGTACCGGTAAGCTGTTCGCCTGTGAACATGCCGATATCAGCGCGGATATTCTGTGTCTGGGTAAGGCGCTGACCGGCGGTACCATGACGCTCTCCGCCACCCTGACCACCCGCCACGTGGCGGAGACGATCAGTAACGGCGAGGCGGGCTGCTTTATGCACGGCCCCACCTTTATGGGCAACCCGCTGGCCTGCGCGGTGGCCTGCGAAAGTCTGGCGCTGCTGGAGCAGGAAGACTGGCAGAGCCAGGTGGCGGCCATTGAAAGCCAGCTGCGTCAGACCCTGCTGCCGCTAATCGATGAACCGGAAGTCGCCGACGTGAGGGTGCTTGGCGCCATCGGCGTAGTGGAAACCCATACGCCGGTAGATATGGCGGCTATCCAGCGCTTCTTCGTCGAAGCCGGAGTCTGGATCCGCCCCTTCGGTCGCCTGATCTATCTGATGCCCCCCTACGTTATCACGCCAGAGCAGCTAAACCGGCTGACCAGCGCCGTTGCTGCCGCGCTGCGTCAACCGACACTTTTCCAGCGCTGAGACCATCACTCCCGGTGGATGCACTACACTTCAGGCAGTCGTCCTCAACCGGGAGAAAACGATGAAAATACTTATGGTGCTGACCTCGCACGATAAACTGGGGGATACCGGCAAAAAAACCGGCTTCTGGCTCGAAGAGTTCGCCGCCCCGTTCTATGTTTTTCTCGACGCCGGTCTGGCCATTACCCTGGCCTCTCCCGCTGGCGGCCAGCCGCCGCTCGATCCCAAAAGCGACCAGCCGGACGCCAGGACCGAAGATACCCGCCGCTTCCGCGCCGACCCGGAGGCGAAAGCGGCGCTGGCCGCGACCCGCAAGCTTGGCGACATCCGCTCCCGGGACTACGATGCCCTGTTTTACCCCGGCGGCCACGGCCCGCTCTGGGATCTGGCGCAGGATCCCGACTCCCTGGCTCTGATCGAGCAGTTCTGGGCGGCGGGCAAACCGGTGGGCGCGGTCTGCCACGCTCCCGGCGTGCTGTACAAGGCCCGCAAGCCTGACGGCTCGCCGCTGGTGGCTGGCAAGCGGGTTACCGGCTTTACCAACAGTGAAGAAGAGGCAGTCGGACTGACCCGGGTGGTTCCCTTCCTGGTGGAAAATGCGTTAAAACAGGCAGGCGGCCTGTTTGAACGCACCGACGACTGGGGGGCTTTCGCCATCACCGACGGCCATCTGGTCACCGGGCAGAACCCGGCCTCTTCGGTTGTTGCCGCACAAGAGTTGTTAAAATTATTAAAGCGCTAAAGTAACAAGGAGTCAGAATGAAACTCTTTAGTGAAGATATCACTGACGGCGCAAAGCTGCCGGAACGCCAGGTATTCAATGGTATGGGCTACAGCGGCGAGAACCTCTCCCCCCACCTGGCGTGGGACGAGGTGCCAGACGGTACGAAAAGCTTTGTGGTGACCTGCTTCGATCCCGACGCCCCTACCGGATCCGGCTGGTGGCACTGGGTAGTCGCGAATCTGCCTGAAGATACTCGCGAACTGCCGCCCGGTGCGGGTTCTGGCGCGGCGCCGCTGCCCGGGGGAGCCATCCAGACCCGTACTGACTTCGGCACGGCCGGATACGGTGGTGCCGCGCCGCCGCAGGGCGAAAGCCATCGCTACATTTTTACCGTTCACGCGCTGGACGTTCCGGCCATAGAGGTGGACGAGAACGCCAGCGGCGCCATGGTGGGCTTTAACGTTCACTTCCACTCGCTGGGCCAGGCCAGTCTGACCGCCTGGTATATTTAACGCCATCGCGGGAGGCCTGGGTTAAAATCGGCTTCCCGTTTCGCTCAAGTTAGTATAAAAAGGCAGGTTTCTGATAATGAATCCTGCCGCTCATGGGGCTTCGGGCCAAATACTCAGGCAGGACTGTTATTCGTCATCCGTTATAGCCAAGGAGCAACCCTTGAAAACTTTTTCGCTATCCCGCCTGGCCCTGGCACTGGCCGTTGGCGTGACGCTGAGCGCATGCAGCTCTTCCGGCAGCCGTTCTGACCAGGAAGCGCCAGGCAGCCAGTCGCGCCCCATTCTTTCCGCCGGTGAAGCCAAAAACTTTACCCAGCAGCGCTACTTCTCTGATATCGCTCCTGATGCAGCCCCCTGGTCCCCGTCGGACATTACTGTCCCCCAGTCGCCTGACTTTGTGGTCGGCCCGGCAAACGGCGAAGGCGTGACCCATACGACCATTCAGGCTGCGGTCGATGCCGCGATGGCGAAACATTCCAGCCGCCGTCAGTACATCGCCATTCAGCCCGGCGAATACAGCGGTACCGTCTATATTCCGGCGGGCTCCGACAGCCTGACTCTTTACGGTACCGGCAACAACCCCGGTGATGTGAAGATAGGCATGGCACTGGATTCTGAAGTGGACGCCAACACCTGGCGACATGCCGTTAACCCCGGCGGCAAATATATGCCCGGTAAACCGGCCTGGTATATGTTTGATAACTGTCAGAACCGCCGTGAAGGCAATGTCGGCATTATGTGTTCCGCCGTATTCTGGTCCCAGAATAGCGGGCTACAGCTGAAAAACCTGACCATCCAGAACACCCTGGGTGATGCCGTGGGCGAAGGCGATCACCGGGCAGTGGCGCTGCGCAGCGACGGTGATAAGGTGCAGATCGACCACGTCAATATCCTTGGTCGCCAGAATACCTTGCTGGTCACCAACAGCGACCTGAATAACCGGATGATGGATAACCGACTGACCCGCACTCTGGTCACCAACAGCTATATTGAAGGGGATGTCGATATGGTCGCCGGTCGCGGCGCGGTGGTGTTCGATAACACCGATTTCCGGCTGGTCAACTCCCGTACCCAGAAGCAGGGGTGGGTCTTTGCGCCAGCGACGGCTTCCAATATGTACTACGGCTTCCTGGTGGAAAACAGCCGCCTCACCGCCGATGGCGAAGGCGTGGCGCAGCTGGGCCGCGCCTGGGATCTGGGCGGCCACTCCAACGGCCAGGTGGTTATCCGCAACAGCACCATCAATGCCGGTTTTAACCGCGACCAGCCCTGGGGCGACGCCGCCGAATCCGGCCGCGCCTATGCCGGTAACGTCGGCGACGGTAAAGACGACGATGGCAATATCAAACGCGATCTGAACGATCCTGGCTTTAACCGCCTGTGGGAATACCAGAACATCGGTGAAGGTAGCGAGTAATCGCTAAAATAGCAGAGGCGCCGGATTTGGCGCCTTTTTTTAGAATAATCAAACATATTTAACGAATATATTTCGAGGCATAGTGAATGAGTAAATAATAAAGTAGATAAAAGAGCCATAAAAAACAGTGTCATATGAATGTGGGTTAAAATTGACATGCAAGAAACTGCGTGCAAAAGCCTCACCATAGACGAATAGCGCTAGCTGTATGCCGGCAATAAAAACAACAAACAGCGTGTAAAAAATCAGCATCAATCTGCTTTTCTTTTTTTCTATTATCGCCATAGCTAATTTTCGACCACCAGGCAGAAAGATAAATACAACTATAAAAAAAAGTGATACCATAACTCAGGCCATATCGGCTGCGATATAACAATATCTTTATACTCCATTACTGATTATCTCCAGCTAAAGAATACATTTTCCATCCGGTTAATAAGGTACTGGCCCCATCAACGATAATAGAAACTTTAGGCGCATCCTGCCAGCCACGAATATAATCAGACTTAATGTTTCTAAATAAACTCCACGACTTTTCCCTAGGCAGCAACACATTACGAAAAGAACCATAACCTGTTAACGCCATATCAACTGTGCCATAAACCAGGTCGGCCTCTCTATTACCGTATCCCAGTTGCGCTACCGCATAGCGATAGGCATCTCTTACAGTTCCAGATTTGCTCTTACGATACAGAAGATAATAACCACTCTCATATGTATTATTAGCTCCATGAAGCATCATTGGGACACCATATGCCGCACATGCGATACCAGGAGTTGCAACAGCCACCAACAGCCTGACCACCAGAAACAAAGCCAGCCTGAGCCAGAGAAAGATTTATAGCTCTTTGTTGCGATTCTTTTTTACAATAAAATAAGCATTGACTCTATCCAGAGTAAGCAACGAATCCTGCTCTTTTAAATGCTCTATTTTCATAATGATGAGCTCAACCCCACCTTTATAAGTCAGGCAGTTCATCTCAATATCGCGCTTCACTCTATCTATCATTCTTTGAATTTCAGAATAAAATCAGAAGACAAATAAAGAAGATGTCTTGATTTTACATCAAGTGCAAGCCTTGTCAGCTCGTTGCTCTTACGTTCAAACTCATCTTTATCTCTGTTATGTGAATACATTCTCCACCCTGCCGCTGAGAAGCATGGTACGATCCGATGCTCGTACCATGCCATCACTTAAAACGCGTTAATCGTGACCCACATCGGCCCCTGACCTACCGCATAGCGCCCCTTCTCTTTCAGCAGCCCCTGCTCGCCTTCGATTTCATACACGGCAATATGGTGCGACTTCTGACCCGCGGCAATCACATATTTGCCGCTGTGATCGATATTAAAGCCGCGCGGCTGGGTTTCGGTGGGCTGATAGCCTGCAACCGACAGCACGCTGCCGTCTTCCGATACTTTGAATACCGTGATGATACTGGCGGTACGATCGCAGGCGTACAGATGGCGGCCATCCGGCGTAATATGAATGTCCGCCGCCCAGCGGGTATCGGCGAAATCCGGCGGCATCATATCCAGGCTCTGTACGCACGCGATCTCGCCACGGGGATCGCGTAATTCCCACACATCCACAGTACCATTCAGTTCGTTTACGCAGTAAGCGTACTGACGGTTAGGGTGGAATGCCATATGGCGCGGCCCGGCGCCTTCCACTGTCATGACTTCGGCAGGCTCCTGGGGCGCCAGGTAGCCATCATCACTCAGGGTAAACAGGCAGATGCGATCCTGCTTCAGCGCCGGCGCCCACAGGGTGCGGTTATCCGGTGAAATATTGGCGGAATGGCAGCCGTCCAGACCTTCCACTTTATCGATAACCGGCTGAGGGCGGCCATCTTTCAGGGGCGTGACGCTGACACAGCCCGCATTGTATGAGGCGCAGAACAGGAATCGACCTTCATGGTCGGTGGAAAGATGGGTCGGACTACCCGGCAGCAGCGCTTCCCCGGCTTCATTCAGGGTTCCGTCATCCGGCGCAATTCGGTAAGCGACGACCCGAAACTCCGGACGTACTCCGACATAGAGCCAGCCTTTATCCGGGCTGACCACCATAGGCTGAACCTGCCCCGGCGCATCCACCACCTGCAGCAGTTTCAGACTGCCGCCCTCCTCCAGGCGCCAGACGTGGATCTGATGGCTTTCAGGGCTGGCGATATAGACAGTTTGTTTCATAACGGGCACCTTCTACAGGAATTACGCGATAGCAAATCAACAAATTAGCATATCCTGACGCGGGGTGCGCTGCCACAAACGTCGCTATCCTGAATAATTCGCGTTGCGGGTAGATATCTCCTGGCGCTTGAAGAATGGCAGATACAGGCCCGTTTTTCCGTCAGTGCGCCATCTAACACAGCGGCGCCAGGGTATGTCATACTGGCGGCTTCTGGTTACCGAGACTTCAGGACTCCTATGACTTATCGCGTTATTGCGCTCGATCTTGACGGCACCCTACTGACGCCGCAAAAAACCATTCTGCCCGCTTCGCTGGAAGCGCTGCAACAGGCCCGGGAAGCGGGTTATCAGGTGCTGATCGTCACCGGTCGTCACCACGTCGCCATTCACCCCTTTTACCGGGCGCTGGCGTTGACCACTCCGGCCATCTGCTGCAACGGCACTTATCTGTACGACTACCCGGCTAAGCGGGTGCTGGCTGCCGATCCACTCAGCGCCAGTCAGGCGCTGGCCACCCTGGATCTGCTGGAGTCCCGGCAGATCCACGGCCTGATGTACGTGGACGACGAGATGCTGTATGAAACCCCCACCGGCCACGTGGAGCGCACCCGCAACTGGGCGCTGTCGCTGCCGGAAGATCAGCGCCCCACCTTTCGCCAGGTAGATTCGCTGCGCGATGCCGCCCGTTCTGCACGGGCTATCTGGAAATTCGCCCTGACCGGCGAGAGCATTTCCCGGTTGCAGGAAACCACTGCGCTGCTGGAAGGCGAACTGAACCTTGCCTGCGAATGGTCATGGCACGATCAGGTCGACGTCGCTCAGTCAGGCAACAGCAAAGGCAGGCGTCTGGCGCAGTGGGTGGAATCACAGGGAATGACCATGAGCCAGGTGGTGGCCTTCGGGGATAACTATAACGATTTGAGTATGCTTGAGCCTGCCGGTATCGGCTTCGCCATGGGCAATGCCGATGACGCCATTAAGGCACGTGCCGATATCACTATCGGCACTAATGAAGAGAACAGCATCGCTGACGCTATCCGCCGCCACCTGCTGTAATCGAAACGCTCTTGATCTGAGCGTGGAGCCACAGCCCCGGCTGGATATCCAGCTCATCTCTGGCCCAGGGGCTGATGCGCGCCCACAGACGGTGGGTGCCAACGCTCAGCATCACCTCTACCTGGCCCTCTTCTTCGTAACACTCCTCCACCCGCGCCGCCAGCACGTTACGAATGCTGCTGGCTTCCGGATGACGCAGCGCCAGCGATACATCCTGAGCGTTAATACGAATGCGCAACGGGCTGCCCGGCGGCAGATCCAGGCGATTTACCCATAGCGGACGATCGCCCAGCGCCAGCGCGGTCATGGCGTAATGCGCATGATGTTCCAGCACCTTCACATTCAGCACGCTGCTCTGCTGCTCTCTGGGTAGCCAGGGGTGCATCACCGGGCTGCTCCACACCTCTTCCAGCGTACCGAAGGCCCTGACTTCACCGTTATCCAGCACCAGCACCTTATCGGCCAGATGCAGAATCTCTTCCAGCGAATGGCTGACATAGAGCATCGGAATATGGATCTCCCGGGCCAGGCGCTGCAAATACGGCAATAGCTCACGCTTACGCGGAAGATCCAGCGACGCCAGAGGTTCATCCAGCAGCAGCAGTTCCGGCGCCGTCAGCAGCGCACGCCCAATGGCGACCCGCTGTTTCTCGCCGCCCGACAGCGACCAGGGGAAGCGTTCAAGCAGCGGCCCGATGCCCAACAGCGCCACCAGTTTATCGAACTGTCCGGCCATACTCTTCGCCATGCCATAGCGCAGATTGCCCCGCACCCGGTAGTGGGGAAACAGCCGGGCGTCCTGAAAAACGTAGCCGATGCGCCGCTTTTCCGGCGCCAGGAAGGTATCGCTATCACTATCGCTCAGTACCCGTCCATTCAGCACGATGCGCCCCTGCTGGGGGCGCGTCAGACCGCTGATGGCATTAATAAGCGACGTTTTACCAGCGCCGGACACCCCGAAAACCGCGGTAATCCCTTCTCCGGGCAGGCTTTCCTTCACCTGTAACCGGTGGCTGCCCAGGGTTTGCACAAAATCGAGTTCCAGCACGGTTATCCTCCCATCCGCTGTCGGCTGCGACGCGCCAGCCATTCAGAAACCAGCAGCGAAACCAGCGCCAGCACGATGGAAATCACGCACAGGCGCGCGGCGGCGCCCTCCCCGCCCGGAGTCTGAATCAGGGTATACATGGCTGAGGGCAAAGTTCGGGTTTCCCCCGGAATATTGGAGACGAAGGTAATGGTGGCGCCGAACTCCCCCAGCGAGCGGGCGAAGGCCAGCACGGTGCCAACGATAATGCCCGGCAGGGTCAGCGGCAGCGTAATGGTGCAGAATACCCGCCAGCGCCCGGCGCCCAGGGTGCGCGCCGCCTGTTCAAGACGTATATCCACCCCTTCCAGCGCCAGTCGGATAGCCCGCACCATTAGCGGAAACGACATTACCGCCGCGGCCAGTACGGCGCCGCGCCAGCTAAAGGCGAAGCTGATGCCGAACCATTGCCAGAGAAAGCTGCCCACCGGGCCATGGCGCCCCATCACCACCAGCAGCAGATAGCCCACCACGACCGGCGGCAATACCAGCGGCAGATGAATAATGCCGTCGAGCAGCGCCTTGCCCGGAAAGCGGCAGCGCACCAGAACCCAGGCGAACAGAATCCCGAACGGGAGGCTGAATAGCACCGCCAGAGAAGAAACTCGCAGGCTTAACAGCAGCGCCTGCCATTCGGGATCGCTTAAAATCATCAACGCGTCGTAAATCCATAACGTTTAAAGATTGCCGATGCCTCGGGCCCCTTAAGGTATTCGCGAAAGCCCTCAACGCTGGCGTTTTTGTGTCCCTTCACGTCGGCCATGGGGTACTCGACCTTTTTATGGCTATCTTCCGGGAAAGTCGCCACCACTTTAACCCCTTTGCTGGCCACCGCATCGGAGCCGTAGACGATACCAAGCGGCGCTTCGCGGCGTTCCACCAGCGCCAGCGCGCCGCGCACGTCTTCGGCCGGGGCCAGCTTCGGCGCCAGAGTCTTCCAGGCGCCCAGTCTGGTCAGCGCCTCTTTGGCGTAAATACCCGCCGGTACGTGATCCGGATTACCAGTCGCCAGACGACCGCCATCCAGCAGCTTAATCCAGTCGGTCTTTTCATTCACCGAAAATGACGTCTGGGGGCTCGCCTTCGGCGCCACCACCACCAGGCTGTTGCCGAGCAGCGTACTACGGGTTGCGGTATCGATAGCGCCTTTGTCTGCCGCATAGCCCATCCATTTCTGATCGGCGGAGATGAAGAGATCCGCCGGCGCCCCGGCTTCAATCTGGCGCGCCAGGGTAGAAGAAGAGGCAAAAGAGGCGACAACATCCACCTGCTTCTCTTTTTTATACTGCGCGGCGATATCCTGCAGGGCGTTAGTCAGCGACGCCGCCGCAAAGACCGTGACTTTTTCAGCGGCCACGCTCTGCCCTGCCACGCTGAAAGTTAATGCCGCGCCCAGCGCCAGACGTCCCCATGAAATTGACATACTATTCTCCACTGTTTCGTTATGTAGGAGTCAATATAACGACAGCGCTATGCTTTTCATAGAGGAGTTATCGGCGCTTTTCATCTTTACTTGAGCAAGAATAAGTTTTGGATGGCAAAACGCCCGGCTGCGCCGGGCGTTGAGGGAAATCAGGCGTTGTTGCGCTTTGAAGAGCCGTCGCGGTGCCCTACGGCGGAAAGGATGTTAAACACTTCGCCAAGACCGTAGATCAGACCCAGAATGACAGCCATCACCACGGGCACCATGATAACAGCGAACGCCAGGCTTTTAATCAATTCAAACATGGTTGCCTCCAGCATATCGTGAAGGGCCATTCTAACGGCATTTAGCGAAAAGGTATTGCCTTTTGTGCGAATTGCCCCACCGCGCGCAATCGGCGACAATGGCCTTTTACCTATCGGGATCGAGGTTATGCAGGCTGAAATTCTGTTAACGCTGAAACTCCAGCAGCGGCTGTTCGCCGACCCGCGGCGCATTGCGTTGCTCAAGCAGATAGACAACACCGGTTCAATCAGCCAGGGGGCTAAACTCGCCGGTATCAGCTACAAAAGCGCCTGGGATGCCATTAACGAAATGAATCAGCTTAGCGACGAGCTGCTGGTTGAACGCGCCACCGGCGGGCGCGGAGGCGGCGGCGCGCTGCTGACCTCCCGCGGAAAGCGCCTGTTGCAGCTGTACGATCTACTGGCCCAGATTCAGCAGAAAGCGTTTGACGCATTGCGTGACGACGCCCTGCCGCTGGACAGCCTGCTGGCCGCCATTTCACGTTTTTCACTGCAAACCAGCGCCCGTAACCAGCTGTTCGGCACCGTGCTACACCGCGACCATCAACAGGTTCAGCAGCATGTCGCCATTCTGCTGGCCGATGGCAAAACCCGCATCAACGCCGCCGTGACTCACCGCAGCGGCGAACGGCTGGGGCTGGAAGCGGGCAAAGAGGTGCTGGTGTTGATTAAAGCGCCGTGGATCGACGTCACCCGCCACCCGCAGGAGGCAGCCTCTGCCGATAACTGCCTGACCGGCACCCTGGCCAGTATGGAACAGGGCCCCCAGCAGACCGAAGCGCTGATCGCCCTGCCCGACGGCCAGACGCTGTGCGCCACCCTGCCCAACGACCGGGTGGCCCAGGAGCAGCTTCAGGAAGGAGAAGAGGTCACCGCCTTTTTTAACGCCGATAAGGTGATTATCGCCACTCTCTGCTGAATCTCTGCACGCGTATCAGGGAAGCCCGGCGCGCGCACCGCTTTATACTGGTGCTGGCTTGCCGGGCTGCTAAAAGCGCTATTAATTGGGGGAAGGCTGGGTTCTGCTCTGTGCCAATAGCTGACATTACTGAACGTATATTTCATTTTTTCTCTCTTTACAGCTGTGTATCTCTTAAAGCTTCGGCAATGAAATCTACAAAGCTACGAACCTTGAAAGGAATGCGGATCGCACTGGGATACACTGCCTGAATGGTAAGTTCCGTTGTCTTGTACCCTGGCAGCAGCTCAATTAGTCTGCCCTGTTTTATATGCTCACAAAAAACAAAACTGGGACCATATGCTATGCCTGTTCCGGCCAGGGCGGATTCCAGAAGCAACTGAATATTATTGGACGTGATTCGGCATGCACTTTCGATACGGTGCAAACTGCCCGCAGGGTCGCAAATTGTCCAGTCTCCCGCTGAAACCGCCTGGCTGAACGCCAGACGCGGCGCGTGGGAAATATCTTCCGGCGTCTCTGGTGTGCCATGTTTTTTCAGATACTCTGGTGATGCACATAAAACCATCTTGCAGGGCGCCAGCCGCCGGGTAACCAGCGACGGATCGTCAAGTCTCCCAACCCTGATGGCAACATCAATTCGATTTTCAAGCAGGTCTGCGAATTTATCTTCAAGCACAACATCCAGACTGACCTCCGGAAATTGTTCCAGATAGCGTGACACGATCGCTCCAAGATGCATTGCACCGAAGGCGACCGGCGCAGCAATGCGAAGTAACCCTCGCGGTGTCGCCTGGACATCTCTCGCTTCTCTGTTCGCATCTTCCACAGCCTCAAGAATAACTTTGCAACGTTCATAATATCGCTGCCCCACATCCGTCAGGCTCAGACGGCGCGTTGAACGCTGAATAAGCCGGGCATTTAAATCGGATTCGATAGCACTGACATGTTTTCCTGCCATTGCCGCTGAAAGCTTAAAACGTCTTGCGGCCGCCGCAAAACTTCCCTCTTCCACTGCCGCCATGAAAATCTGCATGCTGATAAATCTGTCCATTAAATCCCGCCATTCGATAATTTGAGTATCGTCTATCGATATAATTTCACGGATTATCATTAATTGAGGCTGTAATTAACATTGTTTTCATTCCTCAGGAGGTGTGAAACGATGAAAATTAACGTGAACAATACGGGTATCAATGTACAGCTACAGGGCAGCGGTGAACTTGCGCTGGTTTTTTTACACTATTATGGCGGCTCATCCCGTACATGGGAGAGCGTGACAGGTCATTTACCAGACCGCTACCGCACGGTTGCCATCGATCATCGTGGCTGGGGCTTGTCAGATGCTCCCGAATCCGGATACAGGATTGAAGACCTTGCACGGGATGCCGAAGGCGTTATTTCGGCGCTTGAGCTTAAACGCTACATTCTGGTAGGCCATTCGATGGGGGGAAAGGTCGCCCAATTGATGGCATCGCGCCAGCCCGAAGGGCTTGAGGGTCTGGTTCTCATTGCACCCTCCCCACCTTCCCCCATGCTGCTTTCCTCAGAGGAGCGCGACAGACTATCCAGCGCCTATAACAGCCGCGAATCAGTCGGGTTTGTCATCGACAATGTCCTGACGGCGCGGCCGCTCAGACCCGCGCTTCGAGAGCAGGTCATCGAGGACAGTTTAAGAGCGTCAGCCGGAGCCAAAGCAGGCTGGCCCGGTGTAGCGATCAGCGAAGACATCACCCGGGAAGTCGCCTCCATTAATGTTCCGGTCAGAGTCATCTCAGGAGAACTGGACCGGGTCGATACCCCGCAAACTTTGCAAAGAGAGTTGCTACCCCGTATTCCTCACGCAGCGATGTATATTATTCCCGGTACGGGACACCTTTCACCGCTTGAATCACCCGGTGAGATCGCCAGTTGCATATCTGCCTTCGCTGCATCGATTGAAAAGAGTGCCGCGGTTTATCACTCACCTGGTGAAACCATCGCCGCCTTTGATGAAGCATTTAATGAGGGAAAAATTGATAACTTAATGTCTGTTTTCAGTAACCGCGCCACCATGAAAATGACTGATGGTGCTGTCATTGAAAGTAATCCTGAAGCACTACGGATGGCTTTAATCACGCTCACAGCATCACGGCCGGTTATCAGGAACCAGATACGTACTCTCATCTCTGCTGGTGATCTCGTTCTCGCTCTCATCGACTGGTCGCTGACGACGACTTCAGATGACGGCACTCAACGCGTTGAGCACGGTATCGCCACGCAGGTTATGGAGCAGGGTGCGGACAAGGGCTGGCGGATACGCATTTCAAACCCATCAGGGATTGTCTGAATGCTATTAAAGATGGATAGAACTTACTGATGAAGATATTCATATGCAGTAAAACATAACAAGTCAGGGCCGGTTGTAGATGCAGTCTTGTCATTGGCTCCAGCCACAGGCTCAGAACACCGCCCCTGACGGTTCGGCAGAGCCTATCAGCTCTGCCGTTTTGCTAAATAGGGCTGAAATCACGATCTGTCGGGACGCCTGTAAGATATATGAGCAGACGAGTAATGGTGGAGGATACCAGAGCCTCGTCAGAAGACCTGCGTTCAGCTTCTTAGTATTCTGATCCGGACGTCCGCTGATCGCTCATAAGGGACAAATCCACTCTGTTTTTAGCACATTGGACTGCCCCCCCGGTAGCGTCCGCCCCTCACCCATAACAGACCCGGTGTCTGAAAAGCCGATCCACGTTATACCAGCAGGAAAAATCCATCCCCTTTTTTAATAATCAGATAACGACTCCTGAAGCTCATGACTCATTGTCATGAAATAATCCATTCTGGCGTCATTTCCCAGATAACAAGTCGCCTGAGCTTAAGAGTGTCACAGGTTACCAATGATAGCGGCATACCCCGTCCTCTTAACGAAATCCAACGGCACCATTGACTTTAAGCGCCGCAACACGTATCCCTGTCGTTAATCACTGCAAAAAATGGGATGTAAGATGTCTGTGTTGCAAATTTTGCAAGGCACGTTTCACCTTAGCGATACCCGTACCCTGTCCATTGCCGATCTCCGCCTGCATGCTGGCGAAAGCTGGGCGTTCGTCGGCACCAACGGTAGCGGCAAATCTTCCCTCGCCCGGGCGCTCTCCGGCGAACTACCGCTGCTTTCCGGCCGCTATCAGTCGGATTTCACCCGCACCGTGCGTCTCTCTTTCGAACAGCTGCAAAAGCTGGTCAGCGATGAGTGGCAGCGCAATAACACCGATCTGCTGGGGCCGGACGAAGACGATACCGGCCGCACAACTCTGGAGATTATCCAGGACGAGGTTCACGACGAGGCCCGCGCCCGGGAGCTGGCCGGGCGCTTTGGAATCGAACATCTGCTGGGCCGGCGTTTTAAGTACCTTTCCACCGGCGAAACCCGCAAAACCCTGCTGTGCCGGGCGCTGATGGCTCAGCCGGATCTACTGGTGTTCGATGAGCCGTTCGACGGTCTGGATGTCGCTTCGCGTCAGCAACTGGCAGAGCTGCTGGCCGAGCTAAACAGCCATGGCTACACCCTGGTACTGATCCTCAATCGTTTCGACGATATTCCGCCGTTCGTGGAGCACGCCGGGGTACTGGCCGACTGTACCCTGAACGACGTCGGCCCCCGGGCCCAATTGCTGGAACAGGCGCTGATCGCCCAACTGGCCTGGAGCGAGAAGCTGGGCGCGACCCAACTGCCGGAGATGGACGATCCCGGCGATCGCCCCGTCCTCTCTGATGATACGCCGCGGATCGTCCTGCGCGATGGGGTGGTGTCATATAACGATCGCCCGATTATCAACCACCTGGACTGGACGGTGAACCCGCGTGAACACTGGCAAATCATCGGCCCGAACGGCGCCGGAAAATCCACGCTGCTTAGCCTGATTACCGGCGATCACCCCCAGGGTTACAGTAACGATCTGACGCTGTTCGGCCGCCGGCGCGGCAGCGGCGAAACCATCTGGGACATCAAACAGCATATCGGCTACGTCAGCAGCAGCCTGCATCTGGAATACCGGGTCAGCGCTTCGGTACTGACCGTGGTGCTTTCCGGCTGGTATGATTCCATTGGTCTTTACCAGGCGGCATCGGATCGCCAGCACAAACTGGCCCGGGCGTGGCTGGCCCTGCTGGGCATGGATAACGACACGGCCAATGCGCCGTTCCATAGCCTCTCCTGGGGCCAGCAACGGCTGGTGCTCATTGCAAGAGCCCTGGTCAAACACCCCACGCTGCTGATTCTGGACGAGCCGCTACAGGGGCTGGATCCCCTTAACCGCCAGCTGGTGCGCCGCTTTGTCGATATTCTGATTGGCGAAGGGGAAACCCAGCTGCTGTTCGTCTCGCATCACGCCGAAGACGCGCCGGCCTGTATCACCCACCGCCTGAGTTTTGTGCCCGACGGCGACGGCTATCGCTATCAGCTTCAGGCGCTGTAACCGCTACAGAGCGGCGCGCCCCGCTGCACCGCTCGCAACATTTAAGACTTGCCGCAATCCCCGCTTCCCACTATTGATTTATAATGCTTTTTTTTCTGGTCTTCGACGGGTTATCCGTGGTGTAAACGATTCCACTAATTTAGCCCATGTCACACTTTTACCCCTTCTGGTATGCTATGGTTAGTTCATAACCCAAGCCTAATGGAGCAAATAATGAGAGTTCTGGTAACAGGTGGTAGCGGTTACATTGGCAGCCATACCTGCGTACAGCTGCTGCTGCAGGGTCACGATGTGGTGATTCTGGATAACCTCTGCAACAGCAAACGCAGCGTACTGCCGGTCATCGAACGCCTGGGTGGAAAAAAGCCGCTGTTTATCGACGGCGACATCCGTGACGAAGCGTTGCTGACCACAGTCTTTCGCGATCATAGTATCGATTCCGTCATCCACTTCGCCGGTCTGAAGGCGGTGGGCGAATCGGTCCAGAAGCCGCTGGAGTACTACGACAACAATGTTACCGGCACTCTGAAACTGGTCAGCGCCATGCGAGCCGCTGGCGTCACCAACTTCATTTTCAGCTCCTCTGCCACCGTCTACGGCGATCAGCCAAAGATCCCCTACGTGGAAAGCTTCCCCACCGGCCATCCGGCCAGCCCGTACGGCCGTAGCAAGCTGATGGTCGAACAGATTCTGACCGACGTGCAGAAGGCCGTTCCTGAAATGAGCGTCGCCCTGCTGCGTTACTTCAACCCGGTCGGCGCCCATCCGTCAGGCGATATGGGCGAAGATCCGCAGGGGATCCCCAACAACCTGATGCCCTACATCGCTCAGGTGGCGGTAGGACGTCGCGAATCTCTGGCGATTTTCGGTAACGATTACCCCACCGAAGACGGTACCGGCGTACGCGATTACATCCACGTGATGGATCTGGCCGACGGCCACGTCGCGGCTATGGAGAAACTGGCAGGCAAAGCGGGGGTCCATATCTATAACCTCGGCGCCGGCGTCGGCAGCAGCGTACTGGATGTGGTCAACGCCTTCAGCAGCGCCTGCGGGAAACCGGTGAACTATCACTTCGCACCGCGCCGCGACGGCGATCTGCCCGCTTACTGGGCCGACGCCACCAAAGCCGATAAAGAACTCAACTGGCGCGTCACTCGCTCTCTGGACGAGATGGCGCAGGACACCTGGCGCTGGCAGTCACGCCACCCTCAGGGTTACCCGGACTAAGAGCCCATACCATTAGGGCTATTTTATTTGCCATTCTGGCCCCGGGCAGTGCCCGAAAAAAGGCGTTAGCCTTTAACGTGCCGAAAGGCACGGCCCCGAAGGGGTGAGCGTAGCGAATCATCCTCGCGTACTACATGTGCGCTTCAGTTCCTGCGCGCTGTCCGTGTCCAGACTGACTGCAACAATAACGCCTAACTGGAGTAGGCTCTAAGGACATCATCATGCCGCAATTTAACCCGGTCGATCATCCACATCGCCGCTACAACCCCCTGACGGGGCAGTGGATCCTGGTTTCGCCCCATCGCGCTAAGCGTCCCTGGCAGGGGGCGCAGGAAACCCCCGCCAGCCAGACGCTGCCGCAGCACGATCCCGACTGTTACCTGTGCCCGGGTAATACGCGGGTCACCGGCGACAAAAATCCAGACTACACCGGGACTTACGTTTTCACTAACGACTTTGCGGCACTGATGACCGATACGCCTGACGCTCCGGCGGACAGCGATCCTCTGATGCGCCTGCAGAGCGCCCGGGGCACCAGCCGGGTGATCTGCTTTTCACCGGATCACAGCAAAACCCTGCCCGAACTGCCGCTGGCGGCGCTGGAAGAGGTGGTAAAAACCTGGCAGGCGCAGACCGCCGAGCTGGGCCAGCGCTACCCCTGGGTGCAGGTCTTTGAAAATAAAGGCGCGGCCATGGGCTGCTCTAACCCGCACCCCCACGGTCAGGTATGGGCCAACAGCTTCCTGCCTAACGAGGCGGCCCGGGAAGATGACAACCAGCGCGCATACTACGCCGAACACGGCTCGCCGATGCTCCTCGACTATGCCCGGCGCGAACTGGCGGACGGCAAACGCACGGTGGTCGAAACCGAACACTGGCTGGCGGTGGTGCCCTGGTGGGCGGCCTGGCCATTCGAAACCCTGCTACTGCCAAAGACGCACGTCCGGCGCATAACCGACCTCACGCTGGCCCAACGCCAGAGTCTTGCTCTGGCGCTGAAAAAGTTAACCAGCCGCTACGATAACCTGTTCCAGTGCTCGTTCCCCTACTCTATGGGCTGGCACGGCGCCCCCTTTAACGGCGAGGAGAACGTCCACTGGCAGCTGCATGCCCATTTTTATCCGCCCCTGCTGCGCTCCGCCACGGTGCGTAAGTTTATGGTGGGCTACGAGATGCTGGCGGAAACCCAGCGTGATTTAACCGCCGAACAGGCCGCAGAAAAACTGCGCGCGGTCAGCGATGTGCATTTCCGTGAATCGGGAGAACAATAATGGATCTGAAAGAGAAAACCCGTACCCTGTTTGCCGAACAGTTTGGCTACCCGGCCACCCATATCATCCAGGCTCCGGGCCGCGTCAACCTGATTGGCGAACATACCGACTACAACGACGGCTTCGTACTGCCCTGCGCCATCGATTACCAGACGGTGATCGGTTGCGCACCGCGCGACGACCGTCTGGTGCGCGTGATTGCCGCTGATTATGATAACCAGCGCGATGAGTTTTCGCTGGACGTCCCTATTCTCGCCCACGACAGCCAGCAGTGGTCTAACTACGTGCGCGGCGTGGTGAAACATCTTCAAAAACGCGACGCCAGCTTCGGCGGCGCCGATCTGGTCATTAGCGGCAACGTCCCCCAGGGGGCGGGCCTGAGCTCTTCGGCGTCGCTGGAAGTGGCGGTCGGCAAGGTGTTCCAGCAGTTGTACCATCTGGCGCTGGATGGCGCCCAGCTGGCGCTGAACGGTCAGGAGGCGGAAAACCAGTTTGTCGGCTGTAACTGCGGCATTATGGATCAGCTGATCTCAGCACTGGGTAAGAAAGACCATGCACTGCTGATCGACTGCCGTTCCCTTGGCAGCAAAGCGGTGCCGATGCCCCAGGGCGTAGCGGTGGTAATTATCAACAGTAACTTTAAGCGCACGCTGGTGGGCAGCGAATACAACACCCGCCGCGAACAGTGCGAAACCGGCGCCCGTTTCTTCCAGCAGAAGGCGCTGCGCGATGTCTCGCTGGAGCAGTTTAATGCGGTGGCCAGCGAACTGGACCCGCTGGTCGCCAAACGGGTACGTCACGTCCTGACCGAAAACGCCCGCACCCTTGAGGCGGCCGAGGCGCTGGCGCGTGGCGATCTTAAGCGCATGGGCGAGCTGATGGCGCAGTCCCACGCCTCGATGCGCGACGACTTTGAAATCACCGTACCGCAAATCGACACCCTGGTGGAGATAGTCAAACAGACGATCGGCGAGCGCGGCGGCGTGCGTATGACCGGCGGCGGCTTCGGCGGCTGCGTGGTGGCCCTGGTGCCGGAGGCTCTGGTTCCCGAAGTTAAGAAGGCGGTGGCCGACAGCTATCACGCCCGTACCGGCATCAAAGAGACATTCTATGTCTGTAAAGCGTCAGAAGGAGCAGGATTATGCTAAAGGAAACCCCTCAACTGGCGCCGGACGGACAGCCCTGGCGCATCTCCACCCTGCGTAACAGCGCGGGTATGGTCGTCACCGTCACCGACTGGGGCGCGACGCTGCTCTCCTGCCGGGTGCCGATGCCGGACGGCAGCGTGCGTGAAACCCTGCTGGGCTGCGCCAGCCCGGAAGACTATCTGCAGCAGAGCGCCTTCCTGGGCGCCAGCATTGGTCGTTATGCTAACCGTATCGCTAACAGCCGTTTCGTGCTTAACGGCAGCGAAGTCAGTCTGACGCCCAGTCAGGGTGAACACCAGCTCCATGGCGGGCCTCAGGGCTTCGACAAGCAGCGCTGGATGATCGAGCGCCAGAACGAGCATGAAGTGCTCTACAGCCTGACGTCGCCGGACGGCGACCAGGGATTCCCCGGTAAACTGTGCGCCACGGTGCTCTATCAGCTCACCGGGGATAACCGACTGGAGATCACCTATCGCGCAGAGGTGGATAAACCCTGCCCGGTAAACCTGACCAACCACGCCTACTTCAACCTCGACGGCGAACAGAACGATATCCGCCACCATGAGCTGCAACTGCTGGCCGACCAGTACCTGCCGGTCAATGCGGCCGGTATTCCGGGCCAGGCACTGCACGCGGTAACCGGTACCGGATTCGACTTCCGCAGCCGCAAAGCCATTGGCCAGGACTTCCTGAATGATGAGGATCAGCAAAAGGTGGGCGGCTACGATCACGCCTTCCTGCTCAATGCCCGGGGCGATGCCACACAGCCCGCGGCGCACCTCTGGTCTTCCGACGGCAGGCTACAGATGACGGTCTACACCAGCGCGCCTGCGCTTCAGCTCTATACCGGCAACTTCCTGGCCGGCACCCCTGCCCGCGAGCAGGGAGAGTACGCCAACTACCAGGGCGTGGCGCTGGAAAGCGAGTTCCTGCCGGACAGCCCCAACCACCCGGAATGGCCGCAGCCGGAAGTGATACTGCGCCCGGGCCAGACTTATCACAGCCTGACCGTTTATCAATTCAGTCCCTGCTGATTTCTGTATGCCCTCCATCCGGGGGGCATTTCCGCCTGGTTTTACGCCAATTCAACTAAAAAACCAACGCCTCCGTCACATCTGCCTTACATTCACGGCCGGGTTTCGCTATGTTAAAGGCAGGCATTGCTGTTATTGCCCTGCTGGCAATATAATGAGAATTGTTATCAATTAATCTGAATCTACCAGGTTTACGAAGGAGTAAAACTATGGCTGTTACTAAGCTGGTTCTGGTTCGTCACGGTGAAAGTCAGTGGAACCAGGAAAACCGCTTTACCGGATGGTACGACGTGGATCTGTCCGAGAAAGGCAAAGGTGAAGCCAAAGCCGCTGGCGAGCTGCTGAAGAAGGAAGGCTACAGCTTCGACTTCGCTTATACCTCTGTGCTGAAACGTGCCATCCACACGCTGTGGAGCATCCTGGATCAGCTGGATCAGGACTGGCTGCCGGTGGAGAAGTCCTGGAAACTGAACGAGCGTCACTACGGCGCCCTGCAGGGTCTGAACAAAGCAGAAACCGCCGAGAAGTACGGCGACGAGCAGGTTAAACAGTGGCGCCGCGGCTTTGCGGTCACCCCGCCGGAACTGACCAAAGACGACGAGCGCTATCCGGGCCATGACCCGCGCTACGCGAAGCTGAGCGAGCAGGAGCTGCCGCTGACCGAAAGCCTGGCGCTGACCATCGACCGCGTGGTTCCCTACTGGGAACAGACCATTCTGCCGCGTCTTAAGAGCGGTGAGCGTATTATCATCGCCGCTCACGGTAACTCGCTGCGCGCGCTGGTGAAGTACCTGGATAACCTGAGCGAAGATGAGATTCTGGAGCTGAACATCCCGACCGGCGTGCCGCTGGTGTACGAGTTCGACGAAAACTTCAAGCCGCTCAAGCGCTACTACCTGGGCGATGCAGACGAGATCGCCGCGAAAGCCGCAGCCGTCGCCAACCAGGGTAAAGCGAAGTAATTTCCTTTATTCCCGGACACAAAAAAAGCGTGGCGCCAGCCACGCTTTTTTTTGGTTCATCGCGGATTAGCGTGGAGTGTTCAAAAACGGAAACAAAAAACCGGCAGAATATGTCGATGCGTTAGGCTGTTCCGTTCATTGCCGGGAAACGTCCTCGTCCTTCAGGGAGAGGGCTGGCGTGAGGGTGACAGGCAGCTTCGGCGCCCGGTTTCAGAACAAAAGCGGCAGAATATGTCGATGCGGTGGGCTGTTCCGTTCATTGCCGGGAAACTCCCTCTCCCGTTTCGGGAGAGGGCCGGGGTGAGGGTGACAGGCGGCTCCGGCGCCTGGTTTCAGAACAAAAGCGGCAGAATATAACGATGCGGTGGCAGTTCCGTTCATTGCCGGGAAACTCTCTCGCCTTTCAGGGAGAGGGCCGGGGTGAGGGTGACAGGCGGCTCCGGCGCCCGGTTTCAGAACAAAAATGGCAGAATATGACGATACGGTGGGCTGTTCCGTTCATTACAGGGAAACGCCCTCGCCCTTCAGGGAGAGGGCTGGCGTGAGGGTGACAGGCGGCTCCGGCGCCCGGTTTCAGAACAAAAATGGCAGAATATGACGATACGGTGGGCTGTTCCG